>NZ_DEXU01000003.1:0-109678 GCF_002364295.1 Idiomarina sp. UBA3176
ACAACTCGGTTGAAAAACACCGCTCATCCTGACTGTCTTCCGCAGACTTCAATCGGTTGATACCCCATACACCGATAGTAAAAAATAAAATAAGCCCGAAGATCAATACAAGCAAAAGCACTATTTGTCCGGTTGTCATTGTGCCCCCTACTTTGTCTAATGCACAAATCAGTAAGTATAGCGCTCTAAAACTAGCAGAACACCGGTGTTTTTTGCTAAGTTATCGGATAGGTACCGTAATTACCAATGAAGCTACTTGGAAACTAGGTACTGAATATCTCGAATAATTTTTCCCTAGAGTACCTACCAGTATTCACTTCGCGGGAGATGACAAGCCAATTGAGCTATTCATGCGAAAAAATTTTGAGCTCAATATTAGGAGCACATCCCTCTATTTATTATGAATAACGAGTTTACCAGTCTTGCAACTGGGTCAGAACTAATTTATTCAACAACATGAGGCTAGACAGATGCACTGTAAAAAGAAGCTACCGCAGAAGCAAAGTCACAAAGAAACGTCTAGAGAGTACAGCCTCGATCAACTACTAGCCAAAAGTTCTAAGGATGACTTTGTTTTAAGCGATGAAGATAAGTGCTGGCTTAACGGTTCTTTGGTCGAGAGAAAACCAAAAATTAATCAATGAAAAACAAGAGGTTTTAGATCTCAGAAACTATGGCAACTATCGCAACAGCGTTAGCTCCAATCCTATCAATAGCATACTATTTGTTCTGGTATGAGCGTAAATCTGATAACAACCAGAACTGAAGTGAATGACAAAGAAGTCGTCGCTTAGATTGATGGCGTTATTTCGTTTAGCTTTCAAACTCTGTCCCCAACTGCAATAAACCGCCATACTGATTTTGGTCATCTCGGACATACTTTAAATCAGTACAGTTAGTCACATTATGTAAGCCAGGTTAGTGGAAATCAGCAGGCGCGCCGCGAGATATTCTGAAGTTACCACCAGCTTAAGTTGCCGTTCACCAGTTCGTTAAAATTGCATAAAAATTCACATTAGGTACTATTCTTGCCTCTTAAAAATGACCAATTTAGTACATAAAATAGGTGACCATAAACTATTTTGACCGTTGTATTTGGCCTCTATGTACCTAAACTGATTGTTTTTAAGTGTTAGCTAGGATCCACATTTGATAAGGGGTGTAGGTTAATGCAAATTAATATCTAGCAAGACATCCTACCCTTAACTGCCTTGACATGGCAGAGGTCGGTAGTTCGAGTCTACTCGGACGCACCATTCTAAGTGCCCGGTTTACCCCATAGAAAAATACCTTTACTCGGTTAATTGAAGTATCCCTCAAGCTTTATTCATTTACTTTGACTTTAATGGAAACACAACGGTTAAAGCCTTAACGAGGTCTGTCTGTAGGTTTCTTAATTGAAATGAAGCATTGTTCGTATTGAAGTTTACTAGCGCGGTCTTTAAGAAGGTAATGGAAGTCTTTAGGGTAAATTGCCGCCCATCTAAAACGACAGGCGGCAGGCTTAACAGGCTTGCTTAGAAGTGCCAAGCAGCGCCAATAGAGTAGCCATCGAACCAGTCACTATCAAAACCATCAACATAAGTTGCACTTAAGCTGAATTGGTTATTGATGTACCAACGAGCAGACAATTCATATTCTTGCTCAGAGTCTACGAAAACATCGTTATCGACGTGACGTACCAGACCTGAGAACTCAAATGCTGGGTTTAAACGATAAACACCACCAACCTGCACTGCATAACCAGTATCATCGTCGCTGCCTACCTGAGTATCAACATCTGCGTAATAAAGGTTCACATCAGCAAAACCAGTGAATTTTTCGCTGAAGTCGTGTTTGTAACCAACACCAGCAAAGATTTGATCAAAATCCGCATCGCCTTCGCTAAGCTGAGAGTAATCTGCAGTGAAATAAATAGATTCACTCAGCATTACACGACCATCAAGGCCAAAACCATCGACATCATCACCGAAGTCGATAAAACGCGCTTCTACGCGATCAAAGTCAGAACCTTGATCAGCGGCTAAAGTTGCACCACTGAATAACGCGGCGCCGATAAGTGTAGCTAATACTGCTTTTTTCATTCTTTAATACTCCGTTATGTCGTGCGTGTCCCGCACATACTACTTCCAAGCTGCAAGGCAGCACTGCTTCATTCAGCGAAGCAATGTATGTAATAATAACGAAATAAACTTATATTTTTTGTTGTTTTTTAGTTGATTATCATATGATTAACGACAGGTTACTACGACAAAAACTAGAGAAGCATACAGACACAACGCCTGCATGCTTCCGGGCGAAAGCCTACTTAATAACGATAGGATTAATTGGAGAACCCGAGCCTCGCTCCATCTTTAAAGGCGCAGCAGTAAACATAAAGGTATATTGACCGTCTTCACGGCTATCTGCCGCCAAATCGTCCAACCAGTAAAGCTCACTCAATACCACACCTAAGTCCCGAATAAGCGCACCATGTAGCGGGATCACATAATCTTTACCTTCAATCTCTTGCGGTACGAGCTCAACTGCCAGGTTATCAGCCGCAATCACGGGTATCTCCATGTTATCAATCCATTTGATCAGGTCTTTGCTATAACACAGGCCGGGCTCCGTTGTTGCGCTCCACTCAGCATCTGGTTCCTCTTGATAAAAACGTCCAACAGATCCTGTTCTTATTAACAAAATATCGCGTTTTTCAAGGGTTACATCCTGTGCTTCTGCCGTATCTTTCAAGTCTTGTAACGTAATGCATGAGCCCGGTGCCAGCCGTCCTACGTCACCACCTTTCAAATGCCCGACATCCAGTAGTACGCCGCGGCCAACAATACCGTGTTCAGCTAACACACCGACATCAACATGATCATGTCCATGCACTGTGCTATCGGCCGATACCCCGCCGTATACTTTATCGCCATACCAGGCGTGACCTAGTGCATCCATGTGCGTCGTGCCCTGTAAGTACATAAAAACTGCATCGTCTGAGTACTTAACACCACCGGCCAGCTCATCCAGCTTGTTTACACTGTACATACTCTCGTCCTGCGTCATGAAATGCATGGCCGGAACACGCCCCGGGAACACAGGCCCGACGCCATGAGTAATCGGCAGTTGCAGCGTAAAAGTTTCACCTGAACGAACGGCTTTTATACCACGCAAAGCCTGTTTTTCATCAAGATAGTTAAGAGCGCCAAGTTGATCGTCATCGCCCCATTTCCCCCAGTTTTTGGGCATATCTTTTTGAAGGTTTTCAATATCGCTGGTCTGAGCCAACGAAACTCCGGATGCACTCATAAGTGCTGTAGCTAAAGCCATTGATAGTACTGATTTTATTGTTTTCATTGTTCTTCCTTTTTTTGTTGTTCTAACGCTTATATTAATAACTAAGTTTGATGTACTTAGTTTCTAAATATTCTTCAATTCCATGGCGCCCGCCCTCGCGGCCAATTCCCGACGATTTAACACCGCCAAAAGGCACTGCCGCGTCAGATATAACGCCGCTATTAACACCAATCATTCCAACTTCAAGAGCTCTCGAAAGACGTTTTATTTGCCCTAAATTCTGGCTGTAAAAGTAGGCAGCTAATCCGGTTTGTTGCTGTCTGAGTTCTTCTAATAAAGCTGTCTCATTGTCGTATTGAACAATAGGTGCAACGGGCCCGAAGATTTCTTCATTCACACAACGCATAGAGCTATCAGCGTTGAGTAACACGGTCGGGTAATACCAGCGCTCTGAGTTTACCCACCGCTCTCCGCCACAGGCGATTACGGCGCCTTTTTTTACTGCATCTGCGACTATCTGCTCTACTTTTTCGAGTGCATTTTCGTTAATCAATGGACCAATATCGACGGACTCATTTTTGCCGTTACCCAACATGAGTTGATTTACCCGGGCGATAAATTTCGCAGTAAACTCATCGTAAACTTTGGCATGAACGTAAAAGGCATTAGCACATACGCAGGTTTGCCCCGCATTACGAAATTTTGATTGGATAGCTCCTTGCACTGCACGCTCGACATCTGCGGTTTCACAAACAATAAAAGGCGCATTTCCGCCGAGTTCAAGTGAGAGTCGCTTAATCGTTGAAGCTGATGAAGCCATGAGTAAACGCCCGACTCGAGTTGAGCCGGTAAAACTTAACTTTCTGACCACGGCACTTTCACTGAATATTTTGCCAATAGCCTCCCCGTCGCCGGTTACAATGCTTAAAACACCTTCGGGAATCCCCGCCTGTATCGCTAACTCAGCAATTGCAATTGCTGTCAGTGGGGTTTCAAGAGCAGGTTTAACCAACATTGTGCAACCAGCCGCCAGTGCCGGCGCAACTTTTCGCGTGATCATCGCCGCAGGAAAATTCCAGGGAGTTATCGCAGCACAAACACCTACCGGCTCGGTAATAACCATCATCGATTCATCGATTGACGAGTACGGCAGAACGCTCCCCTGGTCTTGCAGGCCTGGCTGCGCATACCATTGAATGTAACTTGCTGCGTAACGTATCTCGCCTCGCGACTCAGATAATGGTTTACCCTGCTCACTGGTCAAAATGCCAGCAAGCTCCTCTTCCTTTTCAAGCATGAGTTGATACCAGCGGAACAGCTTCTCGCATCGCTCTCTGAGAGGAACGTCTCTCCACTTGTAAAAAGCGGTTTCCGCAGACTCTATAGCACGGAAAATTTGCCTCGGTGTTAAATCGGGTACGTGACCTATCACATGTCCAGTTGCAGGATCATCAACAGCTATTGAGCTTTTTGTTGACGTACCAACCCGGCTGTTTTTTATTAACTCCACGTTATCGGGCTGTAAAACTTGTTCATTATTCATCGTTCGGTAAGTCCCTTTTTTGCTCTATGCGCCAGCGTTTTTGTTTTTTAACTAAGGTAGACTGATCAACTCCCAGAGCACTGGCTGCCGCCCGCGTGGTACCGTGTATCAATAACGCCTCTTCAATTACTCTCTTCTCAAGCATCTCTACCTGTTCTTTTAGCGAGCAACCTTCACGCCCTAACGGCCTGTCAGTTGCTATTTCTATAGGTAACTGAGCCGTTGTGATCAGCGACTGTTCAGAAGTCACCATTAATCGTTCTGTCAGGTTAATCAGCTCGCGAATATTGCCCGGCCATTCATATTGTTTAAGACGAGCAATCACATCCGCATGCCAACGACAGTCCAGCTCATAGTTTTCATTGAAATGGTTGAGATAATGTTCAAGCAGTACAGGAATTTCTTCAATCCTTTCTCGCAGGGGAGGCAGTTCAATCGGTACCACACTTAATCGGTATAACAAGTCTTCGCGAAAATGACTTTCGGCAACCAGTTTCTTTAAGTCATGATGTGTTGCAGAAATTAACCGAAAGTTAGTCTGTTTAAACGAAGTAGCACCGACCGGCAAAAACCGTTTTTCATCAATAACTTTAAGTAACTTGGCTTGAAGAGTTAGTGGCAAATCACCAATTTCATCAAGAAACAAAGTGCCATTATTAGCCGCCTCAAGTAACCCTGTCTTGCCTTTCTCCGAGGCTCCGGTGAACGCCCCGGAAGCATAACCAAATAACTCAGACTCAAGCAGAGACTCTGGCATCGCGGCACAATTTAATTCAATAAAAGGCCCGTTAGCGACATTGCTGTAACTATGAATAGTCCGTGCAAGCAGTGTTTTCCCGGTACCTGTTTCTCCCTGTAGCAACACTTTTGCAGAGGAGCTCGCGACTCGTTTTGCGAGATCATAGCAAGCTCTCATTTGCCGACTAATGACAAAAGGCTCTTTATGGCCATCGGTTGAAACAGAAGCCCCATATTGCTCTCGTAAGCTCAGTAACTGTTCCAGTTTTTCCTGCGCTCTTTTAGCTTTTAGCAGCTCAGTGACATCCCGAACCGTGGTAACGATGTACTCAATACGCCCGTCGGAGTCGAACATTGGTGTACCAGAAACTAAAATTTGGTGCTCTTTACTTACGTCCTGCGTCAAAGTGACAGGTCTTCTTTCTTTCAAAACCTCCAATGATACCGAGCGCGAAATATAGCCACGTTTTACAACTTCGGACATATGTAACCCCCGAAGCTTTTCCTTCGGAATACCGGTAATACGCTCATAAGCCGTATTAACCGTTATCGTAATGCCGTTACCATCGGTGATATAAACACCGTCGCTCATCGCATCTAATACACGCTGTAACCTATCGCTACCGAACATCGCTCTGCTCCTTTTTAGGTGCGCGCAAACGCCAGCCATATAGCAAAAAACATAACAGCAGCCCTGCAGCGAAAGCCCAAGTTGCTCCTTTAACTACAAGAATTGCCCCGATAATTCCAGCTATGCCCAAGTCGCGTTCCGTTTTTGCTTCCTGAATGCCAATACGAACGCTGACGTAGCCTTGTATAAGCAAAGTCAGAGCTAAAGCAATTCCCAGAATCGGTTGAACTAAGCTAACCACCGGCAGAAGTAAAAGGCCGGTATTGGTTCCCCAGCGAAAAGAACCCGCGCCTCCAAAAATGGAGTCCATAGCTTTCCGCCCTTTTTTAAAGCGCTCAACAATTACCACATGCATTGCCGCCCATAACGGTCCGCACATCGCAACATCAGGGCCAATAATACTCATACCAAAGTTGCGGGCACCAAAAATGAGATGCGCGCGGTCGGCGTTGTAATCAATTTTTTCGTCCTGACGCATCTCATCTGCTTCCGCCAGAATAGCTTTGCTCTGTAACACATCGCCGAACAGCACAATATAAGCTGCCAGCACCGTTGGCATGGCAGTTAAAAACATACTAAGAGGCGGTAGCCCGACACCAAAAACGGTGTAATGCGCGAATAAGGTTGCGAAGTCAGGTGATGTTATGCCCCATTCGATATCTGGCCATGGAGCTTCTGAAGCCAGTGGTGCAATCACAATAGCCAACGCGATAATGGGAAAAATGCCGAGCTTACCCAGTACACGAAGAACCCAGTGTTTATTCTGAACCGTCGCGAAATGACGTGAAAAAATAAGATAAAAAGCAATGCCAACCGCAATTGAGATAGTAAACGGATAGGATTCGAAACGGCCTCCCTCCTCAAATACTACCGCTACCGCAGCTAATCCGGAGCCCATGATGATCCCAGCTTTTATAGCACTGGGAATAAGCTGTACTACCCGTTTTGCAACACCAGATGCTCCCAGCCCAATAGCAAAAAGTCCCAGCATCATCTGAAACGCTATCAAAGCATGCACTCTCGCTTCCCCCTCCGGAAAGGTCGATACGTACATCATCAATAAAGGAATAGCGGGCGTTATCCATCCTGGAACAACAGGGTCGCCCAATAAATGGTGCAGCAGATAAAACGCGCCGTTAATCAGAACAACCGCTAATGCCGCTTCAAATGGCATTCCCAGTAATTCGGTCATTAATGATATTGCCGCCAAATCGACGGCGCACATTAATAATCCCTGCAGATAGTCTGGCCACTCAAAGCGATAGTGCAGAAATGGCAATCTGACCTTGAATGGTCCCATAGGCCAGAAAGGTGCTTCAGCCCCGTCTTTTCGTTGTTTCCATAACGACATAATGAGTCCTTTTAGTAAGCGGCCTGATAAATTGCTTCGATATCATCGACGCTAAGTTCACGAGGATTATTTCTCAATAAACGAGTCACACCACTCGCCGCTTCGGCCAGCGAACGCAGATCACTGCGTTCAATACCAAACTCTCTTAATCCGCCGGGAATTTCGACAGCCCGGCAGAGGGATTCAAGTTTCTCAATAACGAAGTCTCCTGCGTCGGCTTCGCTAATCGTTGCCTCGGCCCCCATCGCCAGCGCGATATTGAGAAAATCATTTGGGCAGGATGATAGATTCCAGCGCATGACGTGAGTGAACATCAGTGCATTACTAACCCCATGCGACAAGTGATAACGCCCGCCCAGGGGATAAGCCAAGGCATGTACTGCACCAACTCCTGCATTTCCGAATGCCAACCCAGCCATTAAGCTACCGGTAGCCATACGCTCTCTTGCGTCGAGATCATCAGGACGTCGATAAGCATCGGGCAAGGCGTTGACAATCATTTTTATGGCGCCTACTGATAACGCCCGGGTGATATCTGAAGCAAAATTAGAAATATAACTTTCTACGGCGTGCACCAATGCATCAATGCCACTTGCTGCCGTTACAGATGGCGGGCAACTCTGCGTCAATTCCGGTGCAACAATCGCCACATCCGGCAGCAGTTCATCGCTGACAATCCCCTTTTTCAGTTGTGCCTCTACGTCTGACAGGATGGATATATTAGTGACTTCGGAGCCTGTTCCTGCGGTGGTCGGTAAACAAATTAAAGGTACGGTTCGCCGCGCACAATTGTTCTCGCCAAACAGTTCGTTCAAAGCTCTCTTCTCACTTTGATATACCGCAACGGCTTTTGCGGTATCCATTGCACTGCCGCCACCAATTCCAATAATCCCATCACAGCTTTCATTAATGAAAACGTCACGGCACGACTCAACGACATGGGTTTCTGGCTCCGCTGATATCTCAGAGTAAATAACAATACCCGTAATGCCCTGACTTTTAAGTTCAGCAACAATAGGTTGAATTAGCCCGGCATCAAGTACGCCTTTATCCGTTACAATTAAGGGATGCCTCAAGTTAAGCCTGCACATCTCGGAAAATAGCTGGTTACTTGCTCCTTCGCCGGTAAGCAATCGTCCCGCCGTTTTAAAAACCTGTACGCTATTGGCTGTCATAGATTTCCTTCATCCATACCTTCAAGTTATGTCAATAAACTGTAGCAAAACCCGTACCACTCACAACAAAATTATATAACCCTTTGTTTTTAAATTACTTTACGTAACTTCACCTGCTGAAATTAAAATATATTGATGAATTAAATCATCAATATAGCCAGACTTGATGAGCTATTTCATCAAATAGTTAAATATAAATACATTAAAAATCATAAAAAACATAGAGTTACTCAAAGCCCACCGTTTGGCACAAGCATTGCTACTCAAACCGCTGACATTAGTCACATAATAAAAAACCAGGGATTATAAAAATGAATAACAAATACACTATTTACCGGTCGCTAGGTATTGCAGGAATGTTAATCAGTGGAAGCTCAGCAGCGCAGACAACTCCGGACTGGGATTTCAATTTTAACGGCTACATCAATGCACACGCGGTATACGCAAGCTGTGACGACTCTAATAACACCGTCGCAGGAAACGCGCTGCTCTGTATTGGTGAAGATGCTACGTCAGTATCAAATGGATACAGCCCCTCCAGCTTTCAATTCTCAGCAACAACTCAGACACATGATTTCGATATAAAAGCATTTTTAGCAATTGAGCCAGGATCTACCGATAACAGTGCCTTTAACGGCAACGGAGACAATCGGGCTTACCGAGCGTATTTTACAGTAGGAAATGACGATGTCGGAACGTTAAAAGTCGGACGCGGCTATGGAGTATTTGGCATTGATGTCGTTTTAGAGGATATGGCATTGAGCGGTGTCGGTGCGCCGGCCTCAATTCGCAGTCCATTGAATACCTCGCTGGGTGCGGCAGGTTATGGTTATATTTTTGCCGACCGACTTTCTCAAATTACATACAGCCGTGAACTAGGAGAAAACTTCCACGCTGATATCGGTATTTTTCAACCATTAGATTCAGTCAGTTTTGGTGGCAATGGTTATGTTGGCGATTCAGGTTCTGAGCGCCCGGGACTTCATGGACGGCTTCGCTATAACTACGATTACGGGTTTGTTTCAACAACCTTCTATAATCAAAAGGTCAGTACCTCACTTGATGATTACAATGCAAAAGGAATCGATATCACTGCCGCCATTCAGCTTGATGACACTCGGTTATCACTCTCAGCTTTTGATGCGTCAGGCCTGGGCTATTATGGCTTATTAATTGATGCTGCTGACATCAACGGCAGTCCACGCGACAGCTCAGGCTGGTTTACACAGCTAACCCATCAATTTGGTGCAACCAAAGTTGGCCTGAATTATGGCACGTCAAAAGTGGACTTAGCTGGCGTAGACAGCTTAGAGCAAGTCAAACAACAAACAAAAGTCAGCGCTGCCGTTTATCACACCTTATGGGAAATTTTTACGGTTTCGGCTGAAGTGTCGGCGCTAGAAGCAGAAAACCACATGAACCAAAGCATTAAAAACGAAGCTTTCAGTATCGGTTTTGCACTGTCATTTTAATCATTAGCATTATTCTTCAATAGACAGTCACTGCTCGCGCTTTCAGAGCAATGACTGTCAAAGTGGCAGTTTAGTAGCTAAGCACCATTTGAAAATCTCCTTCCTGTCTTCTAAATTCAATACTTTAGTTCATTCAGCATTCCAACAGAAGTTGACCGAAGCAATGGCGAATTCAGGCATCATACTGGTGGCGTCAGCGGCGCTGTTCTGGGGACTGTCCGGCGGAATAGCCGGCATTCTAATCAACGACGATTGGAATGCCGTTTTAGTATCTTTTTGCCGGGGTGCTGTCGGGCTTATATTTGTGCTGATGTGGTTGGTTTTAAGACCACGTAATAATGGGCTCACTAACAGTAAGTTATGGTTATGGTCTATCATCGCCGGGTTTGGGGTCTCCGGAAATTTCGCTTTTTATTTCTTCAGTATTTCTGAGAGCAGCGTTGCCGTTGCAGCGACACTCATGTATTGCGCCCCCATATTTGTTTACCTAATTTCTTTCGCCATTAAAATTGAACGCCCCACGTTAAGCAAATGTGCCGCAATACTGTTAGTCATGGCTGGTGTCGTATTACTCACCCGTGTGTATCAAGTCGACAGCGGTGGTATTACTTCTATAGGCGTCATAGCCGGACTTCTTTCAGGTATGTCACTGGCGCTTTTTATTTTTGGTTTTAAATACGCAGCCAGGCAAGGCAGTCCTCAGGCCGTTCTTGCAATCGCGTTTTCTACCCTGACATTGGTCCTGGGCACATTAATCGATATAGAGGAAGCAGGAAGAGTCGTCAACTCCGTGGACTGGCCGCTCTTTGCTATTCTCGGAGTACTGGGTGGCGGCGCATCCTTTATTCTTTATATTATTGGCCTGAGAAAAACGTTGCCAGCGCTGGCGTCCATAGTGGCGACAATAGAACCCGTTACGGCCGCGCTATTCGGCGTGATTATTCTAGGTGAGGTGCTGGCTTACACGCAGGTACTAGGAATGCTGATAATACTGGCTACGGTCACTGCCCTGGGCGTTTATTCCAGCAAACAGTGAGCTTTTACTCAGATTATCTCAGTATATTTGTCCAGAACCCTGTTACAATAACCACAGAAACCTGACACAGAAAGTGGCCCCTTTAATGCCTATAAATACGCCTGAAAATATCTCAGATAACACTTCTGAGACTTCACCTGAACTCCTTCACTTTAATCAACTTAACCTGCCGCCAGCTTTACTGACACGGCTTGATGAAATTGGTTACCAACAAATGACACCGGTGCAGTCCTTAAGCTTGCCCGTTATTTTAAATAGCACCGACGCCGTTGTTCGCGCTGATACTGGTTCAGGAAAAACCACCGCTTTTGCGCTGACTTTGCTGGCAAAGCTGGAGGCAAAAAGCTTTTCGCCACAGGCGTTGGTATTGTGCCCTACTCGTGAACTCGCCCATCAGGTTGCTGACGAGGTTCGTAAGCTGGCTAAATCAATGCTTAATATAAAAATACTGACCCTGTGCGGTGGCGAGCCATCACGTATTCAGACCAACTCGCTTGAGCATGGCGCTCATGTTTTAGTTGGCACACCCGGTCGGGTACTTGATCATCTTGAGCAGCGCAATGTTGATTTGTCCATGTTGACGACTCTGGTTCTTGATGAAGCCGACCGAATGTTAGAAATGGGATTTCAGGACAGCCTGAACGCCATCGTTAAACACATTCCAAAAACACGACAGACACTATTATTCAGTGCCACCTACCCTAAAAATATCGCTGCCTTAGCAGAACAGGTGACAACTAAGGCTAGAAATATTGAGGCCATTCAAGAGCAGGCAAAGCCGCAAATTGAGCAGCTCTTTTATGCCATGAATAATGAAGACAGCGCACAGCTGGTAATGAATTTACTGGGCAATCATCAACCCGAAAACTGTCTGGTTTTCTGCAACACCAAGAACGAAGTAAAAGACATTTTTAACACACTTCGGGCCAATAAATTCAGCGTATTGGCTCTGCATGGTGAGCTTGAGCAAAAAGATCGCGATCAGGCGATTATACAATTTAGTAATGGCAGTGCTCGCGTACTCATTGCAACCGATGTCGCTTCCCGTGGGCTGGATATCGCCGAACTTGATTTAGTGATTAGCGTTAATATGGCTCATGATTTAGACACTCATACCCACCGCATAGGTCGTACTGGACGCGCGGGCAAAGAAGGCGTCGCAATAACCTTAATTGCGGAAAAAGATGATTATAAAATGCGTTTGCTTGAGGATACTTTTGCCGAACCCATTCAGGTAAAGCCTGCGCCAGCGCTGTCTAACAATAGACCGTTGAAAGCCAATATGTCGACCATACAAGTCAGTGGCGGGAAAAAGGACAAGTTGAGACCGGGTGACATTGTTGGCGCCCTAACGAAGGATAACGTTTTAAGTGCTGACGACATTGGAAAAATAAAGCTGGAAAGTACCTTTGGTTTTGTTGCGGTAAACTCCCGTTTGGCTAAGCACGCTTTAGGGCTTATCAATAATAATAAAATAAAAGGTAAGAAGTTTCGGGCGAAAGTACTTTAATTCGCGGTGCCTCAGCCTGCTCTCTTAAATGACAATGTAAAAAGCGGTGATACTCTCTTCGTTCTGAAGAGAATACCACCGCTCACACGCTTAACTATTATTTCAGATCAAAGCGGTCTAACTGCATGACTTTCGTCCATGCCTGAACAAAGTCGTTAACAAACTTCTCGTCTGCATCACTCATTGCATACACTTCTGCAACAGCACGCAATTCAGAGTTTGAACCGAAAATCAGATCAACCGTCGTAGCAGTATATTTCTGTTCTCCAGTTTTACGATCAAAGCCTTCGTATATCGCTTCGTTGTCCGATGACTTTTTCCATTCGTTATCCATGCTTAGCAGGTTAACGAAAAAGTCATTATTCAACGTGCCCGGCTGGTCTGTAAAAACACCATGGTCACTATCGTTATAATTAGCGTCCAGCGAACGTAAGCCACCCACTAATACCGTCATTTCCGGTACCGTTAAAGTTAGCTGGTCAGCTTTATCGACCATATGCTGAGCTGGTGACACACGGTTGCCTTCAGCATAGTAGTTGCGGAATGCGTCAGCTTTAGGCTCAAGGAACGAGAACGAGTTAACGTCCGTCATTTCCTGAGAGGCATCAGTACGACCCGGCTCAAAAGGTACCGTCACATCGTAACCGGCATCTTTTGCTGCTTTCTCGACAGCGGCAGCCCCGCCTAAAACGATAACATCAGCTAAAGACACGTACTTGTCGCCGGACAGCTCATCATTAAAGTCTTCCTGAACGCCTTTCAGCGTATCCAGCACTTTCTTAAGCTCAGCCGGGTTGTTCGCTTCCCAATTCATCTGAGGCTCTAATGCAATACGAGCGCCGTTAGCACCGCCACGCATGTCAGTACCGCGGAAGCTCGATGCCGAAGCCCAGGCCGTACGAACTAACTGAGGCACGCTAAGGCCTGAGTCCAGAATAGCAACCTTGAGCTGTTCAACATCATTGCCGTTAATCAATTCAAAATCGACTTCAGGAATTGGATCCTGCCACAGAAGATCTTCCTGCGGAGCCATATCACCAAGATAACGCTGTTTAGGGCCCATATCGCGGTGAGTCAATTTGAACCAGGCTTTTGCAAATGCCAGTTCAAACTCTTTAGGGTCTTCATGGAAGCGTTTAGCAATTTTGCGATACTCAGGGTCTTCTTTCAGCGAAAGATCCGTCGTAAACATAATAGGAGCATGGCGCTTTCCTTCAACGTGAGCATCAGGAACTAAATTAGACGCCTGACCGTCAACAGGGATCCACTGAATAGCACCGGCTGGACTCTTAGTCTGTTCCCATTCAAAACCAAACAGGTTATCCAGATACTGAGTTGTCCAGGCTGTCGGGTTCACTGACCACGCCCCCTCTAAACCACTGGTAATGGTATCTTCGGCGTTACCTTTACCACATTTATTTTTCCAGCCCAGACCTTGCTCTTCAACACCTGCAGCAGCCGGTTCAGCGCCTAAACATTCTTCTGGCTTGTGCGCACCATGTGCCTTACCAAAGGTATGTCCACCGGCAATCAGAGCAACGGTTTCTTCGTCGTTCATTGCCATGCGGCCAAAGGTGTCACGAATGTCTTTCGCGGCCAATAAAGGATCCGGCTTGCCGTTAGGTCCCTCAGGGTTAACGTAAATCAGACCCATCTGAACAGCGGCCAGAGGGTTTTCAAGTTCACGATCACCAGAGTAGCGCTCGTCACCCTTTAACCATTCTTTTTCGGGACCCCAATAAACAATATCAGGTTCCCAGGCATCTTCACGTCCGCCGGCAAAACCAAAAGTTTCGAACCCCATAGACTCAAGCGCAACGTTACCGGTTAGCACCATCAAGTCAGCCCATGAGATATCTCTGCCGTACTTTTGCTTGACCGGCCACAACAATCGACGCGCTTTATCCAGACTGACGTTATCCGGCCAGCTATTTAGTGGCTCAAAACGTTGTTGAGCGCCAGCAGCACCGCCGCGGCCATCCTGAACCCGGTAGGTTCCGGCACCGTGCCAGGCCATACGAATAAAGAATGGACCATAATGACCGTAGTCGGCTGGCCACCAGTCCTGATCCGAGGTCATCAGCTCTTCAATGTCTTTTTTAACCTGCTCAAGGTCAAGCTGACTGAAGGC
This sequence comes from Idiomarina sp. UBA3176, assembly GCF_002364295.1. Classification (NCBI taxonomy): domain Bacteria; kingdom Pseudomonadati; phylum Pseudomonadota; class Gammaproteobacteria; order Alteromonadales; family Idiomarinaceae; genus Idiomarina; species Idiomarina sp. UBA3176. The sequence continues at coordinate 14,867 of NZ_DEXU01000003.1, forward strand.
TTCAGCATAATCAAAATCGTCGCCGTAGGGGTCTGATTCAGGACTATGCTGACGCAATGGCTCTAAATTGAGCTTATTTGGCCACCAGAAATCGTTCGACTTAGGCTCTGGAGAATTCACCTCATAAGATGAGTGTTCCTGAGCACTTGCAACACCAGTTCCGGCTGAAAACGATATCGCAATCGCTACAGCAGAAAGTAAAGGTACTGTTTTCTTAAACATGATTAATTACCCTTTTCGTTAGACACAATAAGTGCGTCAGTAATATAAAACAAACGCAGTGTTTTAGGGGGCTCAGATAGGCTCGAAAAATAGATTGCCATAATCGGATTGTCTGTCTTGACCCAAAAATTTGAGTCATAAATATGTTAAGAATGTTTAAAAATTGAGGTAAAAATAACGATCTGGGTATATACCTACAACTAAGTTAATTGTTAAAACAGTGTAGGTTTTATTATGAATAAACACAGAAAAAGCTACTTATCACTCTGTACTCTTGCCGCTTTAAGTTCATTTACTCTCCCCCTTCAGGCACTTGCCATGCAGCAAGATCGCAGTGAAGATGATGAAGAGGCAATGGAAAAAATTACTGTGGTAGGCAGTAATATTCGGGGGGCGCAGGCTGCCGGACGACTCCCGGTGACTATCCTCGATTCAGATGACATCATTAATACAGGCGCTGTTACTGGAGATGAACTGCTTCGCTCTATTCCTCAAGTGGGCGATATCAGTTTTAACAACGAGCGATCTATTGGTGGTGTTAATGATGCACGTGGCGATGTCGCTTCCATTAACTTGCGAGGCATAGGCACAGGTAATACCTTAACTCTGCTGAACGGTCGTCGTCTGGTTTTGCACCCGGGAACCCAGACCGAGAACTTTGTTCCTGTTACCACGGTAAACTCGAACACCCTTCCGGTAACCGGTTTAAGACGACTTGAAGTACTTCGTGATGGTGCCTCAGCACTTTATGGAACCGATGCCGTAGCTGGTGTCGTTAACTATGTTCTGAAAAAAGAAGTCACTCAAACTCAGTTAAACCTGAGCGCCGGCAACGCTGAAGGAACTTCAATGCAACAGTACCTTGCCAGCGGTTCAACCGGCGTATTTTTTAACGACAATAAAAGCCATTTAAGTCTGTCTTTCGCTTATTACACCCGTGATGAAATCGGCGCCAATGAGCGCTCATATTCAGCCAGCGAAGACCGTCGTTTTAACGACAGAATACCAGAGGCTTTTGTTGGTGATACCCAATTAGACAACCGTTCGTTATCCAGTCCCTGGGCAATATACGATGGCGAAAATATTGGCCGTTTCCATATTCGCCCGGAATCTATGGGTGATTGCTTTCAGACTTTGTCTGATGGAGTCTGTGCTGCCGAAGGTTCCATTCCCAGAGATATGCGTTACGACTCAGCTCAGGATCAGAGCATGACCTCGGCAATAGACCGGGTAAACCTATTTGCTTATTACACACATTCTCTTGCGCCTAACTTAGAGCTTTTTGGCGAGGCCTTATACTACGAGGCGCTATCTAAGCGTCGCCGCGAGCAAAATGCCAACCTTACTGCGCAGCGCTTCACCATTAGCGAAAATGCAGCTTACAACCCATTTGGCGAAACTGTAACGCTGCGCAACATACGGCCAATGGATGTCGGCCCAAGAAGAATAGAAGTTGAAGACTCCAGTTACCGTCTACTGGGAGGCATAAAAGGTTATTCAAAACAGTGGGAATGGGAATCCGCCCTACTCTATTCCAGAGCTGACACGCTGGATACAGGCTATAACCGCATCCGCGTAAGTGCGCTGCAACAGGCGATTAACTCAACCAATATTGAAGAAGCTTATAACCCATTTATTGGCGGTAATCCGGAGAACGTAAATAACGGAACATCCGTTTATAACTCAGCCGCTGTTATAGCCGGACTGACTGAAGACATAACCCGGGATAGCACTAGTGAGCTGGCGCAATGGGATTTCAAACTATCCAACCCGGCATTGGCAAACTGGTACGCAGGCGACATTGGTATTGCCGCGGGGGTCGAGTATCGTTACGAAGCCTACGCCGATGACCGACATTATTTGCTAGATGGCTCTACCCCTTTCTACGATCAAGTCACTGGCGAACTGATGACCAACTCCGATGTTCTGGGAAGCAGCTTTACACCTGACTCAGAAGGCAGTCGCAATGTTTTTTCCGCTTATACTGAGCTCCTGGTACCGCTGCACCAAACCATTGATATGCAACTGGCGCTTCGTTACGAAAGATTCAGTGACGTCGGCAGCGTAACCAAGCCTAAAGTCGCCCTGAGCTGGTTACCGGTTGACTGGCTGCAATTAAGAGCATCGTACTCCGGCGGTTTCCGCGCACCTAACTTACCTCAGGTGGTTGAGGAAAGTGTTTCCCGAACCAATTCCAGAACCGATCCTGTTATTGATGATCGTTACAGCATAACCGAGATTAGAGGCGGCAATAGCAAACTCACACCAGAAGACGACGAAATTTATAACGTAGGTTTTGCCATTACCCCTTTTGAAAACTTTCTTATTACTGTTGACCGCTGGACAATTGAGCAGGAAAACGTAGTCGGAATTTTAAACAGCCAAACCCACTTACTTTATGATTCACTGCTACGCTCACAAGGCAGCTCAAATCCTGCCGTTATACGTAACGATGCTCTGGAGGTTGTTTACGTAAATAATCAATACGACAACCTTGAAGTTCGTGAAATTTCCGGTACCGATATCAGTATTAATTATGAAGTTAACAGTGAAGCCTTTGGTTTATTCAACTTTTCGATCAACGCAGCTCACTTGCGTAAATTTATGCAAACCCCGGACCCTATAAGTGCCATTGTTCTGGAAGCTCAGGAAAATGGTAACCCCGCTGTCCCTATTGACATTCCGGTGGTTGGCGCAGGTGATTTACGGCAAATGGACGGGAACCCTAAATGGCGTTCGTTTGCTCGTCTAGACTGGGATCTCGGGAACTGGGGCGCTGGTATACGAGTCAACTATGTTGATGACTTTTACGAAACTAGCGTAACAACGTCTGATGGAGACATGATGCCAATTGATAGCTGGATCACAACCGATATCTATCTCGACTACTACTTTAGTCAGGAGTCACTCGACGGCTTAAGTCTGCGAATAGGTGCCCGCAATCTGGCTGATAAAAAACCGCCCATTGCAGATGAAAGCTTCGGTTACTTTTCCGATGTTCACTCAAACCGTGGACGTTATACATACGCCACTTTGTCGTGGGCATTTTAGGAGTATAAATGCTCACACTAGCTAATGTTGCGTTATTAAGCCAGTTAGCACTTCAGCAGCCTGAAGAGACGGATAAAAAACCGAAGGACTGCTCTTTTGAGCAGATCGAGTTCACTATCAATTTTGCTGTGGGACGCCTGAACCATTGTGAGAAAACAGGTGATAATCAATACAGGCTTTTTCTGGAGCCTGAACGAGAGAAAATTAACCCAAGTCCCTGGTATGCTTTTGCGGTAAAAAATAAAGCTGAAACAAGCCAAACAATCGATATTACTTTGGTCGCCAGTGAAGGGGTTTCGCGATATAAACCCAAACGCAGCGAAGGCGATGATATTTGGCACGCAATTCCATTTTCTGAAGGCGACGGCACGCTTCAGTTTGAATTAACCCTTTCAGGCCAAACCAAAGAGTATATTGCCGGACAGGAGATTATTGACAACGTTCATTACATTGAGTGGCTCAGTAGTCTTATTAAAGAGCCGCAACAGACCGAAGTTATTTCTCTCGGAGTCTCCAGTGAAGGACGTAACCTGGCGGCTCTGGAGCATAGAGTTGAGTCCAGCGATAAATGGATAATTTTAATTGGCCGTCAACACCCTCCCGAAGTTACCGGCGCGTTAGCACTACTACATTTTGGTGAGTTGCTGTTTAGCGACGAGCCTTACGTCGTTAAATTTCGACAAAAGTACAACATTCTATTGGTGCCCAATATGAATCCAGATGGGGTCTACCATGGGAACTGGCGCTTAACCGCGGCAGGCATCGATATGAACAGAGACTGGAAAAATCTGACCCTACCGGAAACTCAGGCCATGGCTAATTATCTTAAAAAGCTGGTTAAAGACGGCGGGGAAATTGAATTTGCAATTGACTTCCATTCTACCCGAAAAAATGTCTTTTACACCATGCCTAAAGACTACGAACCCCTCAGCGGCGTGCCTTTGAGAAACCCTCAAAGAGTCTACAACTGGATTGAGGAAATTGAAGAACTTGTCGGTTCAGTAGAACTTGATTATCAGCCTGGAGCTCATCCTGAAAGTGGTGTTTTTAAGCAGTTCATCGCTGATGAATTTGCCGCGCACGCCGTGACCTATGAAGTAAGTGACAACGAAGAACGCAATAACATTAAAAAAGTTGCGGAAGCCGCCCTCATCTCTTTAATTAACCGCTTAGATTAAAGGTTTCGTAAAGGGCATTGCTGACTGCCACGGGTGTAGCTAGCTTTAAATAGAGATAACCGCTTGGTTACTTTTGAATAGTTACTCTCAACTTAAGGAAGAATTATGAAGAAAACATTAATTGCAATTGCATTGATTGGAACTTCAACTAGCGCCTTTGCCGACTCTCCTAACTGGGATAAAATTCAGGCGTCCTACATAGAAACCGATATTGAAACACCTATCGACGATGATATTACAATGGATGGTTATGCCGTAGCCGGCTCGCTTTCACTAACTGACTCAATTTTTGTGCTGGCCAATTTCGACTCCGTTGGTGACGAATCGGATTTCGGTGACGTTGATTTAGACTCACTTAACGCAGGTATCGGCTTTAATCACGGTATCACAGAGTCAACTGACGTTTTCGCTACAGTTACTTATGAAAAGCTTGAACTTGTTGGCTCAGTAGACGACCTTGGTTCAGAGTCTTTCGATGAATCAGGATACGGAGCAGGCGTTGGCATTCGTTCAATGATCACCGACTTTTTTGAGCTATCGGTGAAAGCTGATTATCTGGACATTGATGACGAAAATGGTATTCGTTATGACGCTTCAGCTTTCTTTCATTTAACTAACAACCTTTCTCTAGGTGTTGGTTATAAACTCTACGATTTAGACGAAATCGATCAGGACGTCGATACTGTCGCCGCAACAGTTCGGTACAGTTTCTAACTCTTAGCCTGAATGCTTAAACGCTGGCGTGTCACCTTATATAGAGACACGTCAGCACACCTCTACAACATTTCTAACCTCTCTAATTCATTATTTTTACTGCAAAAAACCGATCTAACTTTAAGAAACGTCCGTAGCTCTCTATACTCTATTAGTAAATTTAGAATAAACGCTTAAATTCAAAGCGTAAAAACACCTATTTTTATACAGGGGAGAGCAAATGAATAAAAAAGAAGAGGAAGTGCTCCGCGGGGACAAAGACCTCGAGCGCGAGCGCAAAGCCGACGACCCAATGATTCCTGACGGTGAAGTCAACCCAATCGATACGGATTACCAAGTAGGACAAGATAACGTTGTTATGAAAGTAGGACCTTTTGGTCTGGATTTCCATAACCGCGTATTCGCTATCTCCGGACTTGCGATCGTCGCCTTTGTGGTTATTACTTTAATGTTCCAGAATCAGGCGGAGCCGGTATTCACAAGTACAAAAAATTGGTTAACGGCTAATTTAGACTGGTTCTTTATTGGTGCAGCTAATATTTTTGTGCTTCTGTGTCTATTCTTAATTGTTTCACCATTAGGGAACGTGCGTTTAGGCGGCACTGAAGCAAGCCCGGACTTTTCTTACCTGGGCTGGTTTTCAATGCTGTTTGCCGCAGGCATGGGTATTGGACTCATGTTTTACGGTGTCTCTGAGCCGATTACTCATTTTAGTGCTGCATTTGGTGGAACTGAGTTTAACGCGGATGGTATTCGTACCGACTCAGCACCTCTTGGGGGTGCTGGCGGTGACCAGGCTGCGGCAATAAAATTAGGCATGGCTGCAACCATTTTTCACTGGGCTCTGCACCCATGGGCTATTTACGCCGTTCTTGCTTTAGGTTTAGCCTTATTTTCTTTCAACAAAGGCTTACCATTAACAATACGCTCTATTTTTTACCCAATTCTGGGCGAGCGCGTATGGGGCTGGCCAGGACATATCATTGATATTATCGCAATACTGGCAACCTTATTCGGTCTTGCAACATCACTTGGACTGGGTGCTTCTCAGGCGGCAGCAGGACTAAACTTTCTATTCGGCTGGGCTGAAGGTGATACCACCGATGTGCTGCTGGTTATGGGGATAACCGCTATCGCATTAATTTCAGTTCTTGCAGGCCTGGAAAAAGGTGTACAGCGACTATCGCAAGTGAATATGTCACTGGCGGCTATTCTGATGCTGTTTGTCATTATTGTCGGCCCGACGGTAGCTATTTTCACCGGTTTCGCGGAAAACCTTTACAATTACATTGTTAACCTCCCAGCCCTGTCAAATCCGGTTGGACGAGAAGACCTGGGTTACTCTCAAGGCTGGACATCGTTTTACTGGGCATGGTGGATTGCATGGTCACCTTTTGTAGGTATGTTTATTGCCCGCGTTTCAAGAGGCCGTACCGTACGTGAATTCTTAATTTCGGTACTATTGATACCTTCTCTGGCCTGCGTATTCTGGATGACAGTATTCGGTACCGCTGCAATAGAGCAATTCGTTGCGGGAGCCGAACAAATAGCCAGTGAAAAGCTTTCACTCAAACTGTTTATTATGCTGGGAGGCTTGCCCTGGACAGAAGTAACCTCGTTTGTGGGTATTATTCTGGTTATGGTATTTTTCATTACCTCGTCTGACTCAGGCTCGCTGGTTATCGATACCATAAGCGCTGGCGGTAAAGTTGAAGCACCGGTACCTCAGCGTATATTCTGGTGTACGTTTGAAGGGTTAGTCGCAATTGCGCTGATACTTGGCGGTGGTCTCGTTGCCCTGCAGGCAATGTCCTTATCTTTAGGCTTACCGTTTACCATTGTTTTATTGGCTTCCTGTTTTGCAGTCGTTCAGGGATTGCGTTCCGAGCCAAGAGTTGGTAAACCTGCTAAGTAGCTATTAGCGAAAGCTCCTTACCCATTTAAAAGCGGCGCTGAAGCGCCGCTTTTGCTATAACAGGTACAATTATGGAAGCCGAACATCTGGAAATTCTGAATTTTTTACGTCGTTTCCCTCCTTTCAATGAGTTACCTGAAGACGAACTTGTTGAGCTTGCCAAAAACACTGCAATCAGCTATTTCAAAGCCGGCTCTCAAGTACTTGAATATAATGAGTCAATTTCTGATTTATACGTCATTAGGAACGGTTCAGTAGAAACCTACAACCGTAACGGCGACCTGTTTAATCGTTTAAGCGAAGGTGGTTTTTTTGGTGAAGCGGGTCTACTGCGTAAAGGCAAGGTTCGTTACCCTGTCAAAGCATTAGAAGATACGCTTATCTACTTTATTCCCGGCAGTTTGTTTAATCGCTTGTTCGATGAATACGACAGCTTTGCCGACGCAGTGGAAGTTGAAGGGCACAGGCGCGTAAATCAAGCCGTAAAAAAGCAGGAAAACCGTAATGAATCGCTTTCTGCGACCGTTGATACAATCATTACGCGCGAGCCGGTTTCTATTGATTTAAACGCCAGTATTCACGATGCTGCCGCAAAAATGACAGATGAAAAAGTATCATCATTACTTATTATCGATGAAACACAGCATCTTCCTGTGGGTATTATAACGGACAAAGACCTACGCAAGCGTGTTCTGGCGGTAAACCGGTCCAGTACCCACCCCGTTTCTTCTATAATGACCGAGAACCTGACATTTGTTCAGCATAATAACCGCGTGTTCGAAGCTTTGTTGATAATGATGCGAACCAACCTTCACCATTTGCCGGTACTGAAAAAAGGTCAGGTTGTAGGCGTCATAGCTTTATCGGATGTGGCACAGCATGAGTCAAAAAGTACTCTGTTTATTGTCAGTGGTATTTTTAAGCAAAACTCTATTGAAGAGCTAACCGAACTTGCAGAAAGTGTCCGCGCCAGTTTTGTCCGCATGGTTAACGAAGATGCAAACTCGCGGATGATAGGTTCGGCAATGGCTACCATTGGTCGTTCGTTCAAACAGCGGCTTTTAGAGCTTGGCGAGGAGAAATTCGGACCGCCGCCGGTGCCCTACTGTTTCCTGGCTTTGGGTTCAATGGCACGTGACGAGCAAAGTATTGTCACGGATCAGGACAACGCTATGGTTTTACACGACGATTTTGATCCCAAACAGCACGATGCCTACTTTAAAGAGTTAGCGGGCTTTGTGGCCGACGGCTTAAATGCCTGCGGCTATACCTATTGTACGGGCGGCATTATGGCCACCACCGATGCCTGGCGACAACCGTTAAAAGTGTGGAAAAACTACTTTACCGACTGGATTGAAAACCCGTCACCGGAAAAGCTGCTGCACTCCTCCATATTTTTTGATTTGGACGGTGTCTGGGGGCAACAAAAATTCGCCGATGAGCTCAATTCACTGATACGAAAAAAAGCCAAAGGCAATAAACGGTTTTTAGGCTCTATGGCACGTAATGCGCTAAACCGTACGCCCCCTCTGGGCTTTTTTAAAGACTTTGTCATGGAAAAAGATGGCAAACACCGTGACAGCATCAATACCAAACGTCGCGGCACCGGCCCTGTTGCAGATTTGATCCGTGTTCATGCTCTGGCCATTGGTTCATCACAGCGCAATTCCTTTACTCGTCTTGAAGACATTATTGATTCACAAATTTTGCCACAAGGTCGCGGACCAGATTTACGTGATGCTCTGGAATTAATTTCTATGGTGAGAATTCGACATCAGGCGTTAGCCATTTCGGCGGGTGAAGTGCCTGACAATAACGTTGCTCCGGAAGACTTATCTCATTTTGAGCGTAAAAACTTAAAAGACGCCTTTCAAATTCTAAGTAACGCACAAAAATATTTGCGTTACCGTTACTCGGGAGGCTAGGCAATGCTTTATCTTGCCCCGGAAAACAAACAAAAACAAAAGCCCAGAAAATCTAAGAACATTGACTGGCCCAAACAATTTGAAACCTTAGAACAGCTGAGCCACTCTCAGGCGCTTAAACGGTATTACAGTCAGGGCATCAGTTCGCCGGATACGCCCATTAATAAAACGCCCATGGTTGCCGTCGACTTTGAAACCACGGGCTTAGATCCTGAACAGCATGGCATAGTCAGTATCGCCGCAATACCTATGACCACAGAGCGGATTTTATTTTCAGAGGCAAAAAGCTGGGTTGTTAAACCACGACGCAGTCTTACGGATGAATCCGTCGTTATACATGGTATTACTCATAGCGAAATTGAACACGCCCCCGATTTAGAAAGTATTATTGATGAGCTACTGGAGCTTGTCGCCGGAAAAGTCTGGGTTGTTCATTACCACGGCATTGAACGCCCTTTCCTGCAACGGGGAATTAAAGAACGCCTGCACGAAAACATCCAGTTTCCGCTTATTGATACAATGGAAATTGAAGCTCGATTCCACCGTAAACCGTTATCCTTCTGGCAAAAACTACTTGGAAAAAAACCGGAATCAATTCGCCTTGCGGACAGTCGTACCCGCTATAACCTACCTTTTTATCCGCCGCATAATGCGTTAACTGACGCACTGGCATGTGCGGAACTTCTGCAGGCTCAGATAGCCTATCACTTTGAGCCAGATACCCCACTTGGTGAGATTTGGCTGCCTTGATCTACTCGTTGGGAGGTACGCCTTAAAGGTGAGCGATTGTCGCGCCGATGACAAATATAATATTCAATTTCGGCTTAGGCGAATCGAGGGCAAATATGAACTGGCTGGGCAATTTATCAATGCGCAACAAACTACTGTTGTTGGTGCTTCCCCCCTTATTTATGATGATGTTTCTTGCGGTAACGAACTTGGTTTCGACATACCAGCGTTACTCAGAAGCACACCATATTGAATTATTAACTGATTTAACCGTTGCCAGTGCTCCCGTGGTTGGGGCCTTACAACGTGAACGTGGTCTTTCAGCACTGACTATGGCCTCTGGCTTCAGTCAGAATAATGTAGACAATTTACAGCGGCAGCGCGATGAGCTGGATCAATTTATTAACCAGTTCTTAACTAAAACACAAAATATTGCAGCTGAAATAACTTTTTCAAAGAAAATTCAGCAGAAAATTGAAGCTGTACAAAACAATAAACTGGATGAGTGGCGCGGTAAAATAGACAGCCGCCAAATGGATCGCCAGCAAATGGTGAACCTTTATACTCAAGCCATAAGCTCATTACTTAGTGTTGTCGACGATGTCATTGCTGAGTCCTCAAATTCGCAAATTACGCGGGAACTCAGCACCTATTCTTTAATGGCAAATACAGCCGAAGCGGCAGGAAAAGAACGAGCGTCTGTCGCTGCTTATTTAGCCTCCGGACAAGCCAATACGAAAGAACTGGCTAAACTGCAAAGTTTGTCCGGACAACAGCATGCGCTATTGGATAACGCCTTCTATGCCGCGAATAAGTCGTTAAAACCGCTGATAGAAGAACTGATAAATTCGTCTCAGCTGGCTAAAGTAAAAGCCACACGCGAGCAGCTTCTGGAAAGCGATGTTTTTTCTCAACTGAGTGGTATGGAATGGTTCCAACTCAGTACTCAGTATATCGCCAGAATCAATAAAGCGAATCAGGCGGTGCTCGAAGTCGTTAGTGAATCCTCTATAGCAACAGCAAGCGAAACGTTAAGCCAGTTGTGGCTGCTAGTTATTCTGATTTCTGCTTTTATCCTGGCGATTGTAGTACTCACGTTCTTTATTCTGAAAGGAATATACAGCCAGGTAAGAGAGCTCCTCGAAGGCATAGACTTTGTAATGAAAAACAAAGATTTACGCCGGAAAGTTTCAAGTAAAACAACGGATGAACTGGGGAATATTGGTTCGGCTTTTAACCAGTTGCTGGAGAAGTTTAACGCTTCTTTGAATAAAATTGATCAAATGAGTGTTCAGCTTGCCACGGCAACCGAAGAAACAAGCTCTACGGCTTCGCAAAACTCGGAGCAAATAACCCGTCAGCAAAAACAAACCGAACAGGTCGCTACTGCCACTGAAGAAATGAGCGCTACCGCATCAGAAATTAGCGAGAATATTCAACGCGTTGCCGATGCTGCCGATAGTTCCATCAACAGCAAAAACAAAGGTGAAGCGGCTGTTCGCGAAAGTATCAACAGTGTCAGAGCCTTAGCTTCTGCGATAGGAAATGTAGGCGAAGTAATTAGTCAATTGCAGGAACGCAGCGTTAACATTAATCGCGTTATTGACGTTATTCAAAATGTCGCCGACCAAACTAATTTACTTGCGCTAAATGCTGCAATCGAAGCAGCTCGCGCAGGTGAACATGGTCGCGGGTTTTCAGTTGTGGCTGACGAGGTGCGAAAATTAGCAAGCCAGACTCATAATTCAACCAATGAAATTTCTGAAATGCTGACCGGTTTTCAGCAGCTATCAGATGCCGCCTATAAAGATGTGAATGAGAGTAAATCTATAGCCACAGCAACAGAGGAGCAAGCCAGAGAGCTAGAACAGGCTTTTGCAGTCATATCTGAGGACATAAATAGTATCTCCGAAATGTCGACTCAAATAGCGACTGCATCAGAAGAGCAAGTTGCTGTAGCAAAAGATATTGCCAACAATATGGAGTCAGTTAATGAAGCGTCGCTTCTTATTCTGACAGGCTCGCAGGAGATTAAGAGCGTAACCGAGGAACAGGCTAAATCGGCCAGAGAATTACAAGATTTAGCGATGGAGTTTAAAACCGCTTAATTGCTACCTCAATGACTATAAGGCCTGACTTTCTTATTGTCGGGCTTTCTGTTCTCAGGCCCCTCAGAAAAGAGTCTGCGGGTAATTTCTTGTTTAATTCAACGCGTGTGAAGTTAAGTAAAAAGTCTGGACTCTGACGCTAATTAATATCACCCTTGCTCTCTTAGTCTCAAAAAAACCACATCAGAAATTGGTTTTATAAAAAGCAAAAAGGTAACAATAATGAAAATCCGGCTTTCCATGTTTACTTTACTTTTAGGAACAGCATTATCTCATACCTCGATCGCTCAGGATCAAGTGATTAAACCAGCTCCCAGGGTTTCAACTCAGGCTCAGGCTGAGTTTTTTGCTGCTATAAACAAGCTTTGTGGTAATTCTTATGCAGGCGAGGTAACAGTCGATACGCCAACTTCAGAAGGGTTCGAAGGTGACTTAGTGATGCACGTTCGTAAGTGTGGTGAACAACGAATCGAAATCCCTTTTCATGTCGGAGACAACCACTCGCGCACCTGGATATTAACCCAAACAGGCTCAGGTATTAGCCTAAAACACGATCACCGTAAACCTGACGGCAACTATGATCCGTTAACTATGTATGGCGGACATACCACTGACAAGGGCTATGCAACTGCACAATCCTTTCCTGTAGATGCCTATTCTAAAGAGTTATTTATTGAACTTGGCGTCCCGCAATCAAATACAAACACCTGGCAAATGTACATTCACGACAATACCTTTACGTATCGTTTGGTTAGAGAAGGTCGCGAGTTTCGGGTGGACTTTGACTTAACGGAGCCGGTTGAAACACCAGCTACTCCATGGGGATACGCGGACTAAGGTTTACCGAGTAAAACTAATTAATATCGCTCCAGTGCGTATTTTTATTACTTTTTTCTTCCTTTTCCATTAGCACCAGAGTGAGATAAATTTTGGTGGGCAGCGACAGAATAACGCCAACAGCATTCATCGCCGCCCCCAAAATGTAACCACGAAAATCAATATCATCGTTGCCAATAGTCACAGCCAGCACAACATGCCCTAACAAAATTAGGGTAATGCCGGTGACCATGGCAATTTTAAGTAACTTGACTTGCGTAGCTTTTTCCACTTAAAGAACGTCCCCCGGAATACGCACCTGCCCTTCCATTAACACTCGGGCACTGCGACTCATAATGGCTTTAATGGCTGTCCATTGACCATTCACCTGTTTACATTCAGCGCCTACTTGCAAGGTACCTGAAGGATGGCCAAAATTCACCATAGTACGGTCTTTACCGCCCGCGGCTAAATTAACGGTTGTACCTGGAATAGCTGCAGCAGTGCCGATAGCAACAGCAGCAGTGCCCATCATGGCGTGATGCAATTTTCCCATCGACATCGCCCTTACCAGCAAGTCAATGCCGTTGGCCTTAATGACCTTGCCACTGGATGCGGTGTAGTCTTTTGGCGTTGCCACAAAAGCCACTTTTGGGGTGTGCTGACGGTTAGCCGCTTCGGCAATATCATCAATCAAGCCCATCTTCACCGCGCCATAGGCACGTATGGTTTCAAAGCGCTCCAGAGCTTCCGGACTGCCGTTAATGACTTCCTGCAACTCAGTACCGTCGTATCCAATTTCCTCCGCATTGAGGAAAATGGTCGGGATGCCCGCATTAATCATCGTAGCTTTTAATGTACCAATGCCAGGAACCTCTAAATCATCGATTAAGTTACCGGTCGGAAACATGGATTCGCCGTCGGCAGACGGGTCCATAAACTCCACCGGAACTTCAGCCGCCGGGAAGGTGACACCGTCCAGAATAAAGTCACCGGTTTCCTGCACTTCGCCATTAACCATAGGCACTTTATTGACAATGGTTTTGCCAATATTGGCTTGCCAGATGCGCACTTCGCACACACCGTTTTCAGGTAAACGCTCAGCATCGACAAGACCGTTAGCAATAGCAAATGGTCCTACTGCCGAAGATAAATTCCCGCAGTTTCCGCTCCAGTCGACAAAAGGCTTATCAATAGACACCTGACCGAACAGGTAGTCTACGTCATGGCCTGGTTGCTCACTTTTAGAGACGATAACCGTTTTGCTGGTACTCGAGGTCGCACCTCCCATACCGTCGGTATGCTTGGCATAAGGATCCGGGCTGCCGATTACACGCATCAGCATGGCATCACGCACAGCACCCGGCTGTTGTGCCGGTTCGGGTAAGTCCTGCAAACGGAAAAATACGCCTTTCGAGGTCCCGCCACGCATATAGGTGGCGGGAATTTTAATTTGTGGTTTCTGCTTCATTATTAGAACTCCTTAGCTTGCTTCTGCTTCTAAAAAGTCCTGAGCAAAACGTTGCAGCACACCGCCGGCTTCATAAATTGACACTTCTTCTTTGGTGTCTAAGCGGCACTGTACCGGCACTTCTTCACTGTCACCATTGGCACGATGAATCACCAGCGTTAGCTTAGACCCGGCCTCAGGTGTACCTTTCACATCAAAGGTTTCAGTGCCGTCAATATTCAGCGTTTTACGTGTAGTGCCCTCTTCAAACTGCAGCGGCAATACGCCCATACCAATTAAGTTGGTACGGTGAATACGCTCAAAACCTTCGGCAACAATGACTTCAACACCCGCTAAGCGCACACCTTTTGCCGCCCAGTCGCGTGACGAGCCCTGACCGTAGTCTGCACCAGCGACAATAATCAGCGGCTGTTTGTTTTCCATATAGTGTTCAATGGCTTCCCACATGCGCACGGTTTTACCTTCCGGCTCAATGCGTGCCAGCGAGCCCTGAATGACTTTACCGTCTTCGCCTTTCACCATTTCATTAAACAGTTTCGGGTTAGCAAAGGTCGCGCGCTGCGCTGTTAAATGGTCGCCACGATGCGTTGCGTAAGAATTAAAGTCCTCTTCCGGAACCCCCATTTTCGCCAGATACTCACCCGCCGCACTGTCAGCCATAATGGCGTTTGACGGTGACAAATGGTCGGTGGTGATGTTATCACCCAGCACGGCTAACGGGCGCATGCCCTTCATGGTACGTTCTGCAGCTAATGCGCCTTCCCAATATGGCGGACGACGAATATAAGTGGTTTGCGGGCGCCAGTCATATAGCGGATTGTTTTTCTCGCCGTAATCCACCGACAGGTCAAACATCGGGTCATACACCTTACGGAATTGCTCAGGCTTAACACTCTGTTTCACAATGGCATCAATTTCTTCGTCGCTTGGCCAAATGTCTTTCAGCGTTACCGGATTACCGTCAGGGTCAATTCCCAATACATCTTTCTCAATGTCAAAACGAATGGTACCCGCTATGGCGTAGGCTACGACCAATGGTGGAGACGCCAAAAACGCCTGCTTAGCATATGGGTGAATGCGGCCATCAAAGTTACGGTTACCGGATAGTACCGCTGTGGAGAACAAGTCGCGGTCAATGATTTCCTGCTGTATCTTCGGATCTAAAGAACCACTCATGCCGTTACAGGTGGTACAGGCAAACGCCACCACGCCAAAGCCTAAATCTTCCAACTCAGGCAACAATTCAGCTTCTTCCAGATACATTTTGACCGTCTTAGATCCCGGTGCCAGCGATGATTTCACCCATGGCTTACGGGTTAACCCCAACTTGTTCGCGTTACGGGCAATGAGGCCAGCCGCAATCATATTGCGTGGGTTACTGGTATTGGTACAACTGGTAATGGCTGCGATAATCACCGCTCCGTCAGGCATTTTGCCTTCTTCCGGGTTCTCAATGTGCTTCGCAACACCACGCTCCGACAGTTCCGATGCCGGTAGCAGAGAGTGCGGATTCGATGGCCCGGCCAGGTTACGCTTCACTTTGGATAAATCGAACTTAAGTACTCGGCCATATTCGGCAGACTTTAAGCTGTCGGCCCACAATCCGGTTTCTTTAGCAAAGTGCTCAACCAGTTCAACCTGATCGTCGTCACGACCGGTCAGTTTCAGGTAATCAATAGTTTGATCATCAATATAGAACATGGCCGCAGTCGCGCCGTATTCCGGTGTCATATTAGAAATGGTTGCACGGTCGCCAACGGTTAGGGCTTCTGCACCTTCGCCGTAAAACTCCAGGTAGGCGCCAACGACACGCTCTTTACGCAAGAACTCGGTCATTTCCAACACTAAATCCGTGCTGGTAATACCCGGTTGCAGTTTACCGCTCAGCTCAACGCCAATAATGTCAGGCAAGCGCATATAAGATGCACGCCCCAGCATAACGCTTTCCGCTTCCAGGCCACCAACACCGACAGAGATAACACCTAAGGCATCAACCATTGGCGTATGGCTGTCAGTACCTACACAGGTATCGACAAAAGCGACATTGTCGCGTACCTGAACTACCGGGGACATTTTCTCCAGGTTGATCTGGTGCATAATGCCGTTGCCGGGAGGAATGACATCAACGTTTTTAAACGCCGTTTTGGTCCAGTTAATAAAGTGAAAACGGTCATCGTTACGACGGTCTTCAATAGCCCGGTTTTTTTCAAAAGCGTCTTTATCAAAACCTGCATGCTCAACGGCCAGTGAATGATCAACAATCAACTGGGTTGGTACCACAGGGTTCACTTTGGCGGGGTCCCCGCCTTTTTCAGCAATGGCGTCACGCAATCCGGCTAAATCCACTAAGGCTGTCTGACCTAAAATATCATGACAGACAACGCGTGCCGGGAACCATGGGAAATCGTGTTCTTTTTTGCGGTAAATCAACTGTTCTAACGATTGCGTCAGAATATCCGCCGGGCAGCGACGGACTAAGTTTTCAGCTAATACACGGGAAGTATAAGGCAGGCGCGCATAGGCACCCGGTTCAATCGCATCTACAGCGGCTTGAGTATCAAAGTACTCGAGCGTAGTACCAGCGAGTTTTTTACGGTATGAAGTCATGAGTTACCACTTATCGTCATGGTTAAACGAAAAAAGGAGCAGTAGATGACTGCTCCTGTACTATTTATCAGTCGAAGAACAGATTAACGCTCTTCTAAAGCCGGAACTTTACGCGGCTCTGGGCCTGTATAATCGGCACTTGGGCGGATAATACGGTTGTTTGCACGCTGCTCTTTCACATGAGCGGTCCAGCCGGTCACACGCGACATAACAAAGATTGGTGTAAACAATTTGGTTGGAATACCCATGTAGTGATAAGCCGATGCATGGAAGAAATCCGCATTCGGGAACAATTTCTTCTCGTCCCACATGACTTTTTCACAACGCACAGACACGTCGTACAAGCGGCTATCACCCACTTCTTCAGATAGCTTCTTAGACCAGGCTTTAATCACGTCGTTACGCGGATCAAAATCACGGTAAATGGCATGACCAAAACCCATGATTTTCTCTTTGCGTTCCAGCATGCCTTTCAGTTTCTGCTCGGCATCGTCAGCGTCTTTCATGCCCTCAATCAGCTCCATTGCCGCTTCGTTTGCACCACCATGAAGTGGCCCGCGTAATGAACCAATGGCACCGGTCACACAAGAGTGAATATCTGACAAGGTTGAAGCACAAACACGAGCCGTAAAGGTTGATGCGTTAAACTCATGCTCAGCATACAGAATTAACGAAGTGTTCATTACTGCTGCGTGCAGCTCTGAAGGTGCTTTGTCGTGTAACAAGCGCAGGAAGTGTGCACCGATAGACTCTTCTTCAGAATCGGTATCAATACGCACGCCGTCGTGAGTATAGCGGTACCAGTACAGTACGATACCCGGGAAAGTCGCCAGCAGACGTTCGATGTGATCGTCAGCTTCATCAAAGCTTTCTTCCGTTTCCAGGTTACCCAGCATAGAACAACCGGTACGCATAACATCCATTGGATGCGCTGATTTTGGAATACGCTCAAGTACGTCTTTAACTTCCTGAGGTAAAGTACGCAGTGACTTCAAGCGCTTTTTGTAGTCTGTTAGCTGTTGCTTATTCGGCAACTCGCCTTTCGCTAAAAGGTAAGCCACTTCTTCAAAACTGACTTTTTCCGCCAGTTCAGAAATGTCATAGCCACGGTAGGTTAAACCTGAACCGCTTTTACCAACAGTACATAGTGCCGTCTCGCCGGCTGACTGTCCGCGCAAACCTGCGCCACTTAGTTTCTTCTCTGCCATAATGTTGTTCCCTTCTTAATTTTTGTATTTGATATCTGCCATCGCTCGTAGCCTGACGTTTACGTCAGGAACGATATCTCACCTGACATAAATGTCAGGCTACTTTTTAAATAATTGATCGAGTTTTTCTTCAAAATCGTGATAGTTCAAAAAGTCATACAACTCTGCGCGAGTCTGCATGTCATCAATGACGGCTTTCTGATCGCCGTTCTCTAAAATACTATTGTAGACGTTAAGTGCGGCTTTGTTCATTGCCCGGAAAGCACTTAAAGGGTAAAGAACAATTTCCACCCCAACGTCAGCTAATTCCTGTTTATTAAACAATGGCGTAGCGCCAAATTCAGTGATATTGGCCAGAACCGGTACATTCAAGGCTTCGGTGAAGGCTTTATATTGATCAAGCGTATGAACAGCTTCTGCAAAAATGGCATCAGCGCCGGCATCCACACAAGCCTGTGCACGTTCAATAGCGGCCTCCAGACCTTGTTGTTGTAGTGCATCAGTACGCGCCATAATAAGGAACTGGTCGTCAATACGTGCATCTACGGCTGCTTTCACTCGGTCAACCATCTCTTCTTGCGTCACAATTTCTTTATTTGGGCGGTGGCCACAGCGCTTTTGAGCCACCTGATCTTCAATGTGCATTCCGGCTGCACCGGCACGTGTCATTTCCTGAACGGTACGGGCAATATTAAAAGCGCCGCCCCAGCCTGTGTCAGCATCAACTAACAGAGGGAGATCGGTTGCTGCAGTAATACGGCGAATGTCTTCACAAACATCATTTAACGAGGTCATGCCTAAGTCAGGTAAACCGAAAGACGCATTCGCTACCCCAGCACCAGACAGGTATAGCGCTTTGTGCCCAACCTTTTCTGCCATCATTGCTGTATAGGCGTTAATGGTGCCAACAATCTGTAAAGGATTTTCGTCGGCAATAGCTTGGCGCAACTTAGCACCCGGGCTTGTCATATGAGTCATGATGTTTCCTTTTCTGTTTGTAACCGTAATTCAATGTTTTTACGAGACGCGCCAATATGGCGGCGCATTAGCAGATCGGCCAATTCACCATCGCGATTAGCAATAGCATTAATAATGGCTTTATGTTCATCGAAGGCGCGCGAAACTCTCGGGCCATTCATACCCATCTGTACTCGATACATACGGACAAGATAGTAGAGTTCGTCGCAAAGCATATTAATTAAATACTGATTTTTACTGCCGAGTATAATGCGATAATGAAAATCTAAATCACCGGCTTCCTGATAGTAACTCTCACCTTCACGAACCCGCTGAGTTTGCAGATGCTTATCTAAAAGCTGCCTTAACTCGTCAATTTCATTGTCGGGCATTTGCTCTGCCGCTAAACGACAGGCCAGACCTTCAAGCTCTTCCCGTATTTGATATAACGAAATTAATCCTTCCAGAGACAGGGTAACCACTCTGGCACCCGCATTCGGAATTCGTTCAATAAGATGGCAACGCTCAAGTCTGGCTAAAGCTTCACGCAATGGCGCTCTGCTGACATTGAAACGCCGGGCAAGCTCCGGTTCGCTAATTTTGCAACCCGCCGCAATATCTCCTTCGACAATAGCGCGCTGTATTTCAAACAAAACGCGATCTGATGAAGTAATGGCGGAACGTTCTAAAGGGCTGACTATTTGCATTAATTGTCGACAGTAATTATTGATTTAGCTATTTTCCACGAAAAAACCGATATTTGCAAGGCGAACTAAATTAAATTGTCGACAATCTAAAATCGATTGTTTTTATCACTAATACCTTTCAATATAGCAACTATCACTTTATCAGGACTACAGAGATCAACATGTTCGAATGGATTACCATGCCAGAAGCCTGGATTGCGCTGGCAACCTTAACCGCGTTAGAAATTGTTCTGGGTATTGATAACATCATTTTTATTTCCATTTTAGTTGGGCGCCTACCTGAGCATCAACGAGACAAAGCCCGCACCATAGGCTTAGGTCTGGCCATGGGCACGCGGTTACTCCTGCTCTTTTCCCTAACCTGGGTAATGACTCTTACCGATCCGCTATTCAGTATCTTTGCAGAGGAAATTTCAGGGCGCGATCTAATCTTGCTGTTAGGTGGTTTATTTCTTCTTGGCAAAAGCACTTTAGAAATTCACCATGCACTGGAAGGTGATTCGCAAACAGAAAAATCCCCTGTCGCCGCTTCTTTTATCGGCATTCTTATACAGATAGCCATTCTGGACGTTGTTTTTTCGCTGGATTCAGTCATTACAGCTGTTGGCCTGGCTGAACAGTTAAGTGTTATGGTCATTGCCGTAATTATTTCGGTAGGTGTCATGTTGGTGGCAGCAAAGTCGGTCAGCGATTTTGTCGACAAACACCCGACCATTAAAATGTTGGCTCTTAGCTTTTTAATTTTAATAGGCATGACCTTAGTTGGCGAAGGATTCGGCTTTCACGTACCTAAAGGCTATGTCTATTTCGCTATGGCGTTCTCTCTTGCAGTTGAAATGCTCAATCTTAAAATACGATCTAACCGCAAAAAGCCGAAACCAGTGGAGTTGCGCAAGGGTATACCGGGAGATAAACATCCTAAAAATTGAGTATTTCATCGTTTTCGGTTTTATTTCACAGCGGTCGCTAGTAAAGTAACGCCACTTTTTTTGACTTATACCAAAGTCGAACAGGACCAAAGTTTCAATAACTAAACGGATAATAACAATGGATCCAACAAAAATAGTCGACAAAGACGCAAGTTTTTTCGGACAACCAGGGGGCTTACAAACCCTGTTTTTTACCGAAATGTGGGAGCGCATGAGTTACTACGGTATGCGCGCATTGCTGGTTCTTTTTATGACCGCAAGCTTACAAGAAGGCGGTATAGCATTCACCGTCGCCTCTGCAACAGCCATCTACGGTTTGTACACCGGTGCCGTATACTTTATGGGTCTACCTGGCGGTTGGATAGCTGACCGATTATTAGGCGGACAGCGCGCCACCTGGTACGGCGGCATCATTATTATGCTTGGCCACATTGTATTGGCCATACCAAGTAAGGCTGGTTTCTTCATTGGTATGATTTTGGTGGTACTTGGCACAGGTTTATTAAAGCCAAACATCACCGCCATGGTTGGCCAGTTATATAGCTCCGACGATGACCGTCGCGACGGTGGTTATACCCTTTATTATATGGGTATTAACATCGGTTCGATCATCGGTTACATCGTTACTGGTTATCTTATGGAAAATGCTGGTTACCACTGGGGCTTCGGCGCAGCGGCTGTTGGTATGGCATTTGGTCTTATTCAGTACAGACTGACTCTACCTAAACTGAAGGGCGTTGGTGAAAAACCACCGAAGCCTTTAGGCCCGAAAGCGGCAAAGCGCAGTTGGGGAATCATCTGGCTTTTACTGGCAAGTTTGGCTGTTTACACTTTTCTGGCGCTAAATGGCGATGTCAGTATTAATCCGGTCGCTGCTGCTGAAAGCGTTTCCATTATCTTCACCGTCATCTTTTTCCTATTTTACCTATCGGTTTTCCTTTTCGGTAAGTTAACCCGGGATGAAATGAAACGGCTGGGCGCCTTATTCTTAGTCTGTATTGCCTCAACCATGTTCTGGGCAGGCTTCGAACAAGCAGGTTCTTCATTCAACTTGTTTGCGCGAGACCTAACTGACCGTATGGTTGGCGACTTTCAAATTCCAACTACCTGGTTTCAGTCACTAAACTCTTTCTTTTTGGTTGCCTTGTCACCCTTCTTCGCAGCACTTTGGATTAATCTTAGCAAGCGCATGATTAATCCATCCTATGGCTTCAAAAGTGCGATTGGTCTTATCATTATGGCAACAGGTTTTATTGTCATGTTCTTTGCGTCGCAAGCAGCGGCAAGTGGCATGAAAGTAGCTCCATACTGGTTAGTTGCGGTTTACTTTATCCATACTGTAGGTGAGCTTTGCTTAAGCCCGGTCGCACTAAGTGCGGTCAGTAAATTGTCGCCAAAACGTATGGCAGGCCAAATGATGGGTATCTTCGTATTGACCTACTCAATCGGTAACGTTGTTGCAGGCCGAATCGCGGGTGGTCTTAACCCAGACGACCCACAGGCCATGCCTGAGCTTTACTGGACCATTTTCTTATTTGGTATCAGCGTTGGTGCGGTTGTGTTCGTGCTGGCTCTGTTTACTCGTAAATGGGAGAAACTGGCTCCGGACGATGGTGAAGACGAGCACCCGGGTGCCGTCATCGACGCTAACGAGCCTGTCGGAAAACCATAATTCACTTCTTTGTGAAAAACTGCTAGAAAGGGACCTTCGGGTCCCTTTTTTAATATCGGTAGCACTTATGCTAAAACAAATCATCCTCCTGACCAGCCTAACTTGCAGCACTATCTTTTCCGCTAACGTGCTTGCAAAAAATATAAGCCCCCTACCTCTTAAACAACGTGCAGCAGTTGTTGATGACCTTCTTCAGCAACGTGTGCAGCAACTGCTTCCGGATCTGATGCGACAAGCTGACATTGATATGTGGGTATTAATAAGTCGCGAGTACAACGAAGATCCAATTCTTAAAACCTTTCTGCCCAGCGACTGGTTATCTGCAAGACGAAGAACCATCTTAGTTATCCATAACCCGGGCAATGGTGAGAATCTGGAAACCTTAGCAATAGCTCGTTATAACGTTGGTGAGGTGTTTAAAAGCGCCTGGAACCCAGAGCAACAACCTAATCAATGGCAACGCCTGACGGAAGTCATTACCGAGCGTAACCCCGGTTCTATTGCAATTAATCAATCGAAAGACTTCGCTCAGGCCGACGGGATTACAGCAACGGATAAAGAGCTTTTCATGGCCGCTTTACCCGACAATTTAAAAAATAAAATTGTCAGTGCTGAACCGCTCGCCGTCTCCTGGCTTGAAAAACGGATAGAAGCAGAACTGCCCTATTATCGTAATGCCGTTAAGCTTGCGCACCAGATTATCGCCGAGGGGTTTTCAAACAAAGTAATCTCGGTTGGTGAGACCACCACAGAAGACCTTCAATGGTGGTTCCGTGAGCGTGCTGCACAAGAGAACCTGCCCGTTTGGTTCCATCCTTCCGTGAGTGTGCAGCGTATCGATGACCCTCAACCCGGGCATCCGCGTTCAACCGGAATCGTCATACAACCGGGCGACTTATTGCACGTGGACTTTGGCATTACCTACCTGCGCTTAAATACCGATACTCAGCAACATGCCTATGTTTTAAAAGAAGGTGAGTCAGACGCTCCTGAAGCCCTAAAACAAGCACTAATCAATGCTAATCAGCTACAGGATATTTTGACCAAACAGTTTGAAAAGACACGTTCAGGCAATGACATTTTGCTCGCCGCATTAGAAGAAGCGAGAAGCGAAGGTCTGGAGCCCATGATTTATACTCACCCTATTGGTTATTACGGCCATGGATCAGGGCCAACCATTGGTATGTGGGACAAACAGCACGCAATACCAGGTGGAGGAGAATACCCGTTATTTTCTAATACGGCTTATTCTATAGAACTAAATAACAAAACCACATTCAAGGATAAAGCCGTCACCATCATGCTGGAAGAGGATGCATTTTTTGATGGTGACGGAGTTAGCTACTTAAACGGCAGACAACAGTCCTTTCATCTTATCGATTAGGCTTTTCTGAAACATAAATAGTAATGTGCCCGGCGGCTACAACCGTGCCGTCGCTACGCTTGGCTTCTACGGATATAGGCTGATCGCCCGGTTGCCAGGTTGACTCTGAGCTGACTGCTTCTATGGTCACATCGCTGTCAGTTTTCGCCAGATACTGCACATTCATGCCTTTCGGTAACCAACGCAGATGTTTAGGAATCGACGCCTCGGCTAATGCCCCCATCGCCATTTCCATGCCGTTGCACACAGCAATAGCGTGCACAGTGCCAATGTGGTTCTGTACAGCCTTTCGCTTCTTAAACGTCAGCTGGCAGAAGTTCGGTTTTAATTCGGTAATAAGCGGCTTAATTGTTTTAAAGTAAGGAGCTTTTCGGGCAAACATTGCAGAGAAAATCTTACGCCCAAAAGGCAGTTTTAAGCAGCGTTCGTATAAATTAATTAGGTAGTTGCCAGTTGCCAAAATCGTTACTCCAGACCTTTGTTAATAAAAACCTTGTTTCAGAATGTACTAATGTACAGACAAAAAATACAGATATAAAAAAAGCAGGCCGCAGCCTGCTTCTTATAGTTAGAGCTTAGCTTACACTATGTAAATTATAAGCTGCTAAGTGTTTCATTTAGTACTGAACATGGACGCATTGCTGCAGATACTTTATCTGTGTTTGGCTGATAGTAACCACCAATGTCCACTTTAACGCCCTGAATTTCGTTCAGCTCATTGATAATCGCCTGCTCGTTACCAGACAGTTTTTCAAACAACTTACTGAAACGTTCTTTCAGCTCGGCATCTTCGTTCTGGTTAGCCAGTGCTTCTGCCCAGTACATAGCCAGGTAGAAGTGTGAACCACGGTTATCAATTTCGCCAACTTTACGCGATGGTGATTTGTTTTCTTCCAGGAACTTAGCTGTTGCCAGATCTAAGCTGTCGGCCAACACTAAAGCACGTTTGTTATCAAAAGTACGGCTTAAGTGCTCTAGAGAAGCTGCTAACGCCAAAAATTCACCTAAAGAGTCCCAGCGTAAGTGGTTCTCTTCAACAAACTGCTGTACGTGTTTAGGCGCTGAACCGCCGGCACCGGTTTCAAACAAACCACCGCCGTTCATTAACGGAACAATTGACAGCATTTTCGCTGAGGTGCCCAGTTCCAGAATTGGGAACAAGTCAGTCAGGTAGTCACGCAATACGTTACCGGTAACAGAAATGGTGTCTTTGCCTTCTTTCACACGCTGTAACGTGTGGCGAGTCGCTTCAACCGGTGCCATAATCTGAATGTCCAGACCGTCAGTGTCGTGCTCTTTTAAGTACTCTTCCACTTTCTTAATCAATTGAGCATCGTGAGCACGGTTGCTGTCTAACCAGAATACCGCCGGCATACCGCTTAAGCGTGAACGGTTAACCGCCAGCTTAACCCAGTCGCGGATAGGTGCGTCTTTCACCTGACACATGCGCCAGATATCACCTTCTTCTACTTTGTGTTCGAAAACGACATCACCGGCTTTATTGAAAACTTTCACGACTCCGTCGGCTGGAATTTCAAAGGTCTTATCGTGCGAACCATACTCTTCTGCTTTTTGCGCCATTAAGCCAACGTTAGGCACTGTGCCCATAGTTGCCGGATCAAAGGCACCGTTTTCACGACAGAAGTCGATGGTTTCCTGATAAACGCCAGCGTAGCTACGATCCGGGATCATTGCTTTTGCGTCTTGCTGGCTATCCTTGGTATCCCACATTTTACCAGAGTCACGGATCATCGCCGGCATAGATGCGTCGATAATAATGTCGCTTGGAACGTGCAGGTTAGTGATGCCTTTATGCGAGTTGACCATAGCCAGTTCAGGCTGCTTAGCGTAAACCGCGTTCATGTCTGCTTCAATAGCATCGCGCTGCTCTGCTGTCAGTTTGTCCAGCTTGCCATAAAGGTCACCAATACCGTTGCTTGGGTCAAACTCAATCTCTTTCATTAAATCGGCGTGTTTTTCTAAAACATCTTTATAAAAAACACGTACCGCATGACCAAACATGATTGGATCAGAAACTTTCATCATGGTGGCTTTCAAATGCAATGACAGCAATACGCCCTGCTCTTTTGCCGCTACCGTTTCTTTTTCAAAGAAGGCCTGTAGTTGCTTTTTGCTCATAGTCGCCGCGTCAACTACTTCACCAGCCAATACTGGTACAGATTCTTTCAGTACTTTTTGCTCACCATTACTTTCAAAAACAATCTTGAAGGTATCTTCGCTGGCAGACGTCACAGACTTTTCGCTACCGTAGAAATCACCTTCATTCATGTGAGCAACGTGCGATTTGGAGTCCTTAGACCACTCACCCATACGGTGCGGGTGCTTCTTCGCGTAATTTTTTACAGCGCTTGGTGCGCGACGATCAGAGTTACCTTCACGTAGTACCGGGTTAACCGCACTGCCTTTCACTTTATCGTAACGTGAGCGAACGTCTGTCTCTTCATCGGTTTGCGGGTCAAACGGATAATCCGGCAGTTTGTAGCCCTGTTTTTGCAGTTCTTTAATGCAGGCTGTCATTTGCGGAATAGACGCGCTGATGTTTGGCAGCTTAATAATATTGGCTTCTGCGGTTTTCGCCATTTCGCCCAGTTCAGCTAAAGCATCTGACTGACGTTGTTCTTCGGTCAGGTACTCCGGAAACTGCGAAATAATACGACCAGCCAAAGAAATATCACGAGTCTCAACTGAAACACCTGCAGCTTTAGTAAATGCTTCAATAAAAGGCAGAAACGAATAGGTAGCAAGGCGCGGGGCCTCGTCCGTTTCAGTATAAATAATCTTTGCTTTATCAGTCGACATAGTCATTCCTATTTATTGGACCAAAGTAAAAATTGCTTCATTTACTTACATAGTTTTGTGGCGCAGATTATAGAGGATCTGCCCTTTAATTACCATTCGCCAATGTTTTCCATGGATGTCCACGGCTCTTCCGGCGGCAAGCTATCACCCTTCTGTAATAGCTCAATGGAGATATTGTCCGGTGAACGCACAAATGCCATATGACCGTCTCGCGGCGGCCGGTTGATAATGACACCGTTATCCATCAGCTTTTGGCAAAGCTCGTAAATATTCTCAACCCGAAAGGCTAAATGGCCAAAGTTACGACCACCGCGGTAAGTTTGCGGATCCCAGTTATAGGTAAGTTCCAGCATGGGAGCCTGATATTTCTTCGCTCTTTCAATATCGTCTGGTGCTGCTAAAAAAACCAGGGTGAAACGCCCTTTTTCCACGTCCTTGCGGCTGACTTCCTGCAAGCCGAGTAAATCACAATAGAAATTTAAAGATTGTTCCAAATCATGTACACGTACCATCGTATGTAAATATTGCACCGCTAATCTCCTATTTTTTAATTAGAGCTTTTGCACCACGCTCATCTATCCCTTCACAGTACGGCTAAGACACCTGCAATGGTTCATAACTATCAAATAGGTGAAGAGCTTAGATAAACTGGTTGGTCAGCTTCTTTCGTTCACGCCAGTCCGGGAGAAATTCATCCATCAAGGCGTAGAAGCGCGCGTTGTGATAACGCTCAAAGAGGTGTGTAAGTTCGTGAACTAGCACGTATTCCAGGCACTCGACTGGCTTTTTAACCAGTTCTAAATTTAACCATATCTTTTTGCTGCGTATGTTGCAGCTACCCCAACGAGTTTTCATTGCTCTTATACCAAAGCTGTTGCTGTATGCTCCCATTCGCGGTTGCCAGATATCCAGTAAAGCTTCAACTTCCCGGGTAATTTGTTCACGATACCAGCGATCCATAATCTTTTTACGTTGATCCGCATTGTAATGTGGCAGAGAAACCAGTTGTAACTGCTCACCCTCACATTTCACTGAGGCTCCGCGTTTTTTAACTGCAACATCCAGTGTGTGACTTTTACCCCAAAGCTTGTGTTCCTCTCCTGATACAAACTGAAGTTCTGGTGGACTTGGCTGCATAGCAACTCTTTCACGTTGCTTTATCAGCCAATCGTGACGTTCAAACAGCCAGCGTTCAATTTCATTTAGCGAGCACTGCTTAGGAGCTGAGACTTCAACATCGCCTGAGGGCGCACGCACCCTTAAATACATATTTTTTATGCGCTTACTTTTAACCGTAACAGGAATATCGTTAATAAGAAGTTTTGCGCTGTATAGGCTTTTACTTTCTTTCGACATCTTGCTGAGCCACTATCAGTTGTTTTAATTCGCCAATTTCCTGTTGCAGATCGCTTATAGTAGGTTCTTTGTCCACGAAGCCCTCACCCAAGCCGTCCTCAGTAAGTTCAATTTTCCGGCTCTCTTTATCCATGACGTTAATCACAATACCAATAACCATATTCAAGAACGCAAAAGCCGTCAGGAAAATAAATGTCATATAGTAAATCCAGCTCCAGCCATACACTTCCATGGTTTCGTACTGAATGTCAGTCCAGTCCTCAAAAGTCATCACCCTGAACAGCGTGAGCATTGAAGTGGCAATGTTGTCCCATAGAAACGGATTAATATCGGCGAATAAGTAACTGCCAACAGCCGCATAGATATAAAAGATAATAAACATCAGCAGGACGACATATCCCATCTGCGGAAGCGCTTTGAGCAAGGAGTTTATTAAGGTTCGCAGCTCCGGAATAATTGATATCATCCTCAGTACCCGAAATATCCGAACCAACCGCGCCAGCAGAGCCAGTTCAGAATCATTTATAGGTATGAGACTCATGATTACAACCAGAGTATCAAACACATTCCAACCGTCTTTGAAAAAAGCTTTCTTATTGTCTTCAGCGATGAAGCGAATGCTAATCTCAATTAAGAAGAACAGCGTGATAAAGAGATCTAAACCGTACGTCAGGCTATTAGCAAAAGCAGGTAACTCATAGGTTTTCGCGCCAATCTCTAATGCCGAAATAATGATAACGGCAACCACCAACGCTTCAAAAGCTTTGTTACTTTTAAGCTGAAATAACTGCTTTTTGAGGTTTTCGTACATAAATTATCGACTCAGAAAAATAGAAAATACAACACAACCGCCAGCACCAGCCGGTAGATAACATAAGGCCACATACCAAACGCATTAAGCCACTTAAGGAAAAAGTGAATAGCCGTAATCGCGGTTAAAAAAGATACAATACCGCCAACTAAAAAACCTAACCAATCTACGGCTATAGACTCTGAAGCTATGGTTAATAACTTTACCAAAGCCGCTGCCGCCGTAATTGGAATGGCCATAAAAAATGAAAACTTTGAAGCTGATTCCCGATTTAGACCTAAAAACAACCCGGCGGTTATGGTTGCTCCAGAGCGAGAGGTTCCCGGAATAAGCGCTACAGCCTGAGCAAGACCAACAATAATAGCGTCTTTGAAACCAATATCCTGCAAAGTTCTGCTGCCCCGGGCGAATCTATCTGCAGCAGCCAAAAGTACAGCAAACACAACCGTAGTGGTTATGATAACTCCTACAGCCCTTAGCGCTGTGTCTATGTAATCCAGTAACAGTATTCCGGCAATGCAGGCAGGTATAGTTCCGACAACAACAGCCCAACCTAATCGGCTTTGTCCAACATGCTGGCGTGCCGCAATAGAACGAAGTCCGTCAATAAAGAGTTCACTGACATCTTTGCGAAAATACAGAATTACGGCGAGTAAAGTACCGACATGAACAGCAAGATCAAAGCCTACACCCTGATCGTCCCAGCCGGTAAGTATAGGCATTAAAATTAAGTGAGCAGAGCTGGATATTGGAAGAAACTCGGTTATTCCCTGGATAATGCCCAGGATGATCGATTGTAAGAAATCCATTAAAAATGCTCGCCTTCATTCTGCTCAAATAGAAAGCGAGCATTATAGTCAGTTTCGTCCTTAGAACGAAAGTAACATTAAGCGATTAGGCGCCACATTTACCTTCTTCTGACTTTTCACCTTTTTTCTCAGACTTTTCATGTTTCATTTCGTCACCACGCTTTCCTTCGCCGCATTTGCCTTCTCCACACTTGCCTTCCTTAGCTTTGTCTTTCATATCTCTTTTATCTTTCATCTCTTCAGATTTTTCTTTCTTCTCTTCGCCACATTTGCCTTCGCCGCACTTCATTTCCTGTGGTTGAGACATTTCGTAGCCAGACGACAGTTCGGTGGCTTCAAAGGGATTTGCCTGAGCAGCCCCTATACTCATTGCTGAAGCGACGGAAAGAGCCGATGTAATTGCCAGAGTTTTCGATGTCAGTTGTTTCATAATAATCACCTGAATTTGGTTGCCAGAATCTCTTTAACTGTAGTTTATATTTACAATAAATAGACAATTATTTACACATTATTAACGCAATATTCTGTCGTGCAAAGTGCGAATCACATTCTCGCCTTCATTGTCTGCGACAAGAAAGCATAAGTTATGTTCGC
Organism: Idiomarina sp. UBA3176; assembly: GCF_002364295.1. Lineage (NCBI taxonomy): Bacteria > Pseudomonadati > Pseudomonadota > Gammaproteobacteria > Alteromonadales > Idiomarinaceae > Idiomarina > Idiomarina sp. UBA3176. The sequence continues at coordinate 44,850 of NZ_DEXU01000003.1, forward strand.
TGGCTCCCTGACATATTAGCCTCACTGCATAATCATTAACGGTATTAAAAGTCAGCTGACTAATGTGTGCATCTCGCCCAATGCCGTTACCAATAATAGCAACAAGAGATAGACCTGTTTCCACTTCAACCCGACAAAATTGCTCCAGTTCTTCCAGGGCTGCTGCCGGTAATAAAGCCTGCCCATTCGCTGCACTGCCGCCTTCATCCAGAGTTAACGCAATGCTAACTTCTGAGGTGGTAACCAAATCAACACTCACGTTATACCGAGCCAGTATTTCAAAAAGCCTGGCGAGGAAGCCGCTTGCATGCAACATATTCAGGCTATGAACAGTCACTAAAGTCTGGTCACGGCGCAGCGCAATAGCGCGAACATCGGGCCGGCTTGTCGGACTGGCAGAAATATAGGTCCCACCAGAAAGCGCATCCTGACTGTTACCGATAAATACGCGAATGTCGTTTTTTATTGCCGGAGCCAGGCTTGATGGGTGCAATATTTTTGCCCCAAAGGTGGCCAGCTCCGCTGCTTCAGAAAAGCTCATTTCCGCTATAGCACGTGCACTGGGGCAGATTCGGGGATCGGTAGTATAAATGCCGGCAACATCGGTCCAAATTTGTAAATCCGTTGCATTAAAGCCTGCCGCTAAAAGCGCCGCACTGTAGTCACTTCCGCCGCGGCCCAGAGTCGTTGTCTGGTTATTTTCATCAGAACCAATAAATCCCTGAGTTACCCGCACACATCCGGACTCAAGCTTTTGTTTCTGCTCCAGACAATGAGATTTTGTAGTCACTTCATCTGGCTGAGCACGACCAAAATCACTGTTGGTTTTAAGTAGCTGCCGAGCATCAAGAGTACTGGAACACAGCCCCTGCTCAACAAGTAATGAGGAAAATAGCAGACTGGAGCATCGTTCACCGAAGCTCAGCAACTCATCTCGCCATGAAGCTTGGTCTTCTGTAGTTTTTTGGCAATGAAGCGCGAGTTTATGGTGCAGTTGCTCTAATGATTTTTGCACCTGGCTGGCATTTTTGAGCCTTTCCTGAATAGCGAAATGAATCTCGTATATCTCATTTAATAGCTTTTCTATCTGCCTTCCCTGCAGGTCTGCTATCGCGACTAATCGATTAGTCACACCCGCACAGGCACTAACAACTACCAGACGGATAGATGAATTACTTTGAATAATTTCAGCACAACGGAGCATTGAAGCGTAATCAGCGACGCTTGTACCTCCGAACTTTGCAACGGTAAAAGTCACAGTTTTCTCCCGAACAAGACAACAAAAGTGTTCGGAGAACTTAGGCTTTGCAGAAAAAAAATAACAGTAGCTGGATTTAGCCACTAAAGGGGATGCAAACACCAGAAGCTCTCCACCTTAAAGGTGACAGTTGCGGGTGTTCAAACCCTGCAACCGGCAACATTGCGCCAAAATGACAATATTACCTCGGCGTGACATCCCCTCTCTTTCGACTTAACTCTGGCTTTGGCGGCCTAAGCTCAAAAGTCCCTGATGTACGCACCTCTTCTCGGCCTGAATTAGACCACGCCCAATAAAGCGTGGTCAATTCATTTGCGATTTAAGACTGTTTTAACGTGTCCATATCAATAACGAAACGGTATTTAACATCACCTTTTTTCATCCGCACAAAGGCTTCATTAATATTCTGGATATCAAGCATTTCCACGTCACAGTGAATGTTGTGCTCCGCACAAAAATCCAGCATCTCCTGAGTTTCAGGAATACCGCCAATTAAAGATCCTGCCAACACCCGGCGTTTCATGACCAGAGCTCCGGCTTGCAACGCTGGGTCTACAGGTTCCAGTAAACCGACCAGAATATGAGTGCCATCAACTTTAAGACAGTTAATATAAGGGTTTAAATCATGTTGCACCGGTACGGTATCCAACAAGAAATCAAAAGTCTCAGCGGCCGCTTCCATTTGCTCATCGTCGGTTGAGATGATGACATTGTCTGCGCCCTGCCGTTTTGCTTCAGCAACTTTGCTTTCCGAACGGGTGAAGATAGTGACTTCGGCACCCATGGCTTTGGCGAACTTGACGCCCATGTGACCCAGGCCACCCATGCCAATAACGCCCACTTTATGCCCTTCTTTTACACCAAAGTGACGCAGTGGAGAGTAAGTGGTAATGCCCGCACACAATAACGGTGCCGCTTTTGCTGGGTCGAGTTTTTCCGGCACTCGCACAACAAAACGGTCACTGACCACTATTTTTTCTGAGTAGCCGCCGTAAGTTACGCTTTTATCATGTAGATCTTCACCGTTGTAGGTTGGAACCATTCCATTCAGACAGTACTGCTCCAGCCCCTGCTCACATGAAGAGCACTCGCGACAGGAATCGACCATGCAGCCAACTCCAACCGAGTCTCCTACTTTAAACCCCTTCACGTTGTCACCGACAGCCGTGACTTTGCCGATAATCTCGTGCCCCGGCACAACCGGGTAAATGGTTCCACCCCAGTCGTTCTCTGCATAATGAATATCGGTATGGCATACGCCACAGTAAGTGATATCAATAGCAACATCGTCGCTACGCAACTCACGACGTTCTATTGGGTGAGGCGCTAACTCAGAAGTTTCCGATTGTGCGGCATAGGCTTTGGTCATTTGTTGCTCCTTTCATTTGATTTATCACACTAAAGTACTCATCAATTCATTTTTTAGATTGTAGTCCTTTTGAGTTATTGCAACCCAGTCAGGGACAACATACCATTCAAAAATGCTGTTCAATAATTGAAGACCTATGAAGTATCAATTTTCCTTACTGCTGGTTACCCTGTTTCTGTCTCTGAAGGTATCAGTGGCGGCAGCTTTTGTTGATGAAAATAGTGCAGAAAATGAAATACGTCCACTGAGCGACTATTTGATTCGACACTGGGAAACCCGCGATGGTTTGCCTCACAACTCTATCAACGAAATTATTCAAGATGATAAAGGCTATTTATGGTTTGCTACCTGGCAGGGGCCGACCCGCTTTAACGGCCGTCGTTTTGACATCTATGATAATTTACGCGAGACCGGATTACCCGATATAGGTATGTACACCTTAGCCTATAGCCCTTGCGATGGCAGCGTTTATGTTGCCGGTAACCGCGGCGGTATTGCCCGTTTTTATGATGGCCACTGGCAAACGCTTCAGTCAGCTCCTCCTTTTGTCAACGATTTAGCCATTGATAGAAACTGTAATCTCTGGGTCTCCACCTCAACGCTTGGCATACTTGTTTATAAAAATAATGAACGTATTGCTCAGTTCACCACCGAACATGGTTTAGATTCCATGTTCATTTTTGACTCTTTTGTTGATTCCGATGGAAACCTATGGGCCGCAACGAATAAAGGTTTGCAGGTTAAAAAGGCGGGTAAATCGAAGTTTATCGATATAACAACGATTCCAGAGGACGTTATCATCACTTTATTCGAGTTAAACGATAACCGTTTACTCGTCGGTACAGAGAAAGGCCTTTATAAACAGGTTAATGATACCGAGTTTGAACCTTTTAAACCTGAAATTGACAGCAGAATAAGCACTATTTTCCAGACTGCCGACGACCAAATTTGGTTAGGAACCTATCAGGATGGACTGCTAAGAATAAATCAATCGGGTATCGAAAGACTTAGCACTAAACAGGGCTTACCTAATAACCACGTACTCGACATTATTCAAGACAAAGAAGGCAGCTTTTGGGTAGCAACACACGGCGGTCTAGTGCAATTCAGAGACTCCTTATTTGCCTCTTATACGACTAAAAATGGCCTTACAGGAGACTACGTCAGAGCAATAGCTGAAAATAAGGATGGCGCAATTATTGTAGGCTCCAGTGTTGGAGTATCTGTTATTGATGAATTCGATATCTCTCCGCTGGCTGCAGACACCCTATTAAGCAATTTGTCCGTATTGTCTCTGGCTTATGACGATGAGCAAAAACTCTACATTGGCAGTTACACCGACGGTCTTTATATCTGGGATGGGGAAAACATTACCAGACATTTCACTAGTGATGGCTTGCTCCAATCAAATGAAGTGCGGCAAATTGCAGTCGATGAGCAACTCGGAATTTTTCTAGCCACACCAAATGGCGTCACCCATTTGTATCAAAATACGCAAAGCACTTGGGTATCGCAGCATATCCCTTTAGAAGATGTACTGTCTAATGACTTTGTCATGGCACTGTATTTGGATAAGAACGAAAAACTTTGGGTCAGCTCCGGCGCCGGTGTCGCTCAAATAGAAATTGTCGCCAAAGAAGAGGGTTTTAATTATCAAATAACCCCCATTGACTTAACTCACCTTAATAATGCGCAACTCGCTTTTCATATTACGGAACGGGGCGACTACCTCTGGCTTGCAACCGACCGTGGACTTATTGTTCACAATATCAATAAGAATAGTTGGCAAATTTTTAATCGTGACACAGGGCTTCCTTTCGATAATTTTATGTCCGTTGCTTTTGACGGCGATGGGAACCTTTGGCTTGGTTCAAGCCGGGGGCCTATCATGGTGGAACACGACTCATTTACAGAGGTTTTAAACGGGCAAGCAGACACACTCGACTTTCAGCGCTATACCGAAGTTGATGGTCTTGAAAGTGCTCAAATTAATACGGGCGGCCCTTCAATTCTCGAAAGTTCCGATGGACGCATCTGGCTGGCGACAAGCAAAGGTATTTCGGTCGTCGATCCAAATACCATCACCGAAATTGGTAACCTCCCTCCGGAAGTCAATATTGAATCGGTAAAAGCAGACAATGAACCGGTCATTTTTGGCGAAGAGTTGAGCGCAGATACTGATCGTATTGTATTTGAGTTTGTTGCTCCCGGTTACCTTATGGCTGAACACATTGATTATCAGGTACGCTTAGAAGGTTTTGACGAAGACTGGGTGGATAAAAACTCATTCAATTCAGTTGAATACACGACTTTGCCGGCCAAAGACTATGTTTTTCAGGTAAGGGCAAGATACCCCGGAGGCCAGTGGAGTCAGCCCGACTATTTTTCATTTCGGCAGTCCGCTCATTTTTGGATGCAACCCTGGTTCTGGATTATTGCCTCTTTAATCACTGCCCTGCTGGTTCTGGTTGTCGTTCGAGCGCGCCTTAATCAATACAACAGAACCCGTTTGCAACTCGAACAAATGGTCAAAGAGAAAACCGCCGACCTGGAAACCATGGCTCGACAAGATCCCTTAACTAACCTGGGGAACCGCCGAGCCTTTGATGAGCGGTTGCAGCATGAACTTAATCGTTGTCGCCGCGACGGAACCTATTTAAGCCTGGTTATTATTGATGTCGATTATTTTAAAGAGGTTAATGACCGCTATTTGCATACTATCGGTGATAAAGTGCTTATTCGTCTGGCCGAAATTTTAAATGATGAAATACGCGACATAGACTACGTTGCCCGCTGGGGTGGCGAAGAATTTGCGGTTCTCATTACCAACTCTGAACTGGAAATTGCCAGAGAAGCCAGTGAGAGAATGCGCGAACGCATTGCTACAACCCTCTTTGATGACTTGGTTGAAGATATGAAGATTACCGTTAGTATTGGCGTAGCCAGCAGCTACGACTATGCTGACCATTCAAGTTTACTAGTTGCTGCAGATAAAGCTCTGTACCAGGCCAAGAGTGAAGGCCGCAACCGTGTGGAGTCAAAACCATGAGTGAAGAAGTAGAGAAAATTCAGGTTAAGGCGTTTTTAGATAACGACAGCGAAACTTTCAGCTATGTAGTTTACGATTCAGAAAGTAAAGACGCCATTGTTATTGATCCAGTACTCGACTTTGACTATGCCTCCGGGAAAACCTATACCGAAGGTGCTAACCGTATTATCGAGTTTGTAAAAAACAATAAGCTTAATGTTGCTTGGTTATTAGAAACTCACGCTCATGCTGATCACTTAAGCTCGGCGCCTTATTTAAAAGAACATCTTCAGGCACCTATTGCTATTGGTGAACACATTACAGAAGTACAGAAAACGTTTAAGCAGGTTTATAACCTGGATAAAGAGTTTCTCCCTAACGGCGAGCATTTTGACAAACTTCTGCAAGACGGTGAAACCTTTCACCTTGGGTCAATGACAATTCGGGTGATACATACACCGGGACACACACCCGCAGATATCGCCTACGTAATTAATGAAAACAAAGTGTTTGTCGGCGACACACTTTTTAACCCCGATGTTGGCACTGCCCGATGTGATTTTCCGGGTGGCAGTGCTAATACCCTCTATCGTTCTATTCAGAAATTATTTGAACTGGAAGACACCACCGAAGTGTATATTTGCCACGACTACCCGCCGGAAGAACGTCAGCATCAATGTAAAACGTCGATAGCGGATCAAAAGCAAAATAACATTCATGTCGGCGGCAAAGCCACTGAAGAACAGTTTGTGAAATGGCGTGAAGAACGCGACGCGACGCTAAATATGCCCCGACTCATTATCCCGTCAATTCAGGTAAACATTCGCGCCGGACAGCTTCCACCGGCAGAAGATAACGGCACTGTTTATCTGAAGGTTCCACTGAATCGCTTGTAATCAGCAGGTATTTAACATGATAAAGAAAACCACTCTCGCTATTTCATTGTCGCTGCTTATGGCCGGTTGTGGCCAACCCCAGCAAGCAGGACAAAACGCTGAATCACAAAAGAGTACAATCAAACAAACGTCTCAAACAGAGCAGTTAAAAGAGATTTATAACAACTACTTTGATGAACAACTGCAGCTAAACCCTTTATTAGCTACTTACATTGGTGATGACCGCTACAATGACCAGTTACCTAATTTTTATTCTGAAAGTCACCGGACCAGCTCTCTCCAGTTAGAAACTCGCTATCTAGAGCAAGTTAAGAAGATAAACGCAGAGCAATTACCACGCGCTGAAAGAATCAGCTACGAAATCTTTAAACGTAACCGCGAGTTAGCCATTGAGGGAGCTCAATACCCTGACCACCTGATACCTATTAACCAGTTTTATAATATAGCCGGACAACTTGCGATGCTGGCATCAGGTACTTCAGCACAACCTTTTGATACAGCCGAAGATTATCGTGCCTGGGCCAGTCGCATGGAGAAAATCCCAAGACTGTTTGATCAGGCCATTGAGAACATGAAAAAAGGCGTTGAACAGGATATTGTTCAACCCCGGGTGTTAATTGAAAAAGCCATTCCTCAAATTGAGGCTCAAATTACAGAGGATGTCACCGAGAGTATTTTCTGGCGACCTGTTGCTGAGTTACCAGACGACATTGCAGACACCGATGCCGAGGCTATTCGTAAACAGTACCGCGACATTATTACCAATACGGTCATCCCCGCTTACCAGAAGCTGAGCGATTACCTGAGTAACGAGTACTTGCCGGAAACTCGCACCGAGAGCTTTGGTCTGGGGCAACTCCCCGGCGGCAAGGGCTGGTATGACTATCAAATAAAAGCCAATACATCGACAGAGCTCAGTGCTGATCGCATCCATAAAATAGGTAAAGACGAAGTTTCCCGTATTCATGATGAAATGCGTGACATTATGGAAGAAACGGAATTTGAAGGCGATTTACAGTCGTTCTTCGATTTCATGACCAACGACGAGCAATTCATTTACGAAAGCAGAAATGAAATGCTGGAGGATTACCGTTCTTTACGCGGTGCCGTTGATAATACCGTGGATAAATTGTTTGATATCTTCCCTCAAGCCGAATACGAAATTCGTAAAGTTGAAGAGTTTCGCGAACAATCGGCGAGCTCAGGGTCTTATCAGGCAGCCCCTACAGATAATTCACGTCCGGCCATTTTCTACCTGAACACTTACGACTTATCGTCTCGTCCCAGTTGGGCTAAAACCGCGCTTTTTCTGCACGAAGCCGCTCCAGGACACCACTTCCAGATTTCGATACAACAAGAACTGGAAGACTTACCCAAGTTTCGTAAGTTTGGCCGGGAAACTGCCTATACCGAAGGCTGGGGGCTTTATTCCGAATCTTTGGGCTACGACATGGGACTTTATAATGACCCATACCAACGTTTTGGTCAGCTTGCGGCCGAACTCTGGCGCTCTATTCGGCTAGTAGTGGATACCGGTATTCATGCAAAAGGCTGGAGCCGTCAGCAGGTATTGGATTACATGTACGACAACGCACCGGTAGCCGAAGCAAGAGCGGTGTCTGAGGCAGAACGTTTTATGGCACTGCCGGGACAAGCGCTGGCTTACAAAATTGGGCAGCTAAAAATTAGTGAATTGCGTCGCGACGCAGAGAGAAAGCTCGGTGAGAACTTTGATATAAAAGCCTTCCACCGAGTGATACTAGAGGACGGAGCTGTTCCGCTTACCGTACTTGAGCGTAAAGTGAAACGTTGGGTTGCCCAACAACTATAAGCTAGAGTAAATGATCAACCGGCAACCTGGCGGTTAACCAAACCGCCAACCGTCGCCAAATACCGGCTCCCGGCTCTTTATAGAGCCGTAACGCCGGTATTTTACTTTTATCCAGCCAATACAGTTTATAAAAACGGTTGAGTCGAGCCTCATACGATCGCAGCGGTAGTTCGTGCTCAAACATCGCGTTAATTCTCTCCGCCATCTCCGCTGACTCAATTAAAAGCCCCGACTCTGTGTTAATTTGCGCAGAACGCGGGTCAAAATTAAATGATCCAACAAAGACTTTCTCACTGTCCACTGTCACGGTTTTAGCATGCAGGCTAGACGCCGAGCGTCTGAAATAAGGACGCACATCTTTACGTAAAGGCTTTTCCTCGGTTCGTTTCAGCTCAAACAGTTTTACACCTGACAACAACAGCCTTCGTCGGTGTCGCTGGTAGCCCGCATGTACGGCCGGAACATCTGTCACTGCCAGTGAATTAGTCAGCACGCGAACTTTCACTCCCTGCTCCGACAAATTCTCCAGCTCTTTAACACCTGTAGGCGTCGGCACAAAATAAGGAGAAACCAAAACAATAGATTGCTTTGCCAAGCCAAGAGTTTGCGTTAACTGCTGCGTCACCAACCGGCTCGGCTTACTATCAGGCAGAGCCTTTAAAGGATCATCACTGACAACCGTTGCGGTTGCCTGATACCAGGTTTCAGCGTCGCTCTGGGGAGTGTCTGTCAAGTGTTCGTCAGAAAGAACAAACTGGTGTAAATCTCGAAGTTCCGGTTGTTTTTGATAACCTTTCCAAATATCGTTAAACAATCTCGGTTTATCCGACGAGCTTATTGCGTTAACCGCAACCGATAAAGTGCAGTTCCAGTATTGCCGCCAGTCATCAAGTAACGTCTTAACGATTTTGCCTTTCGCTATTACATCAAGATCGGAAAACAGTTGTCCGGCATGTGTACCAAAATACTCGTTACCAACATTTCGCCCACCGACAATCCCCACTTCCGCATCGACCAGCATCGATTTATTATGCATTCGCCGATTCATGCGCTTAAAGTCGGTTAACCAGTTTAGCCAGCGCCAGCGTCTGTGCTTAAACGGATTAAAAAGCCTAATATTGAAATTAGCGCGGGAGGATAAATCTCGCAATAAAGGTTCTAAAGGTTTGCTGTGCAAATCATCCAGCAGAAGGTCGACCCGCACGCCACGCTCGACGGCATCCAGTAATTCCTTAAGCAGGGTAAGGCCACTGCTGTCGGGGCGCCACAAATAGTATTGTAACGCAATATGATGCCTGGCCTGACGTATTAACCTCACCCGTTCAATCAACGCCCGGTGAGCATTTTCCAGCAATTGAAACTGATTGTCCGGGCACGCGGGCAGTAAAGGTGTCATCGCAATCCACTCATCGCCCTTTCAAGCCCTTCGAGAGTCAATGGGTACATTCTTCCATCCACTAAGTCATGTATCATTCTAACCGACATATAATAACGCCAATGTTTTTCTGGCTGCGGGTTAAGCCAGGCCACTTTGTCAAAGTGACGGGTTAAACGGTTCATCCAGGCTTCGCCGGGCTCTTCATTCCAGTGTTCTACACTGCCCCCCGGATACGCTATCTCGTACGGCCCCATAGTAGCATCGCCGACAAACAACAGCTTATAGTCCTCGCCGTAAGTCTGGATTAACTGTTTAGTCGGAATTTGCTCCTCGCGCCGGCGTGAATTCTCCCGCCACACGCCTTCATATACGCAGTTATGAAAGTAAAACAACTCCAGATGCTTGAACTCGTTTTTTAACGCGGTGAACAATTGCTCGCACTGGTAAACATAGTCGTCCATTGAACCGCCAACGTCTAACAGTAGAATAATTTTAACCGCATTATGACGCTCGGACTGCCACTTCAAATCAAGTAGACCACCTTTTTTTGAAGTGGCTTCAATGGTGCTGTTTAAATCAAGTTCAGTCGCGGCACCGGTGCGGGCGAACTGACGTAGCTTTCTGAGCGCCACCTGAAAACCGCGCTGCTCAAGCCGGGCATTGTCATCCAGATCACGGAATTCGCGCTTGTCCCATACTTTCGCCGCACTGCGATTACGGTTACCGTCCTGCCCAATGCGGATACCACCGGGGTGATAACCATACGCTCCAAAAGGCGAAGTTCCACCTGTGCCTATCCACTTCGAGCCGCCCTGATGACGCTTTTGCTGTTCTTTTAAGCGCTCCTGAAAAGTTTTCATGAGCTCATCCAGACTGCCCAACTGCTGAACTTTGCTTTTTTCTTCATCGCTCAAGTTGCGCTTCAAAGCATTCTCTAACCAGTCATGCGGAATTTTCTCAGTCACATCAACTTTAGCAACTTTATCCACATATTCGCTGAAGGCACGGTCGAATTTGTCATACTGGGACTCATCTTTTACCAGAATAAGCCGCGATAAATAATAAAATTGCTCGACATCGGCAAACGCTAAGTTGGCTTTCATTGCACTAAGTAAATCCAGCCATTCGGTAATACTGGTTTTTAGCCCATGCCGTCGCAGGGTTTGAAAAAAATCTATAAACATAATGCGAAAACTAGCGCCGTTGAATGCGAGCGTATTCAGCTAAGCGCTCCACATCTTGTTCGTGCTTGAGTAAAGCACCAGATAAAGGCAGCAAGCCGCCCTGTTCACGGCTTTTACGCAATTCATTGGCATCAATATCTTCGACCAATAACAAGCGTAACCAGTCCAGTAACTCCGATGTCGATGGCTTTTTCTTCAGCCCGGGCACATCTCTCAACTCAAAAAACAACGCTAGCGCGGTATCCAGTAAATCACGATGTAAATCAGGGAAGTGTACATCGACAATGGCTTTTAATGTGTCGCTGTCAGGAAACTGAATGTAGTGGAAAAAGCAGCGGCGTAAAAACGCATCGGGCAAGGCTTTTTCATTGTTCGAGGTAATCAGCACAATGGGACGCTGCTCGGCTTTAATCTGCTCACCGGTTTCATAAACGTGAAACGCCATTTGATCCAGCTCGTGCAATAAGTCATTCGGAAACTCAACATCCGCTTTATCAATTTCATCAATGAGCAGAACAGGACGTTTTTCCGCGGTAAACGCCTGCCACAATTTACCGGGCCGAATGTAATTACTAATATCGTGTACTTTTTCACTGCCCAGCTGACTATCACGTAAACGAGAGACTGCATCGTACTCATACAAACCCTGCTGCGCTTTCGTAGTGGATTTAATTGACCATTGCAGCAACTCGGTATCTAAAGCATTTGCCAGTTCCTCGGCAAGACGAGTTTTACCCGTGCCCGGCTCACCTTTTAGTAATAAAGGTTTCTCCAGTGTTACGGCGGCGTTAACGGCTGTCGCCAGTTCTTGCGACACGACATACTGAGAGCTACTGCTAAAATCCATTCCATATCCCTTACATTAAGCTTAAAACTGAGCCTATGGTACAACAGACACTCTGGCGGTGCTAATCAGTGGGCTTTCTGGATAACAGCATATCAAAGCGTTCAAGCACTCTGGCTATATCGGCTTTGACAAAGGGTTTTGTCACGTAATCGTCCATACCGGAACGCAACGCCTGAGTGCGTGTCTCAGGGTAAGCGTCCGCGGTAAGCGCAATCACATAAGGTTGGTGAATGTGCATATCCCGCAGCGCCCTAGTTGCCTCCATACCATCCATATGCGGCATATGAAGATCCATAAAGAGTACGTCGTAGTCTCTGGCCTGCATCATTTTTAATGCATTATGGGCATCACTTACCAAATCAACATATTGGTTAAGAGACAGCAGCATTTCTTTTATTATCAATTGGTTGATTTTATTATCATCAACGACCAGAACCTGTTTTTTCGATAGCTTAGGCACATCATTCGGCTCCGGTTGGTGTACGCTTTCAGACTGAACGCTCATTGGTATGCAAAGCGTGAAGCAGGAACCCTGTTCAGGTTCGCTATCCACCTGAATAGTACCGCTTAATAACTGCACCAGGTTACGTACTATGGCAAGCCCCAGTCCGCTGCCGCCTTCCGGACGGTTTAACCCATCCTGCTCTTGCTCAAAAAGTTGCCAAATACGCTGAGTATCATAAATACCAACTCCGGTATCCTGTACTTTTACGATAAGGTCGCCTTCGCTTTGTTTTTCGCTATCAACTTCCCAGTTTGCTTTAATCGCTATAGAGCCTCGCTCGGTAAACTTTAAAGCGTTACTGACTAAATTACTGATCACCTGGGCAATACGAGCCCGATCCATTAATGTTCGCTCCGGAATATCAGCATCAATATCGATAATAAATTCCAGACCTTTATCTTTTACAGGCTGTTCAAACAGCTGAATAACATGGCCCAACACTTTTGCCGGCGAGTGAACACCTCTTTTGACTTTTAGCTGCCCTTCTTCGGCCTGGGTTAAATCGAGCACATCATTCAACGTTGTCAGCAGATAGTCGCCGCTGTTCTTTATTGTACCCAGTAATTGCTGCTGATATGGATTGAGGTCTGTTGACTCCAACACAGAGGCGATACCCAGTATACCGTGTAGAGGGGTTCGAATTTCGTGTGACATATTCGCCAGAAACACATTTTTTGCATGAGCGGCTTTTAACGCATTCAACTCGGCTTTTTTCTGTTCTGTGACATCGGTAACCGTTCCGGTGTAGCGAATGGCCCGGCCTTGGTTGTCCCGCTCTATAATCTTTCCTCTGTCCAGTACATAAACCCAATGACCGTCACGATGCCTTATGCGATGAAGGCTTTCATAGAAAGGAGTCACTCCGTCCAGGTGATTCTTAATCGCCTGCCATACGTCGTCGTAATCTTCAGGGTGCAAACGACTCGACCAGCTTTCTACATTCGTTTCCAACTCGCAGACATCCCAGCCAAACATACTAGCCCAGCGTTGGTTAAAAATAGTAACGCCGGTTTGCGGGTTCCATTCCCAGGTACCTAAACGGGTCGCATCTAAAATAAGCTGTAATCGGTTACGCTCCATCTCGAGCGCAATTTGCAACTGTTTACGTTCAGTCACATCAATCAAGTAACCATAAAGATGGTTCTTACCATCTTCGTATCGTAATAGTACCGTTGTATCAGATACCCATACATCGTGTCCTTTAGCATGCTTTACCCGATAATCCTGATGAGTCAATGAAGATCCGGATTCCTTGCTAAGAAGTGAATTGACCTCCTCCATGACACGGGGCAAATCGTCCTGATTAATGAGATCCCGGTACTGAATTTCATGGCTTTCTAAGCGCGTTTTTTTATAGCCTAAAAGGTCTTGTATGTTGTCTGAAACAAAACGTACTGGCCACCCCGGAGCATCCTCCCAAATAAACAGACTTAAATGACTTCCCACATTCAGCAGAGCTGCGAGGTTTTCATTGGAAATACGTGTTGGCATTTATTCGGACTCACTTTAAAGGCTTTCTTGCAACCAGTTTGCCGCAGTAGCAACTTGGTGTACACTGGCAAAAACAATAACATAAAAACAACGACATCCGGATGACCCAGGCAAACGTCAATGAATGGCAAACAGCTCTACTGACACAAGTTGATCAACTCATAGAGTTGGCGCAAACCCGTTTGCCTGGTCGACAGAAGCCAACTATCCGGGGGCCTGAATACTGGCAACGTTTTGCAAAACATCATTATGTGCGAGCCGCAGACTTACTTAAAACCGGGCAAGGGTTTGAAGCCGCCAAGCACTTTCGGCGCGCCGCGTTATTTGGCCACAGCAAGGCCATGTTGTATTTAGGACAAATGTTTTTGCAAGGCAAGGATTTACCAGAAAGTATATTTCACGCTTGTTGCTGGCTAACGCTAGCGGATCGCGCCGGTGAAAGCGAAGCGGCTAAAATCATTGATGGTTTTCTACACCAGCTTACGGCAAGGCAATTAAACAGCGCCCGTCAGCTTGCCGCCGAGCGCTTTGAACAAATTTGTGATGCCAGTTTCGATGTTCATGGTTTGTAGTTTAAGGTAACCACAGCTTTGTTTTTTCTCTTATTTTTCCTGTAGCAACCCAATCCTGAAGCTGATCCGCCATACGTTTTCCTGCATCCACCGCTTTTTCCCAGTAATCAATACGAGTCGCAGCGTCCAGCTTGGCGAAGTCAGTGCGATCAGGAATTTTCCCGTAAGGCAGTGATTGAATAAAGTCTTCCGACGGCGTAATAAATACCACGCCTGGCCATTTCTTACCGGTAGTTCTGCGCCAACTCAAACGCTTGTCAAACCAGCCCGGAATCGCTTCTTTATGAAAGTGAGGGTAAAGCACCAAGCCATTCACGTCAGAGAAGTCCAGGTCAAAGTGATAGTCGGTAACACCGCCATCACGATAAATGCCTTTAGGTGCTCCGGGAATATCAACCACGCCATCCAGTACTAAAGGAATTGAACCAGTCGCCAGTAACGCCTGCTGAAAGTTATTTTGAGTTAATTCAACATGATGTGTCGGTAAGTCGTTCCAGCCTTTTGCAAAGCTTAAGTCGGACTGTGGATGATGAAAGATAACGCGCTCATAAAACCGGCCCAGCCAGCGACGGTTCATACTGTTAGCAAAAGCCGAACTTAACAATCCCAGCATCTGCTTTTTCGTTTCAGCTGCTGTCCAGCCCCGGCAACGTGCAACAATAAAATGATGTCGAACCGCCGACTGTCCCAGTATTTCTGTTACCGCCTGATCAGGAACGTACTTGGCCAGCAAGGCTTTAGCTTCACTGGTAATTTCATTCCGGTCGGGTTTCGCGCTGTAAGTCTGGGTTCTGTATAAACGACAAAATAAATCACTGGCGGCAACAGGGTCTTGCTGCCCCAATGCTGCGAAACGCCAGGCACCTGCGGAAGTCCCCAGGGTATTCAGCGGCGCTTTCTTGTCTTTAAAGAATTCACCGAACATCCATTTATCAAGCCCCTGAAGCACAAACCACTTCGGCCCGCCTGAAGCACCTAGCAGCAAACCGATATCATCGGCTTTCAGTCCCTGCTCCTGAATATGTTGATAAGCCGACGAGCCTGCTTTTATGTTAATCCAATCCGTCATACAACTTCCCTGTTTTACAGTTGCCGTTTTCTTTCTGCGAGAAAACCTAAGAAAAACAATATTCCAATGGTACTGACTGCCAGCAAGTGCAAAGGAATAAGGCTTAACCAGCCGGCTAAAACTGGCGTAAACCAGACGGTCAGCCAACCGTAACCAAATGCACAAACCACGATGAAGACCAAAGTCCTGAATACAAAATGCCAGTGCGCCACTTGCCTTTGCACCATGCGGTTCACTTCTGCGCCATAAATCACCAATAGTGTGGCAATGATAGCCATAGCCAGTTCATAAAAATGTGGGCGGATCATCATGCCCAAATTATTCAACACATTCTGCACGCTAGTACCCCTCTGAAAAGCATCGTCCGAGTATACGAATTTTCTGTCGTTTTCGCATCCCAAGTTTACGCTTTGCTGTGTTATCCTAAGCTCATAAAGAAGCTTATTTACAGGACATTCCATGAAAATCATTTCATTCAATATCAATGGTATACGAGCGCGACTGCATCAGTTACAGGCAGTAATTGATAAACATCAGCCCGATGTTATCGGTCTGCAGGAAACCAAAGTGCACGACGACCAGTTTCCGCTAAAAGACGTGGAAGCCATGGGTTATCACGTTATTTACCACGGCCAGAAAGGTCATTACGGCGTGGCCATGCTCAGTAAAAAGCCACTGGAAAACCCGCAGTTTGGCTTCCCTACTGACGATGATGAAGCACAGCGCCGCATGATAATGGGTGATTATCCACTGGCAGATGGTGGCCATGTACGTATTCTAAATGGCTACTTCCCGCAGGGCGAAAGTCGTGACCACCCTACGAAATTTCCAGCTAAAGAAAAGTTTTATCAGGACTTAATGAGCTATCTGGATAACGACCTTTCGCCGGAACAGCCAGTGATTGTTATGGGCGATGTAAATATATCCCGTATCGATTTAGATATTGGTATTGGCGAAAACAACGCCAAACGCTGGCTTAAAACCGGGAAATGCAGCTTCCTTCCGGAAGAACGGGAATGGATACAAAGATTAATGGACTGGGGTTTTACTGACACTTATCGTCAGCTAAACCCGGATGTGGATAACCAGTTCAGCTGGTTTGATTATCGCTCACGTGGCTTTGATGACAACAGAGGTTTACGCATCGACCTTATCCTTGCCACTAAAGCTCTCGCCAAGCAATGCGAAGACAGCGGTATAGACTATGAACTCAGAGGCATAGAAAAACCTTCGGATCATGCCCCCGTCTGGTCTACATTTAAAGACTGATAATCATTTTGCCGTCGGTTGGCCTTAATGCTCTTCCGGCGGCAATGTTTCCAGTGCTTTACGCAAAATAATCGCCAAATCCATGTATTCAGGGCCTTTCTCACCCTGTGGCTGACACTCAACGCCCTGCTTTCTCAGCTTATCTCTCAGCTCTTTATACCAGCTCCGTAACATTGGCTTTAAAGGTTGTCTGGAACGCCAGCCGAGCCAGTACAAACCCTGCAAGGGTAAGCTCAACATAATAAGTGACAACATCAGCCCCGGGGCTAACTGCTCCTGTGGCATAAACTGCCAGGTCAGCGCAGCATTGAGTACCGCTATTCCCGGAGTCCAGCTAATGGCTTTGCGAGTTATAGGGATAATTCGCGACTCTGCCATAGCGGCAACAACTGAATGATGAGGCCATTTATCGGCATACCTCTTTCCATCTCTTAAAACCGCAAAAAATGAACGACTCATGGTGACCTCTTAGACAAACCTGCTGTAATTATAATCGATTACTGAGCTATTGTACGATATTCGCACTTTTAATATTATCTTTATTTTTCATAAAGTTACACTGTTACAACCGTGTAGTTCACAAAGATATCCACAGTTAATGTGGATACAGTTGCACCGGAGCTTTAGCTTTGCCACTATACTAACTGAATTAGTCAGTCGCATGGTGTCAGCAGTGACAACAAGTCAGCTTCCTTCTCTTTATGCGCCGGTTACCGGTCGCATCATAGCAGCACAACCTTCGGCCGCAGTATGCCAGCATGGCCTGCTTGGCAAAGGCATTGTCATAGAAATGACCGGTAGTACGCTATACGCCCCGGCTGATGGCTCACTGAGCCATATCAGCAGTAGTGGCGATTACTTGTCGTTACGCTTAAACGACACCTATTCCTTACAATTAGTCATAGGTTCCGGCGATGCGTTCGGCAACCACGACGCTTTAACTGTGCTTTGTCGCGAACAGACAGAGGTTAAGTGTGGTGATCCTCTGGTTAAGATTAACCAGTCATTACTGCGCAGCCTTAAACCCTCGCAGCAGCGTCTTGCTGTTTTGCTTTGTTCATTGAATTCCGGGCACGATAGCGAATCGCCCGAATGGCTAAACCCGGGGCTTATTACTGCGAAAGACAGTCCACTTATTACTTATTAACACCGACAGGAGCTGTACCTATGTTGCGCGTTTATGGCATTAAAAACTGCGACACCGTTAAAAAATCACTTAAATGGTTAGATAAAAACGAAGTCGCCTACGAATTTATTGATGTTCGCCAGCAACCACTACAAAAAGAAACCGTTAGCGGCTGGTTACAAAAACTGCCGGCGGAATCTTTATTGAACAAGCGCAGCACCAGCTGGCGCAACCTGTCAGATGAACAAAAATCTGTTGTCGACGCCAACGCCATAGCTGAATTAGTTGCCGAACAACCAACATTGTTTAAGCGTCCGTTAGTTGAGTCCGGCCAGGCTGTTCATTGCGGTTTTAATGAGAAACTCTGGAGTGAACGCTACTTATGAGTTCAGAGACATTAAAGCTTGCCCGTGAGCTCATTTCCCGCCCGTCCATTACGCCGGAAGACGAAGGTTGTCAGCAACTCATAGGTGAACGGCTTGCGGCTCAGGGTTTCAACCTTGAGTCTATGATATTTGAAGATACCACCAACTTATGGGCGCGACGCGGGCAAGGCCGTAAATTGTTTTGCTTTGCCGGCCATACCGACGTTGTGCCACCCGGTGACATCAACGATTGGCAGTTTCCGCCCTTTGAACCTACAACGCACGAAGGGTATTTATACGGTCGCGGAGCCGCTGATATGAAAGGCAGCCTGGCAGCGATGATAACCGCGACGGAGCGGTTTATTAAAGACTATCCGAATGTGGACGCCGACATTGGTTTTCTCATAACCAGTGACGAAGAAGGCCCCTTTATTAATGGCACCAAACGTGTCATTGAAACACTGCAGGAGCGTAACGAAAACATAGACTGGTGTATTGTCGGGGAGCCATCCAGTACTGATACCCTGGGGGACATCGTTAAAAACGGGCGCAGAGGCAGCTTAACCGGAGACTTGACCGTACTGGGTATACAGGGTCACGTTGCTTATCCACATTTAGCAAAAAACCCGGTACATGATCTTGCACCAGCCCTCAGCGAGCTAATTAACGAAGAATGGGATAAAGGCAACGCCAGTTTTCCGCCAACCACGTTTCAGGTATCTAATATTCAGGCAGGAACTGGTGCCGGCAATGTGATACCCGGGCGTATTGATACCCAGTTTAACTTCCGCTTCTCGACAGAACTCACAGCCGAGAAAATTAAGCAACGAGTTGAAGCCATTCTCGATAAGCACTCGCTAAAATACCACCTGCAATGGAAGCTTAACGGACCGCCTTTTTTAACTGAATCAGGCGCATTAGTTGAAGCCGTTCAGGCGGCCATTGAACACGAATGTGGGTTTTCAACTACCCTCTCTACCGCGGGCGGCACATCCGATGGGCGCTTTATTGCACCAACTGGTGCTCAGGTTATTGAGCTGGGTCCCGTAAATGCAACCATTCACAAAGTGAACGAATGCGTTAAAGTCAGTGATTTGGATAAACTTAGTGATGTTTATTACCGCTGTATGGAGAAGCTTTTATGTTAAGTCGCACGGAACTTACAGGTGCCTGCGAAACACACTTGACCACGGTAGATGGGCATAAACTGCACCCTGATGCAGCAGAAGCTTATCTCGCCATGCAAAAAGCAGCAGCGGCTGAGGGCATTGAATTCGCCATAGCCAGCGGTTTTCGCTCACTGGACAGGCAACTGTCTATCTGGAATAGAAAATGGCGAGGAAAGCTGCCCCTTCGCTCCAAAGAGGGTGAGCTACTGGATGCATCAAACTTAAGCGACGTTGAGAAAATGCACGCAATTTTGCATTGGTCGGCGTTACCGGGAAGTAGCCGTCACCACTGGGGAAGTGATTTCGACATTTACGATCCCCGCCCTTTTCAGGACAGTGAACTAAAACTGCAATTAGTGCCCGGCGAGTATATTAACCAATCCGGCCCCTGTCATGAACTTTGGCAATGGCTAACCCGGCATGCCCATGAAAGTGGCTTTTTCTTTCCTTATGCACGCTATCAGGGCGGTGTCGCACAGGAGCCCTGGCACTTGAGCTTCCGCGCCGTTTCACAGCCATGCCATAAGCAATTGAGCCTTGAGCTGTTAGTCGAAACCGTAGACTCATTAGCCATAGAGGGAAAACCCATTATTCTGGATAACCTGGCTCAAATAAAAAATCAGTACATTGATACAATAACGGAGGATGACGGATGGACGACTATCTGGTGTGGCTAATAATATTATTGGTAGTAGGCGTGGTTGTGAGTAACCTGATGGTGCTGAAGTATACCGCTAAGTTTAAATGGCCTGGTACGAAATCATCTAAAACCGAAGATGACTCCGACCAGGACCCTAAAAACAAAAATAAAGATTAATCCAGCGTTACGCCAAGGCGCTTAGCCACTTCGCGGTAAGCTTCAACAACACCGCCTAAGCCCTGGCGAAAACGGTCTTTATCGAGCTTCTCACGAGTCTCTGCGTCCCAAAGGCGGCAGCCATCTGGAGTAAACTCGTCACCCAGCATAATTTCGCCGTCAAACACGCCAAACTCAAGCTTGTAATCCACTAATAACAGACCGGCATCAGCAAACAAAGCTTTTAAAACGTCGTTCACTTTAAAGGTGAGTTCTTTCATTTTCTCAATTTGCTCTGCTGTTGCCCATCCAAAGGCCTGAATATGATACTCGTTAACCATAGGGTCGTGCAGCGCATCGTTCTTTAAGAAAAACTCGAATGTCGGAGGGTTAAGCTCTTTACCTTCTTCAACGCCTAAACGGCGCACCAGAGAACCTGCTGCCACGTTACGGACAACACATTCTACCGGTATCATATCCAGCTTTTTAACCAAAGACTCGGTATCGCTCAAACGCTCATCTAACTGCGTCGGAATGCCCGCTTCTTCCAGCTTCGACATAATAAAATGGTTAAACTTGTTATTCACCATGCCTTTGTCATCAAGCTGCTCGACCTTCTCGCCGTCGAACGCTGAAGTGTCATTACGAAACTCCAGCACCAGGCGGTTAGGATCGTCGGTATGATAGACCGTCTTTGCTTTTCCCCGATACAGTTCACTGCGTTTTTCCATGAATCTTTCCACTCGCGCTTAAGTTAAAGTTGGCTTTGCTGTTTAACAGCGTTTTTAAAGGCTTCAAATACTTGATTAATCCATTCGTCGGAAACAATTTCCTCACCCTGGTAAACCGTAACCGAGGTATTTTCACCGTCTTCCAGTAATCGGAATTCGTACTCACCTTCGGCTATGCCCAGGTCTTCGTAGTCATCGCCACCAATGAACAGGAAGCCGCTGCCGGGTTCGCTGTACTCAACAAAATAGGTTCCTGTCTCGCGGTTTAAATCTTCAACCTCAAAACCAATATTCTGAAGAGCCAAATTAACTAATGGCCATGCTTGCTCAAAATTGTCTTCAACAATGAAAACTGAATGTCCTTCTGCGGCTTTTGACAAGCTAGTTTCAATACCGGCCGCTTTTTCACGAGCTACAGCCAGTTGTTGTTTCCGGTTAACTTCCGAAATAATCGCATTAAGTAAATCAGCTTCCAAATTACGAACAACCAAAGGAGCAACCTCTTGCTCTTCACCACCAATCACCTGAGTAAAGTCGTTAACATCGACTCGTAGTGCGGTGCTGCGCTGATGCGATTCGGTTTCCTGAGTTAGTTCATAGCGGAAAGTTCTTTCCAGATCACTGTCGCTCTCTCCGCCAAATCCGAAAAAGCCGCTGTCGCCCTCAATGGTTTGCTGTACCGTCATTTGCTCGGTAAGCCAACGGTTATCACCCACGTTTTCCCATTGAATGTCGCGTCTTTCCAGTACATCAAATGCCGCCTGACGAACAAACTCGGTTACTGAGTCTCCCATGCCATCGACAATATCAAAGTACACCCGGGTTTCGGTTTCAGTTTCTAACACCCGGCTGCCCAGTCCAATAGGACGAACCTGCTGCGGAGCCATTATATTGACTTTATAACCAACAGGAGCCGGTGCTATGTTCGTGTCCGGAATTTGATACTGCGTTCCTTTTTCCGGCTTCTCCAGACCATCCGGAATATTCAGTGAGGCAGTAGGTTGAATGTTCACGTATTCAAACCCGCCGCTGGCACGTTCTTTCTCTACCGACGAACAACCTGTTACAACTACGGCAGCTACGCCCATCCACGCAAGGCGAGACAATTTCATTACGACTCCTGAATATTCAGTAGGTTTGCTTTCTGTAACACTGACTCAATCAATTGTTGATTACTCTCTTCCGGAGGTGTCAGTGGCAGACGATAATTTGCGCTGACCCAACCCATTAAAGCGAGCGACCATTTTACCGGAATGGGGTTGGATTCAACAAATAACATATTATGCAATGGTTCCAGCTCAGCATCGATTTGGTTTGCACTTTCTTTATCACCAGCAAGTGCCGCCGTTACCAGCTCTTTCATTTTGGCAGGAACAATATTAGCGGTGACACTGATAACACCATGACCACCGGCAAACATAAATTCGCGTGCAGTAGGGTCGTCACCGCTTAACAAGATAAAGTCATCGCCGCAGCGTTTTTTAAGTTCCTGCACCCGACTCACGTCACCGGTGGCTTCTTTTATACCAATAACGTTATCAATTTTTGCCAACTGTTCGACCATGTCAGGTGTCATATCAAGACTGGTACGCCCCGGAACATTATATAGAATCTGGGGTTTATCAGAGGCATCAGCACAAGCCTTATAATGTGCAATTAAGCCTGTTAAAGAAGGCTTGTTGTAGTATGGCGTAACATTTAAGAAACCACTTACACCCGCCTGGGTCATTTTTTCTGTCAGTTGCACGGCTTCACTGGTCGAGTTTGAACCGTTTCCAGCAATAATATCGATGCGCCCGGCACTGAGTTCGACCATGGCATTAACGACAGCGATATGTTCTTCATGCGTTAAGGTTGTTGACTCCCCTGTCGTGCCAACCGCTACAATAGCGTCGGTACCCGCTTCGCAATGTTTGTTAACCAGAAACTCAAGTTCACTGTAATCAACATTGCCATATTTTGTAAAAGGGGTAACTAAAGCGACAATACTGCCCTTAAGCATACATTCTCCAAGTCCTAAATTGGGGCTCCAATGGTAATGCCAGCCCTGACGAAACACAAGTGATAGGAACGTAACTTGCCAAGAAGGTTCCGTAAACTTTTGCCGGTATGGCATTTTCCAAGACGGCATCTGTCCGCTATGATGTTGGCACTGTTAACTAAGTTCCAGGAGAATGCAATGCAGACACTACAACAGGGCGATAAAGCGCCTGACTTTACTTTACCGGATGCGAACGAGAACTCAGTGACCTTATCGGAGTTATTAAAAGAGAACCGGGTACTGGTTTACTTTTATCCAAAAGCCATGACACCGGGCTGCACTGTGCAGGCACAAAACTTACGCGACAGCCGTAAGCAGCTTGAGGAATTTAATGTTGTCTCTGTTGGTATAAGCCCTGATGCGCCTAAACGCTTAGCTAAGTTTACTGATAGAGATGAGTTAAACTTCACCTTGTTAAGCGACGAAGACCATAAAGTGGCTGAAGACTTTGGCGTATGGGGCCTGAAAAAGTTTATGGGTAAAGAATACGATGGTATTCACCGTATTAGCTTTTTAGTAGAACAGGACGGAAGCATTTCAAAAGTCTTCAATAAATTTAAAACTAAAGAGCATCACGAAGTGGTGCTGGAGCACCTTAAGCAAGCTTAAGCTCTATAGAGCAGACACCGCACTAAAGCGGTGTTTGCTCTTCTGCCTTTTCCCCGGTGCCACTGTCCCATGCTGTTAGTACCGCCTTGACCAGACTGGCCAGCGGAATAGCAAAAAACACGCCCCAGAACCCCCATATGCCGCCAAAAATTAATACCGCGCCAATAATGTAGACTGGGTTTAAGCTTATTGCCTCTGAGAACAATAGCGGTACCAGTAAGTTACCATCCAGAGCCTGAATAACCAGATAGGCTACGGTCACCCAAACAAATGCCGCCGTTGGCCCAAACTGAAATAAAGCCACTAATACCACCGGAATGGTTGCGACCGCAGCGCCTACGTAGGGAATTAAAACCGATAAACCGACCATAATGGACAGTAATGCCGAGTAGCGCAGCCCAAATAAGCTAAAGGTAACAAAAGTGACTATCGCAACCACCACCACTTCAATTGCTTTGCCACGAATGTAGTTCATAATTTGCAGGTTCATCTCCTGCCCGACCTGCGAAATTAACTGACGGTTTGAAGGCAACAGACGGCTGAAATGAGCAATCAATATATCGCGGTCTTTTAGCATAAAAAAGATTAAAAGCGGCACGATAATGAGATAAACCAGCATGGCCATGACGTTCACAATAGAGGTCAGGGAAACCGTTAACAGGCTTTCTCCTAAACTCACTGCTCGTCTTTTTACTTCCTGAGTAAACTCAGTAATTTGGCTGTCATCGACAATAGTCGGGAACATTTCAGGTAGTTTATGCAGCCAAATTTGCAGGTTCGTAACCATATCAGGCATTTCCTGAATCAAAGTCGTACTTTGTTGCCAAATAACGGGAACCAGAGTCAGCAAAGTAACAATCATTAATGCCAGGAATAACGAAAAGGTAATAATCGTGGCGGTTAAACGGGATAAACCAAGCCCCATCAATCGCATTACCGGCCAGTCTAGCAAATAGGCCAGAGATATAGCAATTAACAACGGCGCAATTAAGCTACCGAAAAACACAATGACTAATACCACAACAACCAGTAACAGAAATAAAGTTACTGCATTAGGGTCAGAAAATTTCCGTTGATACCACTGTTGAATGTATTCCCACATAACCACTATCTCTTAACCTTTGTTGAGATGATAATATCAGTCCTTGCAATCTTTCCATAACCCCATAGAGTAAAAAGGAACTAAAGATAAGAATTTTGCTCTTAAGAGAAGATTAAATCCGTTTCATTTGGCCTATGAGTAGTTGATGTCCACCAAAATATTACACACTTTCACCGCTTGTTTATTGATCTTTGCAATCAGCTTTAGTGCTGTCAGCAACGCTATGCAGGATAACCAACGTTTACCAGAAATTGGAACTACCGGCGCGGCTTTCATGAGTATCGAACGTGAACGTGTTGTAGGCGACTTTTACATGCGTCAGGTACGCTCACAAGCCCCTATTGTTCACGATCCGGTATTAGACAGCTATTTAAACAGCATTGGCCAGCGGTTAGTCAGAAACACCAGCGGTGTGCGCTATCCTTTCAACTTTTTTTGGATTAACAATAAGGAAATAAACGCCTTCGCCTTCATGGGCGGCTACGTAGGTGTGCATACGGGCTTAATTGACGAAGCAAGAACCGAGTCAGAGCTCGCGGCGGTACTTGGACACGAGGTCGCGCACATTACTCAACGTCACATGGTTCGTCGAATGCAGGAACAACAGCGCAGTATGCCTATGACCATTGCTGGTATCATTGGCTCTATTTTAGTCGGCATGGCCAACCCTGAAGCCGGTGCTGCAGGCCTTTACGCCACAATGGGTATGGCCGGTCAGTCACAAATTAATTACACTAGGTTGTATGAAATGGAAGCCGACCGCATCGGTCTCTCTACGTTGTTAGCCGCAGGTTTTGATCCCCGTGGCGCACCCGACTTTTTTGGCCGGTTGGCAGAAAAATACCGCTATGTAAGCAAGCCCCCGGAAATGCTCATGACTCACCCATTGCCTGAGTCCCGCATAGCAGACACTCGTGCTCGCGCTGAAAATATGCAAAGAGTGGACGTACCCCCCAGCCTCGACTTTGCCCTGGCTAAAACCAGAGTTCAGGCTCGCTATATTGGCAACACCACGAATAGTGACTTTGAATCTATGCGCTCCAGTAGCAATTCAATTAACCAACAAGCAGGGCAATATGGTTTAGCCATACGCGCGTTAGACGGTGGCAACATTGATGTAGCTTATAAACTTATGCAGCCACTACTAGAGCGCTATCCTAATGATCCATTCTATATTGATGTCCAGACCGACATTCTACTGGCACAAAAAGATTACGAGACGGTTTTAAGCTGGCTACGAGGCAAGTACATTCAGCAACCAACCGAGCCTGTTATTACTCTTAACTTTGCTAACGCGGCACTTCAGGCAGAAGACACCGAGTTAGCTGAGAAGCTTCTGCGCGATTTTTTACTAAAACAACCGGACCACCCGCTGGCGCTTGATCTTCTCACTCAAGTGTACGAGCGTAGTGGCAAGCGAGCGGCTATGTACGAAACCCGAGCGGAATCACTGGCGTTAAGAGGAAACTTCCGGCTCGCCATTGATCAGCTGCACACTGCACATAACCATACCGATAGCGATCTGACGCATAAACGTCTGAATGCACGTATTGAGCAAATGCGCAGCTTAGAGCAGCAAATAAAATCGTTAATGTGAGTTAACCGCATTTTCCAGCGATTCTAAGTCCTGCTCTCCCATTAAAGGCCCTTTGACGCTGCCGTCCGGCTTTATTACGTAGGTAGCCGGTAACATCTGCGGACGCTGAAACGGAAACTTTGGCGCAGGCTCCATCAACGCCAACTGAAACTCTATTCCATGGCGCTGTTTCAGCTCAGCCAGTTCAGCGTTAGACATTGGATCGAAACTGACACCGACTAACTCAACATCTTTTGCTTTGTGCTGGTTAAATTCGTTTAACTCAGGTAACTCTCTTAAACAAGGAGCGCACCACTCAGCAAAGTAGTTTACCACCACCGTTTTTTCACCAACGTCGCCCCAGCGAAACTCATTGTCGGCATCAGTAACCACATCCGGCTCTTGCGAACAAGCTGTTATCAGCACAGCAGCTGCCGCGCACACTAGCGTTCTCAGTTTCATTCCTTACCTCAATTACGTTATTATTAACTTATACTTACCTAATAATCAGATACTACAAGGTACGATACTTATGAGCCAAGTAACAATTTATCATAACCCGCGTTGCTCAAAATCAAGACAAACTCTTGAATTACTCAAGAAGAATGACGTTGAGCCGGAAGTTGTTGAATACCTTAAAACTCCACCTAACGCTGCAGAATTAAAAGATATACTGGAAAAGTTAGGGCTTTCTGCCGATCAGCTAATGCGCAAAAAAGAAGACGCATATAAAGAACTCGGTCTGGCCGGTATCAATAACGAAGATGAATTGATTACCGCAATGGTCAATAACCCTAAGCTTATTGAGCGCCCTATTGTTATTCGGGGTAATAAAGCGGCCATTGGCCGCCCTCCTGAAGCTATACTGGATATTTTATAATGACCCGCGTCGTTATTCTTTATTACAGCCGTAACGGGGCTACTCAGCAGCTTGCTGACGCGATAGCCGAAGGCGTTACGGCGGCTGGAGGCGAAGCTGTTTTACGCAGCACCGGGCACGGCAGTGATGCCGTCAGTGACCGCGATCTGGAAGTTGAAAACGCTGACCTTGAAACCTGCGATGCTCTTATTCTGGGCAGTCCGACTCGATTTGGGCATATGGCCTCAAGCCTGCAAAAATTCTGGGAAGGCACCTCGCGCGAATGGTTGCAGGCTACGTTAACTGACAAACCCGGTGCGGTGTTCACTTCCTCCAGTTCTCTTCATGGGGGACAAGAATCGACCCTGCTGACTCTGGCTTTACCGCTGCTGCATCATGGTATGATGCTGGTTGGCATTCCTTATTCTGAGCCGGCTCTGCATCAGACTCAGTCCGGCGGTTCACCTTATGGTGCCAGCCACCATGAGCACAGCAATAAGTTAACTGACCATGAAAAGCAATGCGCTATCGCTTTGGGTAAACGAGTCACGCAAACCGCTTCTAAGCTCTCATCATAGGAATTATCAATGCCGACTTCTCCACGCTTTTATCGCTGGTTAACACAAGTTTGTTACTGGCCACTGCTCATTTTAGTTGCACTGTGGCACGGTATGCCAACCGACGCGCCGGGTACATTGCCAGTTTATATTGCTTTGTTCCTCTGGGTGCTGCCGTTGTTATTCCCTCTGCATGGGCTGGTTAAAGGCAAACCTTATACCCACGCATGGACTAACTTTGTTTTAATGTTTTACTTTCTGCATGGCTTAACCGTGGTCTACACCCACCCGGACGAGCGTGTGTGGTCAATACTGGAACTGATATTTACCACCGGCGCATTTATTGGCGCAACAGGTTATGCCCGCTATCAGGGAAGAGCTCAGGGGTTAGGGCTGAAAAAACTAAAAGACTACGACTAAATTTCGAGAACCTGCTTAACAAAAGGAATTGTTAAGCGGCGTTGGTAAGTAATAGAGGCTTTATCAAGCTCGTTTAACGCTTTCATTAAATCCCGCATGGAACGACCCAGTCGTTGAGTCATAAAAGCCGCAACATCGTTCGGCAACTCCAGTCCACGCCATTGTGCCCGCAAAATTAACGCATTAATTTTTTCTTCGTCGTTCAGCGGCTGAACCTGAAAGCCCGTTGCCCATTGGAAACGCGACTGTAAATCCGGTAACAGAACTTTAGTTTGAGCAGCAGACTGTTTAGCCGTCATGACCAAACGTGTCGACTCATTATCGGTTACGCGATTAATAAGCGAGAACAACTCAAAACTCCAATTCTGTTCCAGCGTTACCGTATCAATATCATCCAGACAAATAAGATCAGCCTGATCAATTCCTTGCAGAACGGCCGATGCATCGGCTTTAGCCAACTCACGCAAAGGTAAATACGCAATGCGGTATTGCGACCCGGCCGAAGCTATAACGCTGTGCATTAAGTGGCTTTTTCCTACCCCACTCGCTCCCGACAACCAGGTCAATTGCTGGCTTCTCCTCAGCGGTGGCTCAGTTGTAGGCAAACTCTCTAACCAACTTAATAAGGTTGAGTTGTCGCCCGCAAGAAAAGTAGAAAATATCTCGTCATCCGGCAACTGTACGGCTAACGGTAATTGCTGTGGTGACATCAGCGGCTCTCATTCCAACGATAAACCGGTGTTTCAGTCTGTCGCGCAGCAACAAACGGCCCGAGTTCCTGTGAAACCAGGCGTCCATCCAAGTTGATAGCCTGCAATATTTGATCGACCGGGCCGTTAACCACAATCTCGAATTCACTCATAGCTTGCGAGTATTCAAGTAAACGAACGTCGCTAACAGAGACAATGCTATCTAAAAACGCTTCCAACTCTAAAACACGATTTAAGCTACTTAATTTTTCAACTTTAATCATCAACGTATTACGAACATTCTCATCACCCGCAGTAACACTGTACTGCTTAGCCAAGTGCGCCATTAGCTGCTCGACCAGAGGCTTCGCTAGCCAGTCTGGACTGGTCGCTGTCACTTCACCGGAGAAACGGTCGTCTCCCACTTCAACAAACCAGTTTAAACTCCAGGGCTTTTCCTCGTTGTCCTGACGAATGATACGACCGATCAATAAACCGTCTGTGCCGTAACGCTCTGTAGTGGTTCTCACCGGGTCTAAAAAGCGCCCCCAGACATCGGTCGCATTTATGGTGAAACTGTCGGTCAAATCCATCAACGGCAGCTGAATTGGAATACTGTATTGCTGCGCAAAGAATCTCAGTTGCTGGGTAAATACTGATTCACTATTACTGTCAATGATTACGCGCTGACCGTTGCTGTTTTCCTTCGCTATCCACAACATCAGTTGTGGTCTCCGGCTGCCCCAGTAGGGTAACTGCTGCTCAGCCAGAAGTGCGCGTAACTTGCGGCCGTCAAATGTCGCCGTTAAAGTTCGCTGTCCTTCATTTTCACTGTAACCGTATTGAACCAGATAATTATTCACATCACGTTTTGCTCGCTGTATAGCGTCATGTCCGGTCAATTCGGTTTGCCCCGTTAATTTTGTGATAACACGGTCAAACGCTTGTCCTATTGCCTGTTGCCGGTCAGATGAACTCTGCGAGGCCACTGCCACTTCTGCTGAATATAAATTTTCAATCAACCGCGCTTCGGCTTCTGTAGCCAGAAAAAGACTAAACAGAAAAAATAAACTGGCAGCGAAGTAAAGAATCTGCGACTTTGACATGTCATTATCCAAATAAGACTTTGAGAGCATATTAAACAGCCAGGTAGCGAACAGCAAGTAACAACTTGTGGATAAGCTTGTGGGAATCTTCACTAGGAAAACAAAGCCACTAACGGTAGTATTGCGACAAACGAACGAAGGGTGACAAAGGCATGCTAAAACAACAACTTCGCGGTATCAGCTCACTGCTTGGAAGTATCAGTTTAATTGGGGTCTGTGTCGGCATGACCAGTACCCTGTTAAGTTTGCGCGCTACCATTGAAGGTTTTGGTACCTTAGTCACCGGCTTTATCATGTCGGCTTATTTTATCGGCTATTTATTTGGCTCGACCCGCGCACCAAAAGATATTCGCAGGGTAGGCTATATTCGTTCATTCGGCGGCCTTGCCGCGCTGGCTGCCTTTAGTATTCTGATGCAGGCCATCTGGGTCGATCCGGTGGTCTGGTTCGTCATGCGTTTTATAACCGGTTTCGCTATTTCTGGTATTTTCGTCATTGTTGAAAGCTGGCTTAATACCATGGCCGATAACCGTAGCCGCGGTACCCTGCTGTCAGTTTATCTGGTCATTATATACAGCGGACTCATTGTCGGGCAGCTGATTCTCGGTGTCGCCGACCCGGCTGGCTTTGTTGCTTTCGCTATTGTTGCTCTGCTCATTAACTTAGCGCTTATTCCAATTCTGGTCAGCGTTACGGCTGAGCCTACAACGCACGAAAACAGAAAAGTCCCCATTTCACTGCTGCTGAAAACCGTTCCACTGGGCGTAATTAATGCGTTTATAATGCAGGCCTGCTACGCCATGTTTTACGGTATAGGGCCAATGTATGCGTCCTACATAGGCCTTAGTGTTCTGCAAATTACCTTTTTCATGGCCGCCTTTATTGCCGGAGGCTTAATTTCGCAGGCACCATTTGGCTTATTGTCGGACCGCATCGACCGTCGTTTTGTTATGGCTATTTGTGCCGCCGGAGGGACACTTACCGCGGCGACCCTTTCACAGCTTAGTGCATCTAACGCTATTTTCATTTATTTAAACGTTGGTCTGCTCGGTGCGTTCATCTTGCCTTTATATTCACTCGGCATGGCGCACACAAACGATTTTCTGGAACGAGATCAAATGGTGGGAGCAACCGGTGCCATCATTAAAATTGGAGGAGCAGGCTCTATTATTGGTGCGCCTGCGGTAGCTGCGTTAATGCAGTTTGGTGCCATTAATTACTTCTTTTTACTCTTAGCCGCGCTTACCTCCTGTGTTGGCTTTTATTCTCTGTACCGCATTACACGTCGGGCAAAAGCAGAAGACCAGCTGCACAGCAACTTTGCCATACTGGCACCGTCACAAACTTCTGATGAGCTTTTAACGTCAATGGCTGAGGAAGCCCCGGAAACGGAAGAAGAAGACGACGAGGAAATGGAATCCAACGCCGTCCTTCGTTAAAGGCTTAGTCTGACAGCAGGTCATTCACCCAGGTGGTGGCCTGCTCCAGAATGTCATCCAGATGTTGCTCGCTGACAAAGCTTTCTGCGTAAATTTTATAAACAGGCTCTGTGCCTGAAGGTCTGGCAGCAAACCAGCCGTTATCAGTAGTCACTTTTATCCCACCAAACTGGGCGTCATTCCCTGCCGCTTTGGTAGAAATATCAGACACACTGTCACCCGCCAGTTCAGCCAGCTTTACTTTGTAGGCACGAATGTCTTTAAAGCGCGCATTCTTTTGTACACTGGAAGCGGTATCAACCCGGCGATAATAAGCCGTACCATGTTGCTGGCATAAGTCATCGTAATACTGACCGGGGTTTTTACCGGTTTTCGCCAGTATTTCAGCCGCCAGCAGTGCCATGACAATGCCGTCTTTATCGGTCGTCCAGGTATTGCCTTTACGGTCAAGTAAAGTAGCACCGGCACTTTCTTCACCGGCAAACGCAATTGAACGTTCAAACAACCCTTTAGCAAACCATTTAAAACCCACCGGTACTTCCATCAATGGTCGCTCGTTTGCGCCCACCACGCGGTCAATCATGGCACTGGACACTAGAGTTTTTCCAATAGCAATACTGTTATCCCAGTCGCGGTTCTTACATAAGTAATCTATTGCCACAGACAAATAATGATTCGGATTCAGTAAACCGTGTGTCGGAGTCACTATGCCGTGACGGTCATAGTCCGGGTCGTTACCAAAAGCCAAATCGTAATTGTCTTTCAGCTCGAGCAAGCTGGCCATGGCAAAAGGCGACGAGCAATCCATTCTAATCTTTCCGTCTTTATCCAGCGGCATAAAAGAGAATGTCGGGTCGACCACGGCATTACGAACCTCAATCGATAAGTTGTAATGCTCTGCAATTTGCGTCCAGTACTTAGCGCCCGAGCCACCCATGGCATCAACCGCCAGTCTCAGTTTCGCATCCTGAATAGCCGACATATCAATGCAATCATCAAGCTGGCTAATATACTGCGTGCGCCAATCAACAAAGGTTAGTTTCGGGTGCTGTAATACGTCTTCACTCTCGCAGGTATTCACGCCGACAAGCCCTGAAGACAGCAACGCGTTTGCGTATTTCTCTATGGTTCGGGTCACGTCAGAGTCTGCCGGACCACCATGTGACGGGTTGTATTTAAAACCGCCATCTTCTGGCGGGTTATGCGAGGGTGTAATCACCACGCCATCGGCTTTAGCTGTGTTCTCACGGTTCCACTCAATAATCGCGCGGCTTAAAACCGGAGTTGGTGTGTAGTCATGCTCAGTCTGAACCTGAACCTCTACGCCATTGCCAATAAAAACATCTAACGCACTAATGTAAGCAGACTCAGACAGCGCATGAGTGTCTTTAGCCACCATAATAGGTCCGGTAATGCCCTGCTCCTCGCGGTAAGCACAAATAGCCTGAGCAATAGCCAGAATATGCGCTTCATTAAAGGAACGCTTCAATGAACTGCCTCGATGACCCGAGGTACCAAAACTGACTTTTTCAGCCGCTTTGCGTGGGTCCGGCTCATAAACATAATACGCACTGGTCAATTGCGCTATATTGGTCAAGTCGCTGGCCTGCGCCAACTGGCCTGCTCGCTCGTGATCCGCCATTATAAAAAGTCCCTAATTTTTTCTGCATCGGCCGATTGATAACCCAGTTTTTCTGCTACCTGAGTCAGCATGGCTTTTTTCTTAGTCGTATTGGTATTGGTAATTACCCAAAATGGAGAGTCCGGAATCTGCTTCGGGTTCGTGCTGTTCCCCGATGTCAGTAAAGCTTCTTCTGAGCGGGCAAAATATTGACGATCACGACCGCGAATATCCAGCACTTGCGAAAATTCGCTCGGGTGGCAGCGGTACAACATGCTTAAAATATACAGAAAGCGCGCTACTACGCTTTTCTGAATACGCACATCCTGCTCATTCAAACGGTTAAAAACCGACTCAGTGAGTTCGCTTTTGCTGTCGGCTTCAGGTTCACTGCTATTCACGTCAAGCAAACGACGCAGAATATCCGATGCGCTCTCGCCTATTTGTCTGGTATGGCTTGCAATGTACGTGTATAAGTCATCGTCAATGTCAATCCGCTTCATTGTTGACTTTCTACCTCTAAAAATTGAAAGGTTGCGCTTTGTCACTTGCAACACCCCGACAAAGCCTTGAAAATATAGACCAAAGTTTATCACTAAAGGCAGTTCGATGGCAGACTCTTCATTGTTGAATCACGAAACATTAGGTACGGATAGCAATCCGGCTATCATCATTATTCACGGTCTGTTTGGCGATAAAGACAATTTAAAAAGTCTTGCCCGTGAACTGTCAGAAAACTACTACTGCATTTTGCCCGACGCCCGTAATCATGGTGAATCGTTTCACAGCGACAGCATGACTTACCCGGACATGGCAGAAGACATTATAAAACTGGCTGACTCGCTGAACCTGAAACAGTTTTATTTAGTCGGTCATTCTATGGGTGGCAAAATAGCAATGGAAACTTGCATAAAAGCCCCTGAACGGATTAAAGCGGCAATATTTGCTGATATTTCACCCGCCGCTTACGACGGTACCCACGACAGCATATTAGACGCTCTTTCTAACCTGGACATAGACCAGGTAAAAAGCCGCGGCGACGCCGACAAACAGTTAGCCGAGACAATTTCAGAAAAAGGTGTACGTCAGTTTCTGCTGAAAAACCTGAAAAAAACTGACGACGGTTACCAATGGCGGCTTAACCTAAAAGCGCTAAGAGAAAATTATCAGCAAATTTCAGCGGCTGTCAGCAAAGGCCAATACGACGGACCGGTACTTTTTATAAAAGGAGGTAGCTCAAACTACCTCACAGAAAAGCATCAACAAGACGTGGCAGCGCGATTTAGCAATGCCTCGGTAAAAGTTATTGAAGGTGCAGGCCACTGGCTACATGCCGAGAAACCAAGAATATTTAACCGCCTGGTCATTGAGTTTATAGCGCAGTAATCTCGCCACCAGTCGTGCTTTATGGTAATCTAAGCGCCGTAAAAAACAGTCAAGACCGCATTAAGCATTCTTAGGTTAAGTACCAGCGAGGTTAAGCAGTATGTTAGCTGAGTATTACGAACAAATTGAAGTTCTGGCCACCAATTTTACGCTGGGCATACTATTCTTACTAATAGGCTTAGCCATTCGGGACGTGTTAAAACGTTCTGCAGTGCCCAAATTTGGCCAGGTTATTGTCTGGATGGTGCTCTTTCTTGGCTGTTTTGGCTTTATCGCTAAAGGTATTATTCAGGTGCTCTGGGAATCCGGAGTTTAACCCAATTGATAATTTACGCCGCTGAATGGCAACCCGTTCAGTACTGTTTATTCGTATAATCAGGTGAAAATTGACTTATGGCAACTGTTGGAATTTTCTTTGGAAGCGACACCGGTAACACCGAAGCCGTCGCACAGATGATTCAGAAAGAGCTTGGTAAAAAGCTCGTTGATGTAAAAGACATCGCCAAATCCAGTAAAGAAGATATTGCCAATTACGACTTACTATTGTTCGGTATTCCGACGTGGTATTACGGCGAAGCTCAGTGCGATTGGGATGACTTTTTCCCCGAACTGGAAGAAATCGATTTTACGGACAAGCTCATTGCCATTTTTGGCTGTGGTGATCAGGAAGATTACGCTGAATACTTTCTTGATGCCATGGGCATGGTTCGCGACATTGTGGAAGCTCGTGGTGGCATTATTGTCGGACACTGGCCTACCGAGAGCTACAATTTTGAAGCCTCTAAAGGTATGGCCGACGACACACACTTTGTCGGTTTGGGCATAGATGAAGACCGTCAGCCAGAGTTAACCAAAGAACGCGTTAGCAAATGGTGCCAGCAAGTTTATGAAGAAATGTGTCTGGCAGAACTGGCAAGTGACAGCTAATACAGGGTATGCTGTTATACATGTTTAACTGAGATACTAATTATTATGGCGAGTAACGACGAACAGCTGAAAAAAGCAGGACTAAAAGTCACTTCCCCACGGATGAAGATTCTGGAGATTTTGAAAAAACCAGATAACCAACACATCAGTGCCGAAGATGTCTATAAAATTCTGCTGGAACAAAAAGATGAAATTGGCCTGGCTACCGTTTACCGGGTACTAAACCAGTTTGATGACGCTGGTATTATTACTCGCCACCACTTTGAAGGTGGGCGTTCGGTATTTGAGTTGAGTGCAAAGCACCACCACGATCATCTGGTGTGTTTAACCTGTGGCCACGTTTTTGAATTTGAAGATGACGTAATCGAAGAGCGTCAGGAAAAAGTAGCCGCAGCAAATAAAATTAAACTGACTAACCACAGTTTGTACCTTTACGGTGAATGTCAGCGTGGCGAAGGCTGCGAATACAAAGCTGCCGCTGAGGCAGAGTAATAATATGGCACTGCGCTGGCTCATTTACGGTGCATACGGTTATTCAGGCAAACTTATTGCCCATCAGGCTAAAAAACGCGGTTACCAACCTATTTTAGCCGGCCGTAACGAAAACGCCCTTGAGCCAGTAGCACGTCACTTAGACTTTCAATACAAGGTCTTCTCGCTCGACAGTATTGATGAAGTTCAAAAGCAGTTAGAAGACGTAGACTTAGTCGTTAATTGCGCAGGCCCATTCAGCCAGACCGCAATTCCCCTTATTCAAGCCTGTATTGATACCAAAACCCACTATTTAGACATTACCGGCGAGATAGACGTATTTGAATACGCTCACTCTATGCACAAAACCGCGCGTGAAGCCGGTATTGTTTTATGCCCGGGCGTTGGGTTCGATGTTATTCCAACCGATTGTATTGCCGCGCGACTCAATGCGCAGATGCCGGAAGCTACACACTTGGCCTTAGGCTTTGATTCAGGTTCACGCATGAGTCGTGGCACTGCCAGAACCAGCATAGAACGTTTAGGTCGTGGTGGCGCCGCTCGTATTAAAGGACAAATTACCGATGTCCCTCACGCATGGCATTCTCGCTGGATAGATTTTGGTAATGGCGAAAAATATGCCATGACCATTCCCTGGGGCGATGTCTCTACCGCCTACTACACCACGGAAATACCCAATATTGAAGTGTACATACCGGCCAGCCCACGCTTAGTGAAGAAAATGCGCCGGATGAACTGGTTCCGTTGGGTATTTAAGTGGAAATGGGTTCAGGCTAAACTGAAGAAAAAGCTCGAATCACAGCCTGCTGGCCCTGAAGAAAAAGAACGGAAGAATAACCCCACTTACGTTTGGGGTGAAATCAGCGATGCCAAAGGCAATAAGAAAAGTATGCGGGTTAAAGTGAAAAACGGCTATTCGCTAACTGCCGAAGGAGCTGTTGAGATAGCCATTCATACCTTAAGCCAGAAGCAGTCAGGGGGCTTTTACCCCCCCTCACGTTTGTACGGCGCTAAGCTACTGGACCAGTTTAAGATCCAGTAGTTTGTTCCTGTTCTATTTTCGCCCAGCTGTCACGTAAACCAACGGTCTGGTTGAATATTAAACGGCCTTCAGTCTCAGCATCCTGATCCAGACAATAGTAGCCCAGACGTTCAAACTGGAAGTTCTCGCCCAGTTTCGCACTCGCTAAGTTAGCTTCCACAAAGCCTTTCTTAATAACCAAAGACTCCGGATTCAGGGTTGAGAACAAGTCTTCCTCGGCTGCCGGGTTAGGCACCTGGAATAAGCGGTCATACACACGGAATTCTGCTGCTTTTGCAGTTTCTGCAGACACCCAGTGAATAACGCCCTTCACCTTACGACCGTCTGCCGGGTCTTTACCCAGAGTGTCAGCGTCGTAATGACAGTAAATGGTCTGGATCTCGCCGTTATCGTCGGTTTCTATCCGGTCTGCACGAATAACATAGGCATTACGTAAACGCACTTCTTTATCCAGCACCAGACGCTTGAACTTCTTGTTAGCCGACTCACGGAAGTCTTCACGTTCAATCCAGATTTCGCGGCTAAAAGTCACCTGACGCGAGCCCATTTCCGGGTCATTCGGGTGGTTTGGCGCATCCAGCAATTCCTGTTCGCCTTCCGGGTAGTTCTCAATAACAATTTTAACCGGATCCATCACCGCCATAGCGCGTGGTGCATTAACGTTCAGGTCATCACGAATGCAGGCTTCCAGCATGCTCATTTCTACCTGGTTATCCATTTTGGTCACACCAATACGACGGCAGAACTCACGAACTGAATCTGGTGTATAACCACGGCGACGCAAACCAGCAATACTAGCGATGCGCGGATCATCCCAACCGCTTACTTTATTCTCGTCAACCAGCGTATTAATAATGCGTTTACTCATTACCGTGTATTGCAGATTCAGACGCGAGAATTCAATTTGCTGTGGATGGCAGTCAATGCTGATGTTATCCAGTACCCAGTCATACAAGCGACGGTTGTCCTGGAATTCCAGCGTACACAGTGAATGTGTAATACCTTCCAGCGCATCCGAAATACAGTGGGTGAAGTCGTACATTGGGTAAACGCACCATTTATCACCGGTCTGGTGATGGTGTACAAAGCGCACACGGTAAATTACCGGATCGCGCATACACATAAACGGCGAGCTCATATCAATTTTTGCCCGTAATGCGGCGGTGCCTTCTTCGTGCTTACCTGCTGTCATGTCAGCAAAGTGCTTTAAGTTCTCTTCCACAGAGGTATCACGGTAAGGGCTGTTTACGCCCGGCTCTTTCAGAGTACCGCGCATTTCGCGCATTTTATCCTGCGAACTGAAATCAACGTAGGCCAGGCCTTTTTCAATCAGCTCAACCGCAAACGCGTGTAGCTGATCAAAGTAATTAGAGGAATAACGCGGCTCGCCTTCCCAGTGATACCCCAGCCATTCCACGTCTTTTTTAATGGAGTTCACATAGTCCACTTTTTCTTTCAGTGGGTTGGTATCATCAAAACGCAGGTTACAGGTGCCGTTGTAGTCTTCGGCAATACCGAAGTTCAGCACTATCGATTTGGCATGGCCAATATGCAGGTAACCATTCGGCTCCGGAGGAAAACGGGTGTGTACAGTTGCGTGCTTACCACTGGCCAAATCTTTATCAATGATTTGACGAATAAAATTACTGGGACGAGAGTCAGTATCTGCCATGAACCTTTTGTCTCCGCTACAAAATCAACACCGGATAATATGAAGCGGCTATGATCGCAGGTTATCGTCAGCCTGACAAGCTAAGCGAACATTAAAAAACTGATAAAAACGGCGCAATTGCTGCTGTGCAACTTTACCCTCAATGCGGGTAAAACGAACGGTCTGCCCCGGCTGGCATTGTGCCAGCCGACCTAAATCGAACGGGTTAATGGTGCCCAGTTTCGGGTAGCCACCTAAGGTCTGGCGGTCGTTCATCATAATAATAGGCTGGCCATTTGCGGGCACCTGTACAGACCCCACATTCACGCCTTCAGACACCAAACCCTCACCGTTATATTCCAACGCTTTACCCGACAAGCGAATGCCCATGCGGTCGCTGTCTTTAGTTACTTCGTAATCTTCGTAACAGAAAGCTTCTCTTGCAGACATGGGAAAGGCGTCGTACTGAAAGCCCGGTATTAAGCCAATGACCGGAGTTTTCTGATAGTCCGATCTGTAGGCCCAGCCCACGCGCCGCGATACCTGATAGTTCTGCTCATTAAAGCTCAGTTCGTCACCCGCTTGTAAAAACGCTCCATCGCCGTGCAAGCCGCCGACCGCGTCGCGAGTAACGGTTGCGCAACTGCCCCACTTAGGCTCCACCTGAAAACCGCCCTGCACCGCTAAATAGGCTCTGACACCAGCACTGGCGTAGCCCATCTTCAGGCGTTGCCCCGCGCGTACTTTAAAGTTTTGCCAGGTATTTAACACTTCGTCATCCAGCGTCAATTCGACATCGGCACCGGTCACAGCACACTGGCAGTCTCGGTCAAATTCTACCTCAAAGCCACCCAGGGTAATTTCTATTTGAGCGGCATTAAAATGGTTGCTCAATAAGCGGTTAGCCCATAAGAACGCGTGTTCATCCATGGGGCCGCCGCGGGTCAGGCCTTTCGACAAATACCCAAAGCGCCCAAAATCCTGAACGGCTGAGCGCATACCCGGCTCAATAATACGCATCATGACAAGGCCTCCGTGTCACCGCCTTCCTCAATAAACTGCTCTTTG
Source organism: Idiomarina sp. UBA3176 (assembly GCF_002364295.1). NCBI lineage: Bacteria > Pseudomonadati > Pseudomonadota > Gammaproteobacteria > Alteromonadales > Idiomarinaceae > Idiomarina > Idiomarina sp. UBA3176. The sequence continues at coordinate 84,319 of NZ_DEXU01000003.1, forward strand.
CTTACCGCGTAAAATTCTACTTCATCGCCTACGTTCAGCGGGCTGATAGTCCCCGATGACGGGTCATATAACTGAGTAGAAGTACGGCCAATAATGTTCCAGCCTCCGGGCGATGCCGACGGATAAACTGCCGTCTGACTCTCAGCAATGGCGACGCTGCCTGCGGTAATGCGCTTTCTGGGGTTATCTAAACGAGGCGTTCTGATTTTCTCACTCACTTCACCTAAATAAGCAAAGCCCGGTGCAAAGCCCATGGCGTACACGCGGTACGTTTGCTCGGCGTGCGTTTTTATTACATCATCAACAGAGCAGTTGTTCATTTCAGCAATGCGGGCAAGATCAGGCCCGACACTTTCATCATAAAAAACCGGAATGCGATGCCGCTTGCCACTCTGCTCGCTAGTATCAGAGCTGAGGTCAGCTAGAGCTTCGCGCAAGCGTTCACGTATTTCAGGCTCATCAATGTTCAACACATTGTAGTAAACCATTAAGGAGTTATAGGAGGGCACTAAATCCAGCACAACATCAGACAGTTGCTCCTTTACTGCCTTAACCGCAGCCAGAACACGCTGGTTAACCGACACACTAATGCCCTCGCCTAAATAGACTATAACGGCATCGGCGCCGGCTGAAACGAGTTTTGGAAAATCAGACTCTTCTTTCATAACTGAACTTTAGTCATTCCTGAGTTTATTCGTTAGCTTGCCGGACAATATTCCGCAGCTTCTCTACGGTTTCTATCGCTTTGGGGTTATCCCCGTGAACACAAAGAGAATCAATTTCAATTTGCAGCGACTTGCCCGACACACTCTCAATAGCACGACCTGTCGCAAAAGCCTCCGCCTGAGCATACATGGCTTCAACATCACCGTGCACGGCATCAGGGTTGCTCCGCGAGCGCAACTGCCCATTGTCGTCATAAGCGCGGTCGGCAAAACCTTCAAACCATAATTCAACACCAAACTGCTGCGCGCGGTGGCGCCAGGCGTCATTTTCGGGTGTTGCCATAACCATTAACGGCAAGGGCTCATGTCTGTCTTCCTGCAGGGCGGCAATGGCCTGACAAACAGCATCGAATTGCTGACCGTCGCTTAACATGTCGTTATAAAGTGCGCCGTGTGGCTTCACATATTTCACTTCGGTTTTCTGGCCGGCACAAATGCCCTGTAAAGCCCCCACCTGATACTGAATTAAAGCGGTTACTTCATCGGGTTTTAACGCCATATGACGTCGGCCGAAACCAACGAGATCGGGATACGCAGGGTGCGCGCCTATCGTCACGTTATGCTGCTTGGCTAACTTTACTGTTTTAAGCATAGTTAACGGGTCTGACGCATGAAAACCACAAGCCACATTAGCACAATCGATGTGCGGCATAATTAAGTCATCGGCACCCATTTTCCAGGTTCCGAAGCTTTCACCAATATCGCTGTTTAATGTAATTCCCTGGCTACTTTGACGATTCATTCCTCACCTTTTTCCGATTTTCTGGCTTCAATGTCTCCCATTAGCTTAGCCAGACCCACGGCAAACAAGTACAAACCAACGCCTACCGCGGCGAGTTGTAACGGCGGCAAGCAAAGCACCACCAGTTGATGTTTCACAAATACCGCTGCTGCACCAGTGAGCCCCATGGTCGTTATGGCGCTGGCAACTAAGGTAACAGGTGCCATCCAGGACAGCAGCCAACGGAACTTTAACAGTGCGCACAGCCCGCCAATGACTAAGCCCCAGGCAACAGGAACGCCCAGTTTGTACCAACTCAGATTAAAATTCGCAATTAAAGTAATCAGTTCTTCCTGTTCCGCGGTATAAAAAAACAGCCCCACCGCGCCGGCCAAAATAACAATCCGTTTTGCTATATTCATGAATTCGATTCCTAACTGATTTTCAGCCTACATAAACAAACTGATAATAAAGAAGATGATAGCAATAATCGGTATCCAGAGAATTGGAGATTGATACCATTTCAAAATGGGTTTATCCGTGCGGTTAAGCGACTGTAAAGTCGGTTGCTTATACAACCAGATAATACCTATTAACATCAGAACCGCGCCGGTTAACCTAACGGGAGTATCGTTGTCACTGACCACACCCAGAACGGCCAGAAGCAAACCCACAATAAGAATCAGTAATGCCAAAACACGTTGCCACATACTTCCCCCAAGTCATTGTTCTTATAATTATTGTCTTTATACTATGAACTTATACTGTATCAGGTTCTGGAGCCATATGTTAAAGCAAATTCTTATCTGGTTAGGCGCTTCGGCCGTCACACTTCTCGTCATTTTTGTCAGTGTTGTTGTGTACCAGTACACCGCTATGGAGCCTGAATTACCGCATGAAGACGAGTGCCAGATCCGCCAATTGGAAACCAGTGAAGACGGCGCGCTGGAGGTTCACAGCTATTGGTGCGAACGGGGTGAAAAACAAAGTTGGCAGGGCCATGAAATTTGGCTGCACGAACCACAGCCGGATAAATGGGAACGCATAATGACCACCGAACACGATGGCTGCATTAAACTGGAACTATCTGATCAGAGACTGGAAATAAACCACGATGGCAAGCGCGGCGACATGTTTTTAGTCGAGCCGGTGTTTCTGTTTAATGATGCACAAGGCGTTAGCCAGTCTCTGTCGGTGCAGGTGTCTACTCGCGGCGACGCCGTGTGTTCTGACTCTGGTGAATAACCGAAAGCTAAGCCAGCTTTAACACCCATTTCAGTGGCAGTCGTTTCATTAAAAACGCCATTAATGCCCAGGGCCAACGCGGTACATAAGCTTTAACCGGCTCTTTATTAATGGCTTCGGCCAGCAAGCGACAGCCGGTTTCGGTGTCCACCATAAAAGGTGTGTTTTTCACCTTCTCGTTAATTTCCGAACGAATATAGCCCGGGTAAATAGTCGAAACCTTTATTGGGCTGTTGCTGCCGTAGGTTTTCATTAAGTCCGCACGAATGCCCTCGGTTAACGACGCCAAACCAGCTTTGGTTGCTGCATACACCGTCATGGCTCGTGGCATACCGCGGAAAGCACTCATGGACGAAATCGTTACCAAATGGCCTTGCTTTTGTTCGCGGAGAATTTCCATAGCCGCTTCGCACTGCGCCAACGCGGCTACGAAGTTCGTTTCAGCTGTAGCTTTGTTCGCTTCAAAGTAGCCAGTGCCAAGCGCCGCGCCTTTACCCATGCCCGCATTAATAATAAAACGGTCAACTTGCCCCTGCTCTTGCTTAAATTCCTGAAACACGCGGAATACGTCTTCATGAGCATTTACATCCAGGGCTTTAATGCTCACTTTTATACCGGAATACTTTTCTTCCAGTTCGGTTTTTAAGGCTTCCAGCCGGTCTAACCGACGTGCGCACAGGCACAAATCTTTGCCCTGAGCGGCAAACTCGCGAGCCATACCCTGCCCCAGACCAGAGCTGGCACCGGTAATTAAAATGGTCTTCCGTTGTTGAGACATTATTGAGCTCTCTTTATTGTTATTGTTTTTTATTGGTGTTTTTTAAGCTTTGGCGATACGACGGCGGCAACGCCATAGCAAGTAGTTCACCAAAAACCAGAAGTTCTTAAAGGCTTTATTGGTGGTTTGTTTGTGGTGATACCGGTAATAAATTTGCTGGGCTATCCCCGCTAAACGGAATAGGCCAAACACCTCGTAAAAGGCAAAGTCTTCTACCTTGGTTCCGGTGCGCTCACAGTAGTAATCGATAACTTCTTTGCGGGTTAACATGCCCGGGTAGTCGCTCGGCTGGCGTTTAGTCGCACGCGCCACTTTATCATCGCCCGCTTCAATCCAGTAAGCCAGCGAATTGCCCAGATCCATTAACGGATTGCCTAAGGTCGCCAGCTCCCAGTCCAGAATGCCGATAATGTCGGTTGGGTCATCCGGGTTGAGTATCAGGTTGTCTAAACGAAAGTCGTTATGCACCAAGCATATTTTCTCGTTCTGCGGCTGGTTCTCTTGTAACCAGCGCATGACCGACTTAGCGCCGAATACATTCCAGGTCTTCGCTTTTTCATAACGGCCACACCAGCCATTTACCTGACGCTCGGTATAGCCTTTACCTTTAGCTATTTTTCGTAGCCCAGTGTTGTCTAAATCCACCTGGTGCAGCTTTATCAGTTTATCCAGCGCGTTCGTGCATAACTGTCTCGCCTGCTCAGAACTAAGGTCCAGCCCTTTAGGAAAACGCCTCCGCGGAATAATGCCGGTTACGTGTTCCATCACATAAAACTCGGCACCAATAACCGACTCGTCACGGCAATACGCCAGCATTCGGGGTACGTGCGGAAACTCTGGTCTCAGGCGTTTCTGCAGGCGGAACTCACGACCCATGTCGTGGGCGGACTTGGCTTTTGTGCCATCTGGAGGCCGGCGCAGAACCAAAGCCAGGCCGTTGTAATCTAAACGGTAGGTCCAATTCGACACACCACCAGTATATTGGGTAATGCGCAAAGTACCGCGATCTTCCGGCAGCTCGTCGCCTATATGCTCCGCCAGCCAGTTGTCCAACGCCTCTACGGGCAAGGTTTCTTCTTCGCGTACGTCACTCGCCTGATCGACTACGGCGGATGATGGATCAGTCATTAGAGCGCCCTTTCCATTGTTTTTCCCTTTGTTTTTCTCTTTGTTTCAACTCTGTTTTTGCAATAGTCGCGCGGTGCACCGCATCGGGTCCATCGGCAATGCGCAGCGAACGCGCAACGGTTAATAAGCCCGGCAACGGTGTGTCGTGACACAGAGAAGCACCACCAAACAGTTGCATGGTTTCGTCCACCACCCGCTGCAGCACATTCGGTGCCACCAGCTTAATGGCCGATATCTCCTTAATGGCTTTCATGGCACCAACGTTGTCGATTTGCCACGCCGCATGCAGTGTCAGTAACCTTGCCTGATCAATGGCTACACGTAAGTCAGCTAAGCGCTCGGTGTTGCCTCCCAGCTTCATTAACGGTTCGCCAAAGGCAATGCGAGATACGCCCCGTTCAATAAATAGCTCCAGCGCGCGCTCAGCCGCGCCAATAGCACGCATGCAATGGTGAATGCGTCCCGGCCCTAAACGCCCCTGAGCAATCTTAAAACCCGCGCCGGGGCCGACAATGATGTTCTCTTTCGGCACACGGACGTTATCGAACACCACCTCGCCATGGCCATAAGGGGCATCGTACTCTCCCAGGGCAGGCAACATGCGTTCAATATTTACGCCCGGCGTGTTTAACGGCACCAATACCATGGAATGGCGATGATGTTTGTCGGCGTCCTCGTCGGTCAGACCCATAACAATGGCAATCTCAGCGTCCGGATGACCCAAACCAGTACTCCACCACTTACGACCGTTTATGACCCAGTCGGAGCCGTCAGCTTTAATGGTGGTTTGCATATTGGTGGCATCGGATGACGCAACATCGGGCTCGGTCATACAAAACACCGAGCGGATGTCGCCGTTCAAAAGCGGTTTTAACCACTGCTCTTGCTGCGGGTCATCACCAAAGTGATACAGCACTTCCATATTGCCCGTGTCGGGAGCGTTGCAGTTGAAGACCTCGGGTGCTAACAGGCTGCGACCCATACGCTCAGCCAGCGGCGCATATTCCAGCGTGCTTAAACCAGCACCAAGCTCTTCATCAGGCAAAAATAAATTCCAAAGCCCCTGCTCTTTTGCCATTTGCTTAAGCTCGGCCACCCTTGGTGGTACCTGCCACTCACGCCAGTTCGGTGTGCTGTTCAGCCGATAATTCTCTTTTTGATACTGGTTTTCATACGGCTCAATATGCTCGCGCATAAAGGCATCTAACCGCGCTAAGTAGTCCTTTGTTTCCGCACTGTAGGAAAAATCCATAACACCCGCTCCCAGCCAACGTTAAACAGCATTGTAGACATGAAAGGGCTGGTGGTACAACCAGAGTTAGAGCAAAGCTTTAGTTTGATAAAACGGGTGTGCATGCTATATAAACAAGTTGTGGCGTTTAAGGATAATTGAAATACTAGATATTGAGTTATGCAGCAAAAATAGGCTCGCTATCAAATAAGGGAAATAAAATGGAATTTTTGAACAAGCTTACTAAACTTCAGGCCGCTTTGATGGCTATCGCTATTAGTTTTTCCGTTGCTGCTACCCAATATACCTTTCAAACAAATATCACCGATATCGTCATCGATGCTCAGATGGGTATTGTGGAACTTTACGCACTCGCCAGTAGCGCGCTGCTCTGGGTACTATTGTCACTATCGATTTATATGCTTATTCGAGCATCCATGGGGTTTCATCGGTTGAAAGTAGTTGGTTTTGGCTTAATTACAATTGTATTAATTGGTCATGCTGCTCACACCGTTAAAAGCTCCATAGAGATAAACACCGCTTTAGTCGATGCGGCTGATTCCAGTACATCACCAGAGCGGTTGAGAGAGCTTGTGAACGCTGAAATAGGCCTTGGATATGAATTGCACAACAGAATAGCAAATAATTCGTCTACACCCGTTCAAGTTCTTGAGTCACTATACGGAATTGAGGGCCAAATTGGCACCGACTTAACTTTAGCCCGCAACCCGAACACCCCCAATCATATACTGATAAAGCTATCAAAACGTCATGATAGTGGCTGGCGAAAAAACATTGTGAATGCTTTGCAAAACAATCCAAAAGTAAGAAGTAATGAGCTTTATTTTGATGCTTCAATGACATTGCGGGAAACCGAAAAATCAAATTAGCGATACAGCAGGCCGACAGGAATTTTCTATGCTGGAAGAAGCTCTCTTCCTGTTCAGTTCAAATTTCCGTTAGTTAAGTTAAATAACAACTTAATGGGCACCTAAAACAGCAAAGCCGTTCACCAAGGCACGATAAAAAAGTGTTCAAAGTTCCCAGCCCCACCACTAATATCAGCAACCGTTTCCCCTAAAGAAGCTGACAGAAAAAGCGACTTTCAGATCTGGTTATTGTCTATAATCGATAGGCCGCAATAGCAACCAGAGCGAGTTGAAGACGTGCTATCTTCATTGACCAAAGAGAGCTTTGCCGGAGGCCAATCCGCTTATCAGCTAGACGATGGAACTTTCTCGATTGATGCCGGGGAAAACGATATTCGGGCTATCTATGATGAAGAGAATGCAGCCATAAAATTCTTTTGCCGCTACCAACGGGATATAGACTTTTACGATAAGAAACTGATGTCTTTTGCCACCAAGCATGGCATTGACACGAAACCTTGCACCGCCTCATCTGAATATTGAACAGCTACAACTTGGCTTGATGTGAGAAGAAAACAAAGCTCCGCGAGGGCGAGGCTTTGGATTCAAATCGATCAAGTTAGAGTTAATTTTCCTTTTCTAAATTACAATTGCAAAAATAGCATTCAGCTTTTGGAAGTCGATAACTTAGAAATGAGCGGATTACTTGGTTTTTCTGACAGCTAGGACAAACATAATTTATTGACTTAACAATCAGTGTTATTGCGAATACAAAGCTCAATATATAAAAGGGATTGAAAAAAAACTCTCCCCCGATTTTTACAAAGTTAAAACCAATAATACAGATTATTAAAGCTATCAAAATCGCTTTAAATTGATTGTGTCTTGCCATAGTATCACCTAATTAATTCTTCTATTTTTGACTTTACTTCCTGAGCCGCCTGTTTGACATCATTTCCTGTCAATGTAAAAGATTTACTGACGGTGGCGTCAGCGCCTAGTGAGGGGCCAATTTCTACTGTGGCGCTAGATTCTGAGCTAGATGCATCCCCAATACTGACTGTCCCTACGCCAACTCCCACATCAAGAGAAGCTGACGGAGCATCAAAGTTCTGATCGGTATTACTTCCAGCTCCCTTGCCAAATGTCAATCCAGCAATCGCTCCTTTCTGCTTTATAACGCCTTTGGTGACATCTGAATCAACATTTGAAGCACTCGTGCTAAATCGCACGAACAATCCAGAAGTAGTATTCCCTTGGCCGCTAGCATTAGGTTTAAAGCCTACAGTTCCAACATCTACAGCTCCTACGAACGGTACTTTTAGCGACAAGAAGGTTTCTTCATAGTCTCTTCCATCTGGGTCAACATATTTATAAGGATTGTTAGCAGCGTATGCATATCTATTGAACCCTTGAATTTTACCTTCAGAAAGGAAAGATGCTGTACCCTTTGGATCATTCGAATAAAACCGCCCAATTACTGGATCGTAGTATCGTGCCTGCATATACATTAATCGATACTACGAGCCATAGTAAAACACCAATAAAATTAAACTAATACAGTGCGTTAGCAGTATAGCTTAGTTATTGAAGCCTACTGCATTGAGCATAAAAAACAAAGCTCCGCGAGGGCGAGGCTTTGGATTCAAAGAGCCATCTTTACTATGGATGAATCGTTTTTCGCTTACAATACCTATGGACTACGATACGCATACAAAAATCTAAGAATATCGCCAAGAACACTGACAATATTGACTCAATAAACACCCCTTGTATATTTATAGAAATAGAGCTCAAAATGTCTTGCACTAGAAATCGAATAAAGCCAGTAATAAAAGAGATAAAAAAAAGTACCCCTCCAAAACTACCATCATCATATTGCAAGTCAAACGACTCAATAAGTACGGAAGCTCCAAGACTTATCACTGTGCATGTTAAAAAGAAATGCTTTAGAAGTTTAATCATTATTGTTTTTTCTCAAATTTTTCTTTTGGAACTGGTTTGTCAAAACCTTGGCCTTCTGGAACTTTTATATTGGTCATATCCACACCGGCTGCATTGAGTAAACCGGAAACATATGAATTTGAATTAAACGTATCACTACCGTTGGGATCAAACGAGTATTCCAAATTATCTTGATAGTTAGCATCCAGCTGCATTAGATTATCAACGAAGTCATTTTCTGACATTCCATTAGGTGGAGTAATAGTTATTCCGCCAGTATGTTCAGCCGCATCGCTCGATCTGTTGTAGTTACTCTCTAAATTCCATGACCCATTTGGGCCAGCCCCCATTGTCCCATATTTCTGTCCCTGAGAATTAGTCAACTGACCTATTGAAGATATCCTTTTTGCATTATTAAAGTGGCTTGGCTCATTCGGTATGATAGTCAACAAAGAATGATTTTTTCCTGACCCTATGCCTGCTATAGAAACTTCATGCCACTGAAGTTTCACTTCTCTTCCGTCGGGATCAATATACTTGTACGGATTATTATTTGCGTAAGAATACCGATTAAAGCTATGGACACCTTTAAATCCAACCGGGTCATTCGAATAAAACCGCCCAATCACTGGATCATAATATCGTGCCTGCATATACATTAATCGACACTACGAGCCATAGTAAAACATCAATAAAATTAAACTAATACAGTGCGTTAGCAGTATAGCTTAATTATTGAAGCCTACTGCATTGAGCACCAAAAAAACCTTCCGAGGGCGAGGCTTTGGATTCAAATTTTCTTTTTATCAACTATGTATCATATCTTTTTTTATATACTCGATATGTGTTTGCTGCAATTAGCGCCATTAGCACATTGTAGGCAGCTAGAAAAAACAAACCACGTAGTGGACTATAACCTATACCGATAACTAATCCAGCAAAGCCTCCTACTACTAAGTGAAAGAGCAACTGCCTTTTGTAAAACTTGAAAAACGTCACCTAGTGCTCCTTGTTAATTTCTTTATTTGTTACGGAGAGGGCAGCATCAGCCGCCGCAGGAGCAGCAGTAGAGCCACCTGAGGTAAGTTGCTCACTAACGTTGGAGCCAACATAGCTACTTCTTGTCGTATTTGATATCTGAGAACTAATACCACCTGCATTAGATAAATCATCTAGTTTATTTGTAATGGCATTGGCTCCTTTTGCGCCAACAAAACCACCCGCACCTCCAGCAACTGTGCTTGTTGCCGCTTTTGTCAGATCGATTTCTTGCCCATTTGCTAAGTCGGAAGCAATTGAGCCAGCACCATTAGCTGCACCGCTGACTGCGGTTGTTTGTGCAACAGCCTTTGAGCCAGTTATAGCTCCCTTCACTGCTTGTGTAGCAGCTCTGCCAGCAAACCCACCAGTTACAGCACCAACTGCACCTGCAATAGCTATATCTGTAAAATTTATATCTTGTCCTGTTGCCACCTGAGCAATTAGCTCAACCCCTGCCCCAATAACTGCCCCCCACAAGAACTCACCGTCAGGGTCGGTATATTTATATGGATTGTTATTAACGTACATATAGCGATTAAAGGACATAACTGGGTTGGCAGATGTGTACCCAACCGGATCATTCGAATAAAAACGACCTATGACTGGATCATAGTATCGTGCCTGCATATACATTAATTGAATCGCCACTAGTTCACTAGACACTCAGTAGCCGTTTTTTCAAATCGTTTTTCATACTCTACCGGCGATAACTGATCATTGGAACTATGCCGGCGTTTCACGTTGTAAAACATCTCAATGTAGTCAAACACATCACGACGAGCTTCAGCCCGGTTTGAATACACTTTACGCTTAATGCGTTCTCGTTTAAGTAACTGGAAAAAGCTCTCAGCAACGGCATTATCATGGCAGTTTCCTCGACGACTCATGCTTCCTTCCAGATTGTTACTTTTCAGGAATGAGCTCCAGTCATGACTCGTATATTGACTGCCTTGATCGGAATGCACGACAACTCTGTGTTTAGGCTTTCTTCGCCAGACCGCCATAAGTAGAGCATCAAGAACTAACTCCTTTGTCATTCGCTGCTGCATTGACCAGCCAATGACTCGCCGGGAGAACAGGTCAACAACAACCGCTAAATAGAGCCACCCTTCATGGGTTTTGATGTAGGTGACATCCGTTACCCAGGCCTGATTGGGGTGTTCAGTATTGAACACCCGGTTTAGTTTGTTGGGCGTAACGATGTGTACAGCACCACCGCGATGACGAGGCTTACGGTAACCAACCTGAGCTTTAAGTTGACTCAGTTTCATCAGACGGTGAACTCGATTGATACCAATTCGTTCGCCATATTCGCGCAGGTCGCTGTGTATTTTTCTGTAACCGTAAACACCACCGGACTCAAGCCAGAACTGTTTAATAAGTCCTGTTTGTCGCTCATCTAACTTCTGTCGGTGAGAGCGTGGCTCTTTAAGCCACGCATAATAGCCGCTGTGATGAACATCCAGTAAGCGACATAATTTACGCACAGGCCAACAGTCCTTGTGGTCTTTAATGAAGGCGTACCTTAGTCGGACTGATTCGCGAAGTACGCCGCGGCTTTTTTTAATATGTCACGCTCTTCAGTGACACGCTGCAGCTCTTTTCTTAAGCGCTTTAACTCAGCCTGCTCTTCATTGTTAGCCTCGTGCTTTTCCGCGTCAGGGCCATATTTTTTAACCCAGGCGTATAAACTGTGCACGGAAACATCTATTCGTCTCGAAACATCGGCAACAGAATAACCTTTGTCGGTAATTTGTCGGACAGCTTCGATCTTAAATTCTTCAGGGTATCGTTTATTACTCATAAGCACCTCTTTTATGCCATTATCTATGGCTATGAGGTGTCTATCAAATCAGTGGCGATTCACTGGAAAGTTTCATTACATGCCGTTCCCTGGTTAGATTAATTATCAACCAATTAAACTACTCTTTTACAACAATAAAGCAACCCAGAGATAAAACATTTAAATTGAGCGAGAGCCCCTATTGGATTCAGACCTTACCCAACAATTAAATGAAATGCAGCACCCACGGCTCTCAGGTAGAATGCCAATAATCATCACCATTGAGTTGCTTATTAATACATGACTTTTTCTGATCTCGGACTTTCTCCTGAAACCCTTACTGCCCTTGCACGTCAGGATTACGGCGAGCCTACCCCCATTCAGGCTCAGGCTATTCCGCTGGTACTGGCGAAGAAAGATGTCATGGCGGCGGCACAAACGGGCACGGGAAAGACAACGGCCTTTACGGCGCCTATTTTAGAACTTTTGAAAAGTAACGAACGTGCGAAGGCAAACACAGCGCGTGCGCTTATTTTAACGCCCACTCGTGAGCTAGCTGCTCAGGTGGGTGAAAACGTTGCGAACTTAAGTGCGGGTCTGCCACTGAATTATACGGTGGCGTTTGGTGGTGTGAAAATTAATCCGCAAATGATGAAGCTTCGTAAAGGCGTGGATATTCTGGTGGCGACGCCAGGCCGCTTGCTGGATTTATACAAACAAAACGCGGTTCGTTTCCCCAAGTTAGAAGTGCTGGTGTTAGATGAAGCCGACCGTATGCTCGACATGGGCTTTATTCACGACATAAAGAAAATTATTAAGTTACTTCCGGCTAAGCGCCAAACACTTCTGTTCTCGGCAACCTTTTCCGATGACATTCGTACGCTGGCTAAGGGCTTGCTGAAAAGCCCGGTAGAAGTTGCCGTGGCACCACCCAACTCCACAGCCGAGCCTATTGAGCAAACAGTGTGTGAAGTACAAAAAAGCCAAAAGCTGGGGCTGCTATTAAAGCTACTGAAAAGTCTTAACTTACCCCAGGTGCTTCTGTTTTCGCGCACCAAGCAAGGCGCTAACCGGTTAGTCAAACAGCTGGATAAAGCCGGCTTCTTGGCAGCGGCTATTCACAGCGCCAAAAGCCAGGGTGCCCGTACCAAAGCGCTGGCTGACTTTAAAAGTGGCAAAGTGCAGGTGCTTGTCGCCACCGATATCGCATCACGCGGCATCGACATTGAAAAGCTGCCGTACGTGATCAACTACGACCTCCCCCACGTTGCGGAAGACTACATACACCGTATTGGTCGCACTGGCCGCGCAAGCCAAACCGGTCATGCTATATCGTTGGTAACGGACGAGGACGCTGAAGCGCTGAAGGCCATTGAGGATCTTATAGGGGAGCGGATTGAGCAGCGCGAGCTGTAAGGCTTTGCCGACGTCGAACTTATTGGAACGACGCCGGCTTCGACTAAAGATCAGCGCGGATAGTTTTAGCACTCAGTTCATGAGCACGGTCTAAAGCATCCATAGCAGGTACTTCAATATCCGGAATAATTCCCGTGCGCTCCCAGTTTTTCCCGGTTGCCGTTATTATCGGTTTAAATAATGAGATACGGAACGCAAGCGTGTCAGTAATTCGGCGCACTCCAACATAAAAACCGGCACTGGCGGTGGTTTCACCAACCAACACGGCCTTTGAATTAGCCTGTAAAACACCGGCGAAAATTTCAGAAGCACTGGCGGTGTTGCGACTGGTTAATATCCAAACCGGAAAGTCACCGCGAAAGCCTTGGTGAGCTGCGGTATCAGATGCTGAAATCTCTGCCGTCTTCTCGTTTACAGAATCAAGCACATACCAAAGAGGCGTTTCGTCGGGCAGAAAATAGCTCAACATGTACTGAACTAAATCGGGCGAACCGCCAACGGTATCTCGCAAGTCAATGATGATGCCGTCGCTCTGCTCCAGAAAGTTGAAGCTTGCGTCAACGGCGTCTCTGGTCTGCTTGTCCGGCGAAAACTTATTAAACTTCAAATAGCCAATGTTACCGCTCAGGTAACGCACTTCCTCGAACCCATAGTTATTGGTTAACTTCCCTTCTTTATGGGTCAATATATGGGTAATTTCTTCGTCTGGGTTAACGGTATACAAACTTAGATGGTTATCGCCCGTAACTGCTCGTAAATCTTGTCCCAATACGTGCGCGAAGTCATCAAGAGACGTCAGCGAATCGTACTGTCCCAACTCTAGCTTGTTTAGAAATAACTCCCTTAATTCGGGGACCACGTCCGGTTCTATGTAGTTATCCTGCATAACATCGAACGTTTTAGTCATCAGCTGACGAACATGTTCTGACGACAGGTTGTTCTCATTTGCCTGAGAGAGTTCAGAATTGGACAGCAGAGAAATAAGCAAAAGTAGCAGAGCAATAAGTCTGCACGGTTTAAGCAAAATACTTTTCATAAGTTTACCTTTAAAATCCATTAGTAACGGCTGGCTTGAACCAGTCCAGTTTTCGTTATTCGTTTAGGAACTAATGGATTCAGATAAAGGCGTTCTTGATTTTGAATTGTATGCCAACGTCTTTCCATCCGGACAGGTGAAAACGACTTGATGGCTTTATTAAAAACCAATCAATAGGAATAGGTTCGGTGAGCAAATAAATATTAGCAACGAGCGCGCTGAACTTAGTTTCATCAACACGCTCGAATTGCCAATTTGCCGACTGTTTATGGTGCTCAAATTGACTCGCGCTGGAATATGGTGAAGCCGAGACAGCAGTGTTGTCATTTGCCTGAGAAGTAATAAATGTGTCGGCAACCGCAAACTGCGTATTGGTGGTCGAGTCCGGGTTAGTAAAAAACAGCCAGCAGAACACATACAGCATTATCGCAGTAGTTGTGACCTTAACAGCCTGAAAGGCATATTTTCTGGCTGAATTAACCATTATAAGTCTCGTTCTATATTAAGTTTGAACATCACTGACTCAAGTTTGCCCAGGTTTTCGGGGTTGTGCCAAAACATTTTTTAAAATGTCTCGTCATATGGCTTTGGTCTGCAAAACCACTGCTGAATGACACTTGAGACAATGGTATGCCACACTCAATTAAAGCTTTTGCTTTTTGTAAGCGTTTCAGGGTTACGTAGCGATAAGGGGTGGTGCCATATAGAGCTCTGAAATCGCGTGTTACCTGCCACTTACTATAGTCGGAAATCACAGCCAGTTCATCCAATGTAATGTCGACAGGTAAACTGGAATCTATGGTAATGATATCGTCAATATATTCGCGCACTCGCTTCATTGCATGGTAGTTTGCTTGAGTATGCTTAATACTGTTCGACGTAGTCTGCTGTAAACAGTTGGCAAAAGCATAAATAAGATCCTGATGCTCTAACTTTTCCAGCGGCCGATTAAATTCAGATAATAGCTTTTTCGCAATTTCAATAAACTGAGGCTGCTTTGTTACTCCTCCGTCCAAAAATGGCAGGCTGAAGCCTTGCAATATATTTTGCACGTCAACAGGATCAATGGTTATCGCTCGGTAAGCAAAAGGGTCATCTGTCCCGGCCTGACCATCGTGAGTTTCATCAGGATGCAGTATCACCACTTCACCGGGAAGGGAGTGTCGTAATTCACCGCGATAATTGAAGCTTTGAACACCTTGTGTCGTTAAAGCTAAAGTGTATGTGTCATGGCTGTGTGGTGCATAAGCAAGTCCACTAAAACAGGCTTCGATTCGTTCTGTTTCGCCGTCGGCTCTGCTCACCCAACTCTTGTTCTTCCCCATCCCTGCGGTACTCCTGAATTGACTCATTTCAAGCTATGACAAAGCCTTTTTAATGCCTCATGTCACTTTATTCATATAATCGCAATATCGTTCAATAACATATAGGCTAGCCGAGCTACTATAGCCCAAACATTCATTGGGAGCATATATCTTGATTAAACACTACGTCGTTTTCGCTAAATTGATTGCAGTGGTAACCGTCGCATTATTAACGGCAAGTTGCTCAGCCAAAGGGATCATCAACCTACAAAGCGGCAATGCTCTGGCGTCGCAAACATGGTTAAGTAAAGAAGAAAGCTTCAAAGTTCCCTTCGTTTGGCATGACGGCCATATCATTATTGAAGTAAACGTAAATGATACCGAACCTCTAAGGCTCGCTTTTGATTCAGCTGCCGCTGCGACCGTTATTTTTGATACTCCCCGAACTCAAAACCTGCCGTTAGATGTGGAAAGACAGCTTGATCTTCAGGGCAGGCAAGTCAACGTGGTTAATAATGGAGTTATACAAATTGGAGAACTAGAGCTTTCAGAATTGACCTTTATCCACGTCCCTATTGAGCAAAACCCGTTATTCAATGACTATGACACAGCTTATTTTGACGGCGCGATTGGCTACGACCTACTGAACCACTTCAATATAACGGTTCTTTTCTCAGAACAGTCCCTACAGTTCTCTCAAAGAGACACGAAAAGTGCATTCAGCAACGAAAACAGCATTACTTTACCATTGTCGATTCATGGCCGAATTCCTTACGTTGATGCCACAATGAAAAACAAAGACGACGTTAAGACAAAATATGCTTTTGTGGTAGACACAGGTGCCCCTGACTATGTTTATTTGAATGAAAAATTGGCAGATGGTGTAGAGTTTCCAGTGGAATATTTTGAAACTCAAACACAAAACTTTGACGGCAAAGAGGTATTTAAAACCAGTCGCATCGACTTCTTTGGACTGGGCGATGCGGAATTTCAAAATGTAGCAGCACATGATTTACCGCATTTTAAAGACTCTCACGGAGTTGGTTTAATAGGCAGCGGGCTGCTTCGGAAATTTGATGTCCATTTTAATTACGAGGAAGGCACTATTACGCTCGTAAAAAATAAGCTGTTTAGTAATCAAACTTATATTGACCGCAGTGGCTTGGTAATGGAGCCACACCGTCTGGGAGGCCTAATAGAACAGGTAGCAGAAAATTCTCATGCAGCAGAACTTGGAATTACTGCACCAGCGATAATGAGAGAAATTAACGGCGAAGAAATAACTGAAGACAACTTTGATGAGCTGCGCGCGTTATTAAGCAGTGATGAGCCATTCGTGAATCTATGCTGGAAAACAAGCGGCCGAACAGAATGCGGCGATTTAAAGCTAAAAGATCGCATCTCGTTATAACTGACTTTAGCTTTTACTATAGGAAGTTTAGAGCGTCCTAATTGACGCTCTTATTAGCTTTTACTTTGCTCATAAAACCGTTGTCACTAGTTACTACTCCGACACCCTCTGCTACGACATTTGCAAATCTTTCATCAACAGGCTTGTGCTTGGACCAAAGATAGACTTCCGTTCCATGCTCTTGAAGTCTGGCCGCTAATCTCTTTGGATATCCCCAAAAGTACTTTGCCTTCGACGGCGGAATCAGGAGCGTTGTGTTCTTACATGATTCAGGCACGATGCCAGCCCACCCCAGCAGCAAGTAGTCAACTCCGCAGCTTC
Source organism: Idiomarina sp. UBA3176 (assembly GCF_002364295.1). Taxonomy (NCBI): domain Bacteria; kingdom Pseudomonadati; phylum Pseudomonadota; class Gammaproteobacteria; order Alteromonadales; family Idiomarinaceae; genus Idiomarina; species Idiomarina sp. UBA3176. The sequence goes on from NZ_DEXU01000003.1 coordinate 101,272, forward strand.
TAACGCCGTCAACACTTACTACCGGGATTAATGAATCTGCTTTTCGAAACCAGTTAATGCCTTTTGAGGAGGTGATCACCAAAACATCTTGAGCATGAGTAAAAGGTTTACTGGCAAGGTAACGATATAGAACATCAAATGAGTGCTCATCGTTATCTTTTAAGTTTAACCAGAATTCATATTCTGGAAACCGGCTAACGAACTCATCTAATTTAGAAATTCTAAAGCCTAACCCTCGAAAAGGAAATGTTGCGCCGTCATCAAACGTGTACCCAAATCCAGCATCAACTTTTTGTATATCACGGAACAAGGTTTTATTTATCTGACCGCTGGCATTGGTCGCACAATCTAAAGTCCAATCGTGAAATACGACCAGTTGATCATCTAGTGTCCGGTGCACGTTAAGATGAAGAACATCGGTTCCGGCTTGAACGGATGTAGAGGCTGCTTCTAGAGTGTTCTCAACTGTACCGACTTCGGACTCCAGCAAAGACTTTGCGGTACAACCTGTCTCATTCAATTTGCTATAATTTACCGAGCCTCCCCCTGCACGGTAAGCAACGACCTCCCCCTCTCTCTTTAGACTAGGAACAAACAAGTACGCGTTAGAAATGCCAGCTATAACTATCAATAGAATAAGAAGCGACAAAGTAATTATAATTTTTTTCACAGTATTTCCTTACTGCGGAATGCTAATGCCGCACTCACGGGATTGTCATATGCAGCGTTTGCTTAAGCACTTTTCACCGTTAGTTTCTGCCAAATTTCCAACCATCTTTTTTCAGCTATGCGCTTTCTAAAATCAACTGGCTTGGGCCTCTTGTTATTCAGCGTAATGGAGTAATTAAATAGAGGCTCGACGCCGAAAGGGGCAACAATGGTGACCTCCCCATTATCATCCAACCTAGCTCCGACAGCTGTTTCCACTTCAATCCAGTAACTCATAGCGTTTGAAGCTGACGTATATGGTTTATCCAAGTTCCGCTCATGCATTCTCGCTTGATTCTTTACCGACCAGGGAAAATCAGAGATGCCGCTGAGCTTATCTTCTATAACGCGATCTCTAGCCTTGCCGATATCCTTAGGATCGAAGTAGATTAAATCTATATCGTTAAGCGGCGTTGCAGATGAAAAATTATGCATCTTGTCCCACGCGAGATTGCGGACAAAGCCTGCAGCGAGACACCAGTCCGGCAGGCGCAGTTCAGCAGCCAAATAAAGTACCTCCATGCGTTCCGAGTCTTCTTTTATCCATTTTTTGAGCTGTTCTTCGTAGTCCATTGGATGCCTGATATTTATATATTGTGCATACGTACTTAGTAACTCGACCAATTACTGACGGCATTCTGCATCGCACCGATAACGCTAATTTTAATTTCGTTATGTAACTGACATTAAACGAATTAAAACGGTAATTCAAACACTTACCAACAAACCGCTCCTATACCAGCTATGTCTAAGCCTTGCCTGACTCGACCCAAAATGCTTATATGAATAATATCAATCACAACTATTATTAAGCAGGTACCGAATGCCGGACAACTTAAAGCTTTACGAAGCTATTGTGCTGCTCGCGTTGTGCGAGGAAAAAGGCACCATGAACGGCGCGTATGTAGAATATGCGACCGCGGCTGCACTAGCTGCCGAGTTATTGATGCTTGGACGTATAAAAGTTGATGACGGCAATAAAGAAAAAGTCACGTTAGTTAACGACAGCCGAACAGGTGACTCGTTATTAGATGAAGCGTTAACAAAGATCTCGGACACAAAGTGGCAATACCAATTAGAATACTGGGTAGAAAAACTCGCTGGCATTAAAGACCTTAAACACAAAGTAGCGCAGGCACTCGCTGCTGACGGAATAGTGGCGTCAGAGAAAGAGAAAGTCTTGTGGTTGTTTGAGCGCCGTGTATACCCAGAGGTGAATCCTGAGCCTGAAGAACAGTTGCGTCAGGAAATGCGCAATGTAGTACTGAGTGATGAAAACGATATTGAGCCGCGAATAGCTATTACCATTGCTTTAGCCAATAGCGCATCACTTTTACCTCAAGTATTTAGCAAGCAAGAGCTGAAAGATCGTAAACACCGCATCAAGCAAATAGAAAACGGCGAACTGGTATCCAAAGCCGCAAAAGAAGCGATCCAGGCTATAGAAGCAGCAGTTATGATAGCTGCCATCATGCCGGCTATAACTGCAGCAACAGTGACATCGAGCCCAAGCTCCTGTTAAAAAAATACGGTTGCCGTTGCAGGCTAGTTTACCGTTTATTCTGCCTTGGGTTCTCCCGTTATCCAGGCGTTTATCTCTTTATACATTAGACCTTGCGAAAACGGTAAACCGTGGTAATCATCATAAATAACCAGCTTATGGGGATGATTAATATCGGATAATTTATCCGCTAAGATCTTTGCTTGCTCCACAGAAACCCTTTCATCCTTGGCTCCGTGAAGTATGAGGATGGGTAATTCACCAGGCAGCTCATCTAGCCAATACACTACTGAGCGCTTCCTTAATTCCGACTCTTTGTTACTCGTGAAACTGGGGACTCTATAATCGAAGACCTTTTCCATTTCAGGCCTTTCTTCAAGTGTTTTGAATAAATCCGAGGGGCCACCAAGAACCGTCAATGATTTTATATTGCTCAGTTCTTTTAGTGATATAAAAGCCGACATTGCTCCCCGACTAAACCCAACCATATGAATTTGGTTTTCATCTACGTATGGCAACTGAGAGGCTAGCCGAACAATATTAATAACGTCTTTCACATCGCTCCCGCCAAACTCATCAACACTCTCAGCCGGTCCATCAGTTAACTCCATTCCACCTCTGTATTGAGTGGCTAAAACAGCAACGCCCATTTCTGCTATAGGTTTCAAATGCAGGAAAATACTGGAGTAGTTTAGAGCCCCAAAACGGCCATTACCTCCTCGATTGAAAATGACCGCAGGCACTTTTTGGTCATTCTCAGTTTTAGGAGTTAACAGTATTCCGCCAACAGGATACTGGCCGCTTTGGTAGACAATGACCTTACAGGTAAAATTAGCTTTTAAATCCAGGAACTCTTTTTTGTTTATTCTTGAGTACTTTGCCTCTTCATAAGTATCCCCGAGGCACTTTTTTTCTCTAAGAATATCGCCAGATTCATTCGCCAATGAGCTGTCTGAAAATATTAACGGAATAAACATTAAAGCTAATTTTGTGATGTTCCTTATCATTTTTTCAGTCTCAGATTGCCATAATTTAGAGTGTGATTCGCGTGATAGCGATGGAATGTTATCTGACTCAAAATATTGTTATTAGTTCTTTTATAACTAACTATATAAATTTTCTAGCAAATTTTAGATAAAATAGCAGCGGTGATGACATCAAGTTCTAATTCTTGTTAAATTAACGATAAAAAGTACAAGGATAGACAAAGTATGAGTAAACGACCGATTTGCCCTGAGTGCAACGAGAGCATGACGTTCTTACAAAGCTTTAAAAACATTAACCCATGGAACTACAAATGCCCAAACTGTAAAAAGAAAATTGTCGCCCCAAAGCTTTGGAAGAACATCACAATAGCCTGCTTCATTATGGGCTTCTGTGCGGGTATATTTGCATCATATAAAGAAGAACAAGGTGCCTGGACAGCTAATACCAGTTGGCTATTCTTTGGTCTAGGTATTTTGGTATTAATTCCGATAACTAGCTTTATATGGACTCGCCTAAAGTTCAAATCCCTAAGCGACAAATAAACTTTTAATCAGGTTTTATCGTATTGCTGGATACACGTAATAATTTAAGGCAATCATTAATGTTTGGACTTTTTAAATCAGACCCTACGAAGAAAATGCGCAAAGAACTAAAGCAACTGCAAGAAAAAGCCATGGAAATGCAGCGTAACGGAAACATTCGCGATAGTTCGCATATCAGCCAACAAGCAGACGAACTCTGGAATAAGATTCAGGCACTGGAAAGTCAGAATAAGTAAGCTTGCGGTTATGGGTTGCTAACTAGCAACCCGCTTTTCTCTAAAACATTAAAACAAACTTGCAAATAGTAATAATTCTCATTATGATCCAACCCGCAATTACTTAAGCACTCTTAAGTGTTGCTTATACAGGTCTTTGCTTTTCCTCTCCCTGGAAGTGCAAATTTGTTCCCTAGCTGCGGCTAGGGAACGTTTTTTACCAAGACCACCATCAACACACTCTAAAGCTCTTATCTCACCTGTATACAAATAAACTGAAAACTTATTTCACCTTTACATTGAAACGCAAATCATTCTCATTTATGATCCTCCTCCGACATTTCACGGGGGTATCAATGAAACTGACAAAATGCTTTATCGCACTGACTCTGGCCGGTATGACAAGCACACCATTGCTGGCACAAGAAACACAAACAACAAAGGAATCAGACTCAACTGGCTCTCAAGAGAACATTGAGCACATTAACGTTAAAGGCCGAGCCCAGACGCTTTACCGTCAGGACTCAAGCAGTGTTGCTACACGCACCAATACGCCCATTGAAGAAATTCCACAAAGCGTTCAGGTGCTGACCGAAGAACTCATGAAAGATCAGGCCGCCCGCCAAATAACAGATTTGTATCGCAGTATCAGTGGTGTGAATTCGTTCAGTTACTCCACCATTACTTTCCGTGGTTTCCGTCAGGATGACATTTTCTATGACGGTGTTCGCGGTGACCCCTTTAACGGATTCGCCGTTCCGCAGTTATTCAACATTGGACAAACTCAGGTGTTAAAAGGCCCAAGTGGTGCCATGTTTGGTAGCGGTCAGCCCGGCGGCGTTATTAACTATGTGACTAAAAAGCCAACAGCAACAGCGGAGCGTTCCATTGAACTGGGGCTCGGAAATTACGACTACAAACGCGGTTCTGTTGAATTAAGCGGACCGCTCACAGAAGATGCTTCGCAGCGTTACCGTGCCGGTTACTATTACGATAACGAAAAACCGTTTCGCTATAACACAGAGCAAACCAATAAAATTCTCGACTTAGGTTACGCTTTTGATATCGGAAGCAGCAGCGAAGTCATTCTTCAGCTAACCGACTATGAGCAAGACTACCAGGGCGCTCGCCTCCGCGGCGTGCCGGTTGATAATGACGGTAACTTTGTCACCGACCGTAAATGGAACCATAACGAAGCGAGCGACTTCCAAAGATTAGAAGCTACCGTTTATCAGGCTCGCATTAATAACGACTTTTCGCTTAACTGGCGCGGCGATTTAACCGTTCGTCACTATGAGAACACCGAGCGTCAGAATTATCACGAACCTCGCGGTCTACTTGATGCCGACTTAAATCCTGTGGACGACCCTAGAGAGGCGGTTTACAGTCAACGACAATTCCGTAATCAGTATCGTGAAAACGAAGCCACCAGTGTTACAGGTAACTTAATTGGTGAACTCAATATTTCAGGTCTGGAACATACTGTGTTAATGGGGGCCGAAAGTTATACGGCAGACAACACCTTTATTGGCAACAACGCAAACCCTGGCGAAGTTCCCAATTTAGAGATCCATAACCCAGTTTACGGACTGACCTCAGGCCCCTACTCTACCGCATTAGAAAATGCGACCCCAAGAGTTACCAAAACTCAGCGCGACGGCTTCTACCTGCAAGATCAAATTTCGTTTAACGAAAAAGTAAACCTGTTACTGGGTTTGCGTTACGACCAGTTTGAAGACGAGACCAATGCAGCAGATTTTGATGACAGTGACTTAACCTACCGTATTGGTGGAACCTACGAATTTGCTGATTGGGTTCGGGCTTATGCGCTATACGGTACAGGGTTCTCACCACAGTCTGCCGGTGATCAGGAATCAGAGGTTGGCGGTCCTTTCGAGCCGGAACAATCGGATATTAAGGAGTTGGGCGCCCGTTGGTCATTGATTAACGACAGCATTCGCGTCAGCACCGCAGTTTACGAAATTAACCGCGAAAACATTTTGCAGGCAACCGGTGAAGTCAGCGAAGACGGTCGCAATGTTTTAGGCAACGTAGGCAAAGTGCGCAGCCGTGGGTTTGAAATTGATGTGCTGGGCGACATTACCGACCAATGGGTCATTAATGCTAACTATGCATACAACGACGCAAAAGTGGTAGAAACCGTACCTGGCCAGGGTATTACCAACGCAGTCGGTGACCAGTTCGCAAACGCTCCCATGCACCAAATGGGCGTATGGACACGCTACGATTTACCTGCACTGAACTCCTCTATCAGCGGTGGTATGGATTACGTGAGCGAGCAAATAAGCTTTTCGAACCCCGCTCAACGAGTTAAACCCTACACAGTGTTTGATGTCAGCTGGCAGACAGAGTTTGACCAGTGGTTAGTTCAGGTTAATATCAAAAACTTATTTGATAAGGAATATGCGTCAAGCGGCTTCTTAACCCGTACCGGACACTTCCCGGGCGAACCTCGTCGCATTTACGCATCGGTTAAATATCGTTTTTAAGGACTTTGCTCAATGACTAACCGCCAGTGGTTCAAATTTCATTCCTGGGCTGGCTTCGCCTTTGCGGGGCTTCTGCTGCTCATTTGTATCACTGGCGTTTTAGCTACTTTGAGTTACGAAATTCAATACCTTAGTGACGAAAAATACCGGGCTCTAGAAGAACGTGAAGGCCCGGTGGCCTGGAAAGAGCTAGAGTCTAGCCTGAGTGAAAACTACCCTGAGAGCCATATTTTAGGGGCGCAGGTGCACTCGCAAGACTACCTCTCCGGCGAAGTCCGTTTAATGACCCCAAATGGCTTTCGCTTTGTTTATTTCGATGCGGCCAGCGGACAATTACTGGGTGAAGGTGGCTGGGGGCAAGTTTCACGCTACTTACGCGACATTCACATGTATTTGTCTATGGGTGGCATAGGTAAATACATTGTTACCCTCACCAGCCTCCTGCTTCTTATTTCGCTTATTTCCAGCTTTTATGTTTACCGAAAATGGTGGCGCGGATTTCTCGCGAAACCCGGTAAGCTCAGTTGGAAAAAACGAACGGAGTGGTCCTCCTGGCACAAATGGATGGGGCTTTGGAGTTGGTGGTTTATCGCTACTATTACAATTACGGGAATATGGTATTTAGCCGAACATATGATGTTCAATTTTGACATTGAACATTACCCGGCAGCACCAAAAATTGAGCATACCAAAGCGCAACAGCAACAACCCGCGCTTTCACTCACGGAGCTCGTAAGTATTGCGCAAGCCGCCCGACCAGATATGGACATTACCCGATTCTACTATCCGCACCAATACAACCAACCCATGTCTTTTACCGGACAAAATGGTTCAATACTGGTGCGTGACCGCGCTAACAGAGTATATCTTGACCCGGTTACCGGAGAGATTGCAGGAACTCAGTACGCCGGCAATTTAGGTATTGTCGCCAGAATTTCAGATACAGCCGACCCACTCCACTTTGGTGACTTCTCCGGACTGACCGTAAAACTTATTTACGCCTTCTTCGGACTTATGCTAGTGGCATTAGTTGCAGGCGGAATGAGAATGCACTATTTACGGACTCAAAAACGCGACCCAAACACCGCCAAATGGCTGGGAATTACCGGCAGTTTATCGCTTGTACTAAGCGTTGTAGCACTCATCTACACCACCGTTGTCTTCGACGAATACAGCAACACCTCCACGTCAATTTCTCCGCAGCTTGAACAGCTTAAAACCAAAAAATCTAACTACTCAGAGTAAATTTATTCCTTAACACTAAACCTACAAATGGTCGCAATCTGTACAACGAACAAAGTTTAGTGTAACTTAAAATAATTATCAGATAAGGATTCCAGCCATAGTAGGCTGTTTATTAAAGGGATTTTATGAAGAAAAAGTGGGAAGATTTAACCTTTTTACAAAAGGCGGTAGCTGGCGTTGTTCTAATGGCTTTAGCACTGCTTGCTCCCGAGTTTGCTATGCTGGTTCAATTTGGTGGCATTGAAGTCGCTTTCGCATTTTTACTTTTGTACCTCAAACCCACTTTGCTGTGGCTCCAGGCTAAATACAGCGAACTAGAAGTTAAGCTATTTACCGCTTATCTGTCGTTCACGCAAAGCGCGTCGACCAAGCCATCTGTGTTTATTACCCAGGCAACATTCTGCTGCGCCGCGCTTGCTATTACAGGCTCAATGGCCTTCTCCTTCAGCTTTTTTATGCCCGCCCTGCTGTTCAATTCCGTATTAATTTAATTTTCAGAAAGAACCTTCGCCAGAGCAGCGGAGTTTGTTGCTAGGCAAGGGAAGAAGGACTCGGCATCACGTAGTGTCGAAGGCAAAGGATGGCCTGAGACAAGCGCACACGGACGTGCTCGTAGCGTCTCCGTGATGCAGATTCCTTATTCCCTCAGAGCCAGCAACAAAAAACCCGGCTCGAAGGCTAATGCCGATCAGTTAAGAA
>NZ_DEXU01000018.1:0-72544 GCF_002364295.1 Idiomarina sp. UBA3176
CGTTTCGCTATCCGTGAGGGTGGCCGTACCGTAGGTGCAGGCGTTGTATCAAAAATCATGGACTAAGCAGTCCTGTTGATTTTAAGAGCCCGGCTTTGGCCGGGCTTTTTTATGCCTGCTCATAATTTTTCATCAAAATAGCTTATCAAAAGTAAGCGAAGGCTCGCTCAAGTATTGACATTCAAGACTAAAAAATGAACTATTGAGATAGATACTCAACTTATAGTCAGCCAATCAATTGAAATTACTCAGATACTTTTCTGTGTTCGTTTTTATGGGACTAAGCTGTTCTGCTACAGCACAGGTACCGGTCTATGTTGCTGCCTACGATTACCCTCCTTATTTTTCCGATGTACTGCAAACGGATCTTACCCGTGAACTGATAAGTTTGTTGAATGAGCATCAGGACAGCTACGAATTCCGCATTCAGGTGATTCCCCCTGCAAATCGTCATAAAGCCCTGAGTGTGAAAGGGTGCTGTGATGTTATATTCTTCGAATCGCCCCTTTGGGGTTGGGAAAAAAGTGGAGTAGGGTTTCAGCAAACAATGCCTTTAGTCAGAGGACAAGAGCGGCTGGTCGCCTTACAAAAAGCAGACAGAGACCAGACGTTTTTCGATACATACGATGGCAAAACTTTAGGTGGGGTCAAGGGCTATCATTATCTGTTAGGGGGCGAGCTATTGGCTTCAGATGAAGTCGAGGAAAAGTATACGACGTATTTGGCAGACTCCAGAATGACAAATTTGCAGATGGTACTAGGAGGTCGGATAGATCTTACTATTATCAATGATGAACTGCTGGCTGCTTTAAAAGGCTCAAATCAGATTAATGTGGACAGTTTATTGTTGTCGGAAAAGGTTAGTCTGGAATACAAGCTGCACTTACTTGTTGGCGATAATAAGAATATCAGCGCAGATACCTTACAAAGGTTGCTGCGGGAGCTTGGCCGACAGGGCGAGTTTGAAATATTATTTAGACGATTTAATATGGAGCGGTTTCAGATATATCGGCCGACAACAACACGTTAATAGACACTAAGCCCCAAACGGTTAGCTAGCTCGCGTACCATGTACATTCCACGGGCGCTGTTACCGTAGCTGTTTAATCTTGGGCTCCATGAGCAAATAACGCCAAAGTCAGGAACGACGGCAATCATCCCACCACCAACACCACTTTTAGCGGGAACACCTACGGTAAAAGCAAATTCGCCGCTTTGGTCGTACATACCGCTGGTTGATAGCAACGCATTAATGCGTTGAGAGTCTCGTTTCGACATAATTTTCTTTTTAGAAAAAGGACAAATTCCGTCATTTGCAAGAAACGTAAAAGAGCGAGCGAGATTTTCGCAGGACATGGTCAACGCACACTGCCAAAAATAATGATCTAATAGTTCATCAACTTCAGCATCAATATTACCGAAGCTTTTCATTAGGTGAGCAAGGGCCGCATTGCGATGGCCATGCTCTTTTTCTGACTGGTGAACAATGTTATCGGCGTAAACGTTGTCGTTGCCGCATAAGGTGCGCACCAAACTCAAAACCGCATTTTTACTGGCAGAGTAGCGGCTAACGAGCACGTCGCTAACAACAATAGCTCCGGCATTTATCATAGGGTTGCGCGGAATGCCTTTTTCCCACTCTAGCTGCACTATAGAATTAAAGGCCTGGCCTGAAGGCTCCATTTTAACTCTGTCCCACAAATCTTCTCCAAGGCGCTCCATTGCCAGCATAAGGCCAAAAATCTTCGAGATCGACTGGATAGAGAATTGCTCCTGAGTATCACCGACGTTAAACACCTCGCCATCGAGGGTAGCCAGAGTGAGTCCGCAGAGCTCGGGGTCGACCTCTGCTAACGCCGGGATGTAATCAGCAACATGCCCCTCGGTGATCTTCATGGCCTGCTGATGAATCTCCTCCAGCAGGCTTTTGAGATCATCCGGGGCATGTATTTGCTGCCCGCCACTGACCAGATCACGCGTCAAGAGAATGCTCCGGATGCGTGATCGTGGACAGGCGGTCTTTTAATTCGTCAGACAGCTTCACAGAACGTTCCTGTTGAAAATCAAAGTACACCAATACTGTTTTACCTTTAGCGCACATTTTATCTTTCTGCCAAATTTCGGTAGTGATATCAAACGAGCTGCCACCTAAGCGGCTGACGTAAGTATTCACCGTGACATGACCGCCAAAATAAATAGGTAAGAGGTAATCTACTTCCAGCCGCGCGACAATTAAGCTTTGTGTCTTCGGAGACATTTCTCCAAAGAACTCAAAAATAGGTAAACGTCCGGTTTCTATCCACCCCGGTATAACCGTGTTATTGACGTGCCCAAGGGCATCGGTTTCATAAAATCTTACTTTAAAGTCTTCCGTTAACATATTGCGTCCTTTTTATGACAGCTTAAGCATAGGTTTTAAGAAACGAGCCGTGTGAGAGCGCTCATTTTCACAGATATCTTCTGGTGTACCTTCGCAGAGGATTTCACCACCGCCAGAACCACCTTCAGGACCTAAGTCGATGATCCAGTCAGCGGTTTTTATCACGTCTAAGTTGTGCTCAATAACCACTACCGTGTTGCCGTGGTCACGCAGACGATGAATCACCGCCAGCAATTGCTTAATGTCGTGGAAATGCAGACCTGTGGTCGGTTCATCCAGAATGTATAAGGTTTTGCCAGTATCACGCTTGGACAACTCACGTGACAACTTCACCCGTTGCGCTTCACCACCGGAGAGTGTTGTCGCTGACTGGCCTAACCGGACGTAAGACAAGCCTACATCCATTAAGGTTTGCAACTTGCGTGCAATAGCCGGAACCGGGTCGAAGAATTCACGAGCGTCTTCAATGGTCATATCCAGCACTTCGTGAATATTCTTGCCTTTGTACTGTACTTCCAGCGTTTCGCGATTATAGCGCTGACCTTTACAAATATCGCAAGGAACATAAACGTCCGGCAAGAAGTGCATCTCAACTTTAATAACTCCGTCGCCCTGACAAGCTTCACAACGACCGCCGCGTACGTTAAAGCTAAAGCGACCAGGTTTGTAACCGCGGGCTCGTGATTCCGGCACACCTGCGAACAGTTCGCGAATTGGCGTGAAAATACCGGTGTAAGTGGCTGGGTTGGAGCGCGGCGTACGGCCTATTGGGCTCTGGTCAATATCCACCACTTTATCCAGCAGTTGCATGCCATCGACACTTTTGTAAGGAGCAGGCTCCCCGGTCGTTGCGCCATTAAGTTCACGATGCGCGATATGGAACAGCGTATTGTTGACCAGCGTTGACTTACCTGAACCGGATACTCCAGTCACACAGGTCATAATACCTAATGGCAAATTGAAATCGACATTCTTCAGATTGTTCCCGCTGGCTCCGTGAATGGTTAACCGGCGTTTATCTGGTTTGTGACGTTGCTTGGGAACTTCTATTTCTTTCCGGCCGGACAGGTAGTCGCCGGTTAGTGAATCTTCACTTCCGACAATATCTTCAACCTGACCCTGAGCAATAATTTCACCACCGTGTACGCCAGCGCCAGGGCCAATATCAATAACGTGGTCGGCCTGACGAATAGCGTCTTCGTCGTGTTCCACCACAATGACGGTGTTACCCAAGTCACGCAGGTGAGTCAGAGTGTTTAACAGGCGTTCGTTGTCGCGCTGGTGCAAACCAATACTGGGCTCATCCAGTACGTACATAACACCAACCAGACCCGCACCAATTTGGCTGGCCAGACGAATACGCTGCGCCTCACCACCAGACAAGGTCTCTGCGCTGCGGGACAAACTTAAATAGTTAAGTCCCACGTTAACTAAAAAGCGTAGACGGTCATTAATCTCTTTCAGAATTTTTTCCGCAATTTGCGCGCGCTGACCTTCCAGACTCAGTTGCTGGAAGAACTCAAGTGCGTCGCCAATGGATTGCTCAACAACTTCCGGCAGGGTTGTGCCCTGAATAAACACATGACGAGCTTCTGTACGCAGGCGCGTACCACTGCAGCTTTTACAGGGTTGCGTCGCTACGTATTTGGACAACTCGTCGCGCACAGCCTGTGATTCAGTCTCACGGTAACGGCGCTGCATGTTAGGAATAATCCCCTCAAACGGATGCGCTCTGACAACCTTGTCGCCGCGGTCATTCATGTAAGTGAATTTTATTTCTTCCTTACCGCTGCCGAACAGAATCTTTTCGCGAATGTCGTCAGGCAATTCGTTGAACGGTTGCGACAATTTAAACTCGTAGTGCTTCGCCAGAGACTGCAGCATTTGATAGTAGTAGAAGTTGCGCTTGTCCCAGCCACGAATTGCGCCGCCTGTCAGCGACAGCTCAGCATTAACAACAACTTTGGCCGGATCAAAAAACTGCTCAACACCCAGACCGTCACAAGTAGTACAGGCACCGGCCGGATTGTTGAATGAGAACAATCGTGGCTCCAGTTCCTGCATGCTGTAACCGCAATGTGGGCAGGCAAAGTTAGCCGAGTACACTTCGGCATCACCGTCGCCGTCCATCGGCACGACTAAAGCCGTTCCGCCACTGAGTTCCAGTGCGGTCTCAAAAGATTCCGCCAGGCGCTGCTCCATGCCGTCGCGAACTTTAAAGCGGTCAACGACCACTTCAATGGTGTGCTTTTTCTGCAGCTCTAACGTGGGCGGATCGCTTAAATCGCAAATTTCACCGTCTATACGGGCGCGGATATAGCCCTGCAAGGCGAGGTTTTCTAGCACTTTTAAGTGTTCGCCTTTACGGTTCTGAATAATTGGCGCAAGCAACATACGCTTTTCGCCTTCAGGAGCCGCCAGCACGTTATCGACCATTTGCGATACGGTCTGCGCCGCTAGCGGTACGTCGTGAGTCGGGCAACGGGGCTCGCCCACGCGGGCAAACATCAGGCGTAAATAGTCGTATATTTCCGTGATGGTACCGACCGTGGAACGCGGATTGTGCGATGTTGACTTCTGCTCTATTGATATAGCCGGCGACAAACCCTCGATACTGTCAACATCAGGCTTTTCCATCAGCGACAAAAACTGACGTGCATAGGCGGACAGCGACTCAACGTAGCGTCTCTGCCCCTCTGCATATAGGGTATCGAAAGCAAGTGATGACTTACCCGAACCGGATAAGCCGGTTATCACAATCAGCTTATTGCGGGGGATGGTCAGATTGAAATTTTTTAAGTTGTGCGTGCGCGCACCGCGTACTTCGATAGTATCCATAATTCCCGTCTGTTGTTCAGTAAATGACTGACGACAAAACGCTATTATCGCACAGTGTTAGGCATCTGGTACAATAACGGCATCATTTATCATGTTACTGATATAAAAGCAGTGAAATGACGCCACAAAAATTAAATAAAACAGAGAAAAAAGCCGCTTTAGCGCTAGCGTCCGTCTTCGGTATACGAATGTTAGGGCTGTTTTTGATCATGCCAGTTTTAGCGGTTTATGCACAAGACTACCCTGACTACTCACCGCTGTGGGTCGGAGTTGCTCTGGGTGCCTACGGTCTGACACAGGCGCTATTGCAAATTCCGTTAGGTATGCTGTCTGACCGCCTTGGCCGAAAGCCAGTTATTGTCGGTGGCTTGCTGGTCTTTATTCTTGGTAGTGTGGTGGCAGCTCAGGCGGATACTCTATTCGGTGTTTCCATTGGTCGGGCGCTACAGGGGCTGGGCGCTATTGCGGCGGCTATTCTGGCGTTGGCAGCTGACCTATCGCGAGACGAGCAGCGACCGAAAGTGATGGCCACTATTGGTATGTGTATTGGCCTGGCGTTCGCTATTTCATTGGTAGCCGGGCCTTTATTGGGCAATATTATCGGTCTTTCGGGTTTGTTCTGGTTTACCGCCGCCAGTGGTGTTCTGGGCATTCTGGTGCTGTTGCTGAGTGTACCCAAAGTGGTGACTACATCTGCCAGGCGTGAATCTTTACCCGTGTTGTCAGAACTGGGGCACTTGCTTAAGCATAAGCAACTGTGGTGCCTGAATAGCGGTATTTTTGTGTTACACGCTATTTTAACGGCCTGGTTTGTGACTTTACCTATGCAACTGCAAAACGCGGGTTTTGAAAGTCAGACTCATGCCTGGTTCTACTTACCCACGCTGGCCGCGTCCATTTTGTTCATGGTGCCAATGATTATCAGCAGTTCGCGTAATAATAATTCCGTGCAGTGGCTGCGGTTTTCTATTGTCGTCTTAATTGTTGCACTACTCATTATTGCCGTAGCGGGGCAAAACCCCTGGCTGCTGGTTGCTGCTCTGATCATATTTTTCACGGGCTTTAACTTTATTGAAGCCAGTTTGCCTTCGTTACTTACCCGAGTTGCTCCGGCGGGGAGCAAAGGCAGTGCCAGTGGTATTTACTCAACTGGTCAGTTTCTGGGGTCTTTTGTCGGTGGGGTAGCTGGCGGCTCAGTCTTACAGTTTTTTGGGATATCTGGCGTTGTTGTTTTCTGCCTGATCTTGCTAGTATGTTGGTTGCTAATCAGTTTAGTCATGGTTAACCCCGCAGGTGTCACAAGCGTGTCGTTATCATTGCCCGGGTTAACTGAAAGTAAGGCTACCAAGCTAAGTGAGCAGTTACTTACCGTAACGGGTGTTACGGAAGCAAGATGGGTTGAAGAAGATCAGGCCACTTACTTAAAAGTTGATAAAAAACATTACGATGAAAAGGCGGTTAATCAGTTGCTTAAAGAAGCATCGGTCGCTTAATAATTTGAAGCAGTTGTAACGCGTACAAGGAACAGGAGAATCTAATGGCCAGTCGCGGTGTAAATAAAGTAATTTTAATTGGTAATTTGGGCGCTGACCCAGAGGTTCGTTATACCCAAAACAGCACAGCGATAGCCAACCTGTCGATTGCTACCAGCGAAACCTGGAAAGACAAGCAAACAGGCGAACCGCGCGAACAAACCGAATGGCACCGTTGTGTGGCTTATCGTCGCTTAGCTGAAATTGCCGGTGAGTACCTGAAAAAGGGCTCTAAAGTTTATGTTGAAGGGCGTTTGCAAACGCGTAAATGGACAGGCCAGGACAACGTAGAGCGTTACACGACAGAAGTGGTCATTAACGAAATGCAAATGCTGGATTCTCGTGGCGGCCCGCAGGGTGGTGCTCCACAACAAGGCCAGGGTTTTGGTGGCGGTCAGCAGCAAGGCGGTGGTTACGGTGGTGGTCAACCACAACAGCAATCACAGCAACAACAGCGTCCTGCGCCTCAGCCAGCGCAGCAGCAAAATCAACAGTCACAACAAAAACCGGCAGAACCCGCGCCGTTTTCACCTGACAATGATTTTGATGACGATATTCCGTTCTAGTTTGCCAAGTGTAGGATTTACCCGCTCGGGTATCTGTATCATGTGAAAAAAGCCCCTTTTGCAGGGGCTTTTTTTGTATCTAATTTTTAGTTCAAACCTATCGCTATTTTCATTTTAGTTAGCACGCTAAGTTTGTTATTATACTTAGCGTGCTAACTAAAGAGGTTGTTATGACATTAACACAAGAACAGCTCAGACAGTTATCTGTACCTGAACGACTCGGTCGCGTTGCGCGTCAGTGGCAGGCTATTGCGGATAAGGAACTGGCGCCGCTGGGGTTAACCTACCCGCGCTGGAGTGCTATGTGGAAACTGGCACGTATTGGTGATGGTGTCAGTCAAAAGCAGCTTGCCGAAGCGCTTGAATTAGAACTTGGTTCACTTATGCGCACGCTGGCGCAGTTGGAGGAGCAAGAGCTGATTACGCGCAAGGCAAGCCCGGACGACGGCCGTGCTAAGCAGGTGTTTTTAACGAATTCAGGTCATGCTCTGGTTAAAAAAATGGAAGCGAAAATTCTAAAAGTAAGAAGGGCGTTGCTGGCCAATATCGAAGATGAAGAAATTGAAACGGTTAAGAAGGTTCTGGCGATGATTTCATACAATGCGAATCACATGTCTGAAGCTCAGAAGCTTGACCAAAATAATGAGGAAAAAGTATGACCGCAGACGAAAAGTTTGCCCGTTGGGTTAAGCGGGCATTGGTGCTATTTGTGCTCGTATTTGCCTATTTTCTGTGGGCCGACTTGAGCCTGCCGCTAACCCCGCAGGCAATGGTGACCCGGGTGGTGACTCAAGTTGCACCGCAGGTGAATGGTACGGTAGAGAAAGTCCTGGTTAATAATAACCAGTATGTTGAAGAGGGCGAGCCACTATTTGAAATTGACCCGCGACCTTATCAACTGCAATTACAGCAATCAGAGCTGGCACTGGCTCAGGCGCAACAGTCAAACCAACAGTTTGATGCCCAAATTCGAACTGCTCGGGCAAAGTTAAAGTCAGCACAGGCAAAAGCTCAAGAGCTCAGCCGTGAGGCGCGGCGCATTAAAGATCTGGTAGAAGACGGTAGTTCGTCGCAACAGGCATATGACCGTGCGCAGAGCAGTAAGCTAGAGGCCCTGGCAAATGTTGAAGCCGCCCAGTCGCAACTACAGAGTCTAGAAGTGCAACGAGGTGCCGAGGACGATGCAAACAACTTACTTATTCAACAAGCTGAAAATGCGATAGAAACAGCGAAGCTTAACTTAAGCTACACCACCGTGCGTGCGAAACATGCCGGACGTGTCGGTAATCTAAAGCTCAGCGAAGGCGCTTATGCCCGTCAAGGCTCGCCGCTAATGGCGCTGGTATCACCCAATGCCGACATTGTCGCCGATTTTCGTGAGAAGAATTTACGGCACATAAAGTCCGGGCAGCAGGCTCTGGTGGTATTTGATGCTGAACCCGGCACGCTTTATGAGGTGAAAGTGGAGAGCATTGATGCCGGTGTCAACGCAGGTCAGTTAAGTGCCGACGGAGCCTTAGCAGCACCGGTTAACTCTAACCGTTGGGTGCGAGACGCGCAGCGACTTCGGGTTCACCTGAGTTTAGCAGAACAACCGGATTCAGAGCGCCCGGCCGGAGCGAAGGCCACGGTACAGATAGTTCCTGAAGGAAGCGTCAAAGCTGCTATCGCGAAAGCGCAAATCCGGTTGCTGGGCTGGTTACACTACATTTATTGATCAGGAAGGAACTATGGCAACTTCAGTCTTGAGTGAAAACGGCCTACGGCAATGCTTACGAATCGCCTTTGGTGGCTCCATCGGTTTTCTGGTCACGGCACTGTTTGACTTGTCTTATGGCGTGTTTTTTACCGTATTACCAATGCTGCTATTGGGCTTAGTGCCAATGATAAACCGACAAGTCGCCCGGCAAATACTTGCGGCGTCGGTTATGTGCGGATTGGAAGTAGGTATTCTGGCGCAGATACTGGGCGGGCATTCAGTATTAATGACAATGGCCGCCTTTGTCTTATTTCTGTATAGGTTTGCTTTTATGGCGCGCGGCACGGCGTTCCTGTTCGGCGCAAATGGTGTGCTGATGCTGAGCATTATGCTGCATTACGCCAGTTATCCGGGCACCGACGTTAATAACTTAATAGCCAGTAACTTCTTTGCATCGATACTGGCAATAGCCATTGCCTTTGTTATGCATGCGATGATACCCAATAAAGAACAGAATGCGTCACCACCGGCCTTGCCAGATAAGTCACCTAACCGTGTGCGCCACGAAGCTATTTTGGGCGCTACGGTGACAACCCTGTCGTTTTTGGTGTTTCAGCTGTTTGATTTACAGGATTCTATTTCCGCGCAGGCCACAACCATTTTGGTGCTATTTCCCATGAATTGGAACGGGGCATTAACTTACGCGCGTAAGCGAGCGGCAGGAACTCTAATTGGTGTTATGTTTGGTCTTGGTGTGCAGCTTCTGCTGTACGGTTGGTATGACATACTGTGGTTGATTGTGCCGTTGTTCTGGCTTGGGGTGATGTTGTTTGCCCGCATTCATGTCCTTGAAGCTTCGGGAGCCGGGGTGGGTTTTGGGGCAATGACGACGATGGGCATTCTTTTCGGTCAATATTTGTCGCCGGCACAAGACTTGGTGTATTCCGGACTGTATCGTCTGAGCAGTACTTTTGTAGCAATTATTGCGGCTATGATGGTGTGCTATTTGGTGCACAAACTCTTGAACCAGTTTGCGGGAACGCGATTTGGCGCTGCTTAAAATTGATACCCATAGTGGCTGGAAGAGCATGCAGCCAATTAATCAGCTGCATGCCTGCTCAAACTAACATTGAATGGTTAAATTTGAACTGCTGTTTGCTTAGCTTGCGTCGCTTAGCCCAAACTGCTTAACCACCTTGTCGAAATACTCCAGGTTTTGCTTAGCGTAATCACGCTTTTCTACATAGCGACCCGGGAAGAAGTTCTTCTTAAAGCCGTAGGCGACAATGTCTTTCAGGCGCTTCAGCGAAATATCAAAATTATCCACAGCTAACTGATATTCGTTGCTGACCGTGGTACGAGAAACCAAACGGTTATCGGTACAAATAATGGTAGCTAAGCGGTTATCCAGCATATGCTGGAAATTGTGGTTTTTAATGTCGCCAATATCGGGATTAGTTTGCAGGTTACTGGTCAGGCAAACTTCAACGGCAATACGACGGTCAGCAATATAAGAGGCCAGGCTTTCACCATAAGCTTTTGGGTCTTCAATAGACGGGTCCTGAGTCATTTCAGGAGAGAATAAGGAATAACCATGACCTAAGCGGTCGGCATGGCACTTGGTTAACGCCTCAAAAATGCTCTCAGCGCCGTAAGCTTCTCCGGCATGTACGGTTTTCAGCAGAAAGTTCTCGTGCGCGTATTCGTACACTTCTTTGAACTCGCCTGCCGGGTAACCAATTTCCTGACCGGCAATATCCAGCCCGACAATTGGCATGCCTTCTTCGTCACGCATACGAACGCTGGCGCGAACTAAGTCCATTGCGGCCGTTTTAATAACCTGCATAGGTTCAAAGTCACGCATTAACTGAAACATTTGTGTGTAATAAGGGGAAAACCCTTTTTTACCAAACATCCGCATGGCGCAGTTGATAATGCCGTAGTCAAATGGTGGCTTATCGCCGTTTTTAACGTCTGCGCTGTTATTGTACTCTTTCTTTGCGCGCAAAAGGCCGTCGTTTACTACGTGCATTATGGTGTCAAAAGTAACACCTTTACCTGGGTCCATGAGTAGCTGAGGAGCAAAACGTACCTCAATGTAATTAACCCCTTCGTTTTGATTATCGACGGCTAATTCATAAGAGGCTTGCTCCAGGTTTTCTAAATCGCGCAAAGCGGCACAGGTGTACTGAAACCCATTTAGGTATTCACCCAAATTGTTGTAATGCGATTTAAATACCAGATCAAACAGGCCTTCTTCGGTATAGCTTGGAAGTTCGATATCAGCGCGCTTAGCCATATCAATTAAGCTGCTGGCACGAAGGCTTCCATCAAGGTGCAAGTGCAAGTCAGCTTTAGGAATGGCTTTGATAAATTCGGGGGAATATTGCATAGAGAACTCCTGCCTTAAGGTTGCTTTGTCCCATAATGCCATAAAATCGTGCTAATCTCTGCCAGGATCTGACCACATTAACTTAAAAAAATAGAATAAAATGGCTTCTTTATATTTCACTTATTCGGCAATGAACGCAGGCAAAAGTACGTCGTTATTGCAAGTGGCGCACAATTACGAAGAGCGCCAACAACATGTCCTGCTAATGACGCCGGCTTTAGATGATCGGGCAGGTAAAGGACGTATTGCTTCCCGATTAGGTATTGGTCGCGACGCGGTGTCTTTCACCCACCGGACAGATTTAGCCGCAGTAGTCCGGGCTCGCTATATGCAACAGGCAATTGACTGCGTGTTAATTGATGAAGCGCAGTTTTTAAGTGAAGAGCAGGTATGGCAACTGTCTAGCCTGGCTGACGCCGACAATATTCCGGTAATGTGTTACGGCATCCGCACCGACGCTTTTGGCAACGCCTTTCCGGGTAGTGCGGTGTTGTTGGCTATAGCCGACAAACTGGTGGAAATGAAAACCATCTGCCACTGCGGTCGCAAAGCGACCATGTCATTGCGGGTTGACGAACAGGGCAATGCGATACGCATGGGACAGCAAATAGCTATTGGTGGCAATGATCGTTACGTTTCATGTTGTCGTAAACACTGGAAAGAAGCCATGGGGCTGCGCTAAAACGGTCAAATAGAGTACGGAATATGGGTTTTAGCGAAGGCACTTGATGGTATACTGAGTTTCTCATTTTTTAGCCAGAAGTGACTATGCAAAGCTTAACAATTCCAAGACCTGATGACTGGCACCTGCATTTACGCGATGGTGCTATGTTACAAACAACCGTACCTGCAACTGCGGCAGTGTTTCATCGTGCTGTGGTTATGCCAAACCTGGTCCCCCCGGTAACAACCGTAGCGGCCGCTATGGAATATCGTGAGAGAATTTTGGCCGAGATCCCTGCTGGCATGAGTTTTAATCCGCTTATGGCTTTGTATCTCACGGCAGATACAACCCCTGCAGAAATTGCTGAAGCTGCTGCGAACGAGCATGTTATTGGCTTCAAGCTATATCCGTCAGGAGCCACCACAAATTCTGCCGCTGGTGTGAAGTCGGTAGAAGCTCTGGCTCCTGTGCTGGCAGCTATGCAGGAGCATCAGGTACCTTTGCTGGTGCATGGTGAAGTAACCGACAGCGACATCGATATCTTTGACCGCGAAAGAGTTTTTATTGAACGGCATTTAATTCCGATAACCGAGCGCTTCCCGCAGTTAAAGCTGGTGCTGGAGCATATAACCACCGCCGATGCGGTTAAGTTTGTCGAAAATGCCAACAGTAATGTCGCAGCCACAATGACCCCGCAACACTTACTGATGAACCGCAACGACTTGCTGGTCGGTGGTATTCGTCCACACAACTATTGCCTGCCAATTTTAAAACGTCAGTCACACCAGCAGGCCTTGCAGCAGGCGGCCTTGTCCGGTAACCCTAAGTTTTTCCTCGGAACTGACTCAGCCCCGCATGTGCAGGCAAGTAAAGAGACTGCTTGTGGTTGCGCGGGGTGTTATTCAGCTCCAGCAGCAATTGAGCTTTACGCCGAGTTTTTTAGTCAGCATAACGCGCTGGATAAACTGGCAAATTTTGCCAGTGTTTTTGGGGCTGACTTTTATCAGTTGCCCCGTAATACCGAGACCATCGAACTGATTCAGCAGCCATGGACTGTAGCTGGAACGGTAGACACGGCGACAGGCCCTATGGTGCCTTATTGGGCAGGATCTGATTTGCAATGGAAACTGCGCGGTTAGCCATTAAAGTTGTATTGTGACAAATGGGTTATGACGAAGATCATAAACTGCTGCGGAGAGGCGCTTTTTCTGATGAGCTTTGCAAAGTTTCTGTTAACATGGTTGAAAATAAAATAAAGGATGTTGTTGAGTGCTAGGATTTTCAAAGCAAAAACAAAATGATCACCGTATTTGCTTTCAAATAACGCAAAACAGCGTCCGTCTTCTCGTTGCTAAAGGCTCTGCTAACGCCCCCGAATTAATAGTTAATGACTACGAGCCGGTGCAGCGAGGTTCGTTACTTAAGCACGCCGACACTCTTTTGGGTAAATATTCCCGCTTGTCGTTAAAGCATGCGCAAGTCACCCTGGTGTTGGGAACGGACTTATACGAGTCGGTTCAGGTGGACAGACCCATGCTGGATCCGGAAGAAATTTCGGAAAGCCTAAAATACAGTTTAAGCGACTTAGTGTCTTTTGCGGCTGATGAAATCATTGCCGACTATTATGAGTTTCCCGAGCAACCATCGGGTCAGGATAAAGTGGTTGCGGTTGCGGCGAATAAAAACGATTTAATGCCCTGGGTTGAGCTATTCAGTGAACATGACCTGAGCTTAACGGATATCGCCATTACTGAACTGACGTTACCGCGGTTAGCTGAAACTCAGAACCACGCTGAACTCACTTTATACCAAAACCCTGCTGGCAATTACCTTGCACAAATTAATACCCCCAAAGGGCTTATGTTTACTCGCTTGCTGCGCGGTGTGACCGATGTGTCTAAATACACAGAGAGTGAAATAGCAGCTGGTGCTTTAGAACCTTTGGCAACAGAGCTACAGCGCTCGGTTGATTATTTCGAAAGCCATTTGCGACAGGCCCCCATTAGCCGGATTATTCTCGCCGTAGAACACATGAAGCCGGCCTCCCTTGAAAAGAGCCTGGCTGAGCTGTTAGCAGTAGAGTGCACTATGTATCAGTACCCACAATGGTCTGCTGACTTACGCGAGGGCGACTACTCCGATCTTGCCGGCTTAGGTGCGTTAGTTGAGGGCGATTTATGAAGCAATGGGTAAATCTGTACCGCAACGAGCTGAAGCCTGTAAAGCAGAGGCTCACACTAACGAAGGTAAGTTCTGTTTTGGGTCTTTGGCTGGGGCTGTTACTCGTGGTGGTTGGGGTTACTCAGTGGCAAAAAGCAACGACTGTTCAAAAGAATGAACAGTTATCGGCTACACTGGAAAAACTCAATAGTGACTTGGCTAATAATCGCGAGAGAATTTCTTTGCGGCAGCCAAGTCCGCAACTTCAGGCAGAAAAAGAGCAATTACAGCAAGAGTTGCAGGACGCCAGAAGTTTCAGTCAGCAAATTGCAGAGTTTCGTCAGAACCAGTCCTCATCCGTTAGTGAGTTTTTACATGAACTTGCAGAGATAACTCCGGAAGACATCTGGTTGACTGATTTTTCAATGTCTGGCGAGAATATCCGTTTACACGGGCAGGCGCTAAACAGTGAAGCCTTAGTGTTATGGATGGATAAGTTTGGTCAATCGGGGGTTCTGTCAGATAAGCGCTTTGCGGTTGTCGAGCTTAAGCGCAGCGAGCAAGGCTATCAGCAGTTTTTGCTGCAAAGCGTCAGAAGCAGCGAGGGCGAATCAAACAATGAATAACTGGTGGTTACGCGCACAAGAAACCTTTAACTCTATGCCCGGGCGACAGCGAGCGCTGTTGTCACTGGCCGGTTTTTTAATGATTACTCTGCCGCTTATGAGCTACGTTATTTTTCCAACGCTGGAGCAGAACAAAATTCTTTCAGCGGACAACCACCGTATAGCCTCTCAAATAGAGCAGTCTAGGCAATTAGCGCAGGACTTGCAGGCGCAGCTGGTTACTGACATAGATGCTCCGCTCAGAGCCGAAATCAAGCAGTTGAAGCAGCGCTTAGCTCAGGCAAAAGGCAATTTTTCAGAAAGTCAGGTTTTATTGCCCGCACAACAACGAAAGCAGTTTCTCAACAGCGTGTTACGTCATGCCTCGGAACTGGGAATGGATAGTTTAGAAGCTAAAGAGCCGACCGTCGTATTTGAAACCGGGTCTATTAAACTCTATCAGCATGCTGTGCAGGCGGAATTTACCGGGCGTTTTTTCGCGGTATCCGACTTTGTGGATACGCTGCAAAAAGAGTACCCCAATGTCCAGTGGGCCCGCTTTGATTATCAGGTAGGCGACTACCCGACAGCGAAGGTGACGATAGTCTGGTATCTGCTAAGTACGGATAAGGAGTTTATCAGTGCTTAAAGGAATTGCGTTGTTATTACTTATGGTCGCGGTCTCGGCTTTTTCGCAAGAGCGGGATCCTACCCAGCCGCCGTTTACAGTAAGTCAGCCCACAGTGGAAATGGATAGTTGGGGACAGAATATAAAACTGTCTCAAATTTTTTATTCAGAGCAGAGTCAGTCAGCGCGTATTAACGGTGAATGGGTTAAGCCTGGTGAAAATATTGATGGGTTTCGGGTTAATTCAGTTAATCCGAACAGCGTTATTTTAGAGAAGAACAACGAAAGAGTAGAGATTACTTTGTTTAAGCCGATAAAACAGAACGAGAAAGGTAATCCGGGGGCGGTACAATGAAAAAAGTTGCAGCAGGAGCGTTATTGTTGGCACTAAGCGGCTGTGCTTATCAACCGAGCTATTCTCCGGATGAAGCCAATAAAGCAATGAAACCGGAAGCTTCTGAAAAGAAAAAAACAGAGGCGAAGAAAGAACTGCCGGCAGAAGTCAGTAACTTCTTAAATCAGACGGCAAATAAAGAACAGGAAGATGGACTCGCTTTACTGGAAGAGCCCCGGTTTGTGCTGCAGGCCGATGATGTTGACGCGAAAGCTTTCTTTTATGGGCTAGCGGCAGATTCTCCTTACAACATTTTGGTACACCCCAATGTCAGTGGCGAAATCTCGCTAAGCCTGAAAGACGTTACCTTAGACGAAACGCTGGATGCTGTGCAGGACATGTATGGTTTTGAAGTTCGTCGTACCGGGCGGACTATTCAGATATACCCTGCCGGGGTAAGAACTCAGACGTTCTCACTGGATTACCTGTCGCTTCGCCGTTTTGGAATGTCACAAACCGAGATTTCAGGTGGTGGCGTGAGCGAGGAACGTAACAATAGAGGTGGGAACAGTAATCTCGGGAATTCAGGATTTGGAGCAAGCAACCTAGGCGCTGGAAACACGCCATTTTCCGGGAGTGGCCAAAATAATAGAGGCTCTCAGCAAAACCAATTGCAAGGCAACGGCTCCAGCATTAACACCCAGTCTGAAACTGACTTATGGGGCGGTCTGAAGGACGTTATTGAAGGCATTATTGGTGACGGCAATGTGGTGCTGTCGCCGCAGGCGGGTATTGTTAGTGTTACTGCTTCACCGAGTAAACTTCGTGCTGTTGGTGATTTCATCACGGTTCTGGAATCTCGTTTGCAGCGTCAGGTTATTCTGGAAGCCCGTATTATTGAAGTAACTCTGAACGATGGCTATCAACAAGGGATAAACTGGAGTGATATTTATTCGGGGAATGCTGGCTTTGGTGTTGATTTCAACGGAGTAACTCCTAGCAATGCTACGTCAGCAGCTATCGGAGGTTTATTTGGACTTACCTATACTGACGACGGGAATAATTTCAGCGGAATGATAGAAATGCTGCAGACTCAAGGTACGGTGCAGGTACTTTCCAACCCTCGCGTCAGTGCATCAAATAATCAAAAAGCCGTTATAAAAATTGGTGAAGACGAATACTTCGTTACGGACGTTACCAGTCGCACGGTTCTGAATACAGGTGGTGCTTCATCGTCCGACTCAGATATAGAATTCACCCCATTTTTCTCAGGCATTTCATTAGATGTTACTCCGCAAATTAGTGACGATGGTGAGGTGATTTTGCATGTGCATCCTTCAGTTGTTGAAACCAGTGAGCAAGAGAAAGTTATTACCGTATCAGGTGAAGAATCCGTGCTTCCTCTGGCTCGTAGCAATATTCGTGAGTCAGACACCATAGTAAAAGCTCGCAACGGTGAAATTGTGGTGCTGGGTGGTTTAATGCAAACCACCAACTCTGAAGAAGTGGGCAAAGTTCCGTTACTGGGTGACATCCCGTTGTTGGGCGAATTATTTACTAACCGTCGCAACCGCCAGGAAAAGAAAGAGCTGGTTATATTACTGAAACCGACTGTGGTGGGTGTTGATACCTGGCGCGATGAACTGAAACGATCTCGCGAACTGCTGCAAGAATGGTTCCCGGATATAGAGCAATAACTAAGGTAGTATGTACTTATACCATTACGGCTTACGCGAACTGCCCTTTACGATAACGCCGAACACGCAGTTCTACTACGACTTGAAAAGCCACCACGAGGCTTTTGAGGTGGTTTTAACGGCGTTAAAAACAGGGGAAGGTTTTATTAAAATTACCGGAGAGGTTGGAACCGGTAAAACTCTTCTGTGCCGACGGTTATTAAATGACATCCCTGACTTTTTTAAAACCGCTTACATTCCAGACTCATACCTTGACCCGGCTGAACTGAGGCTGGCCATTGCTCAGGAACTGGACCTGGAAACCGGACAAATGACCAATCAGCAGCAGCTGGCGCGGGCATTGCAACAGCGCTTGCTGGATATTAATAAAAACGGCCAGGCCGTGGTCATACTCATTGATGAAGCACAAGCGTTGCCGGAAGAAAGTCTGGAAGCTTTGCGTTTATTATCCAACCTGGAAACTGAACGGCGTAAATTGGTGCATATTATTTTACTGGGTCAGCCGGAACTCGATGAGCGTTTATCACAAAAAGCTTTTAGGCAACTTCGTCAGCGAATCAGTTTTTCACATAAATTAACTGCCATGAACGCGGATGAAACGGCCGAATATATTGCGCACCGTATGGATGTGGCCGGTTATCAGGGCACCCCGATATTCGACTGGAAGTTAGTTCGGCGATTACACCGTTGCAGCCGTGGCGTACCCCGTTTAATTAACATGCTGTGTCATAAAATGCTGCTGCTGGCTTACGGAGAGGGACGTCATCAGTTGTCGACGCGGGATTTAAAGTTAGCGGTTAATGATACCGAAGATACAGAATTGACTCGCTCTGTATGTCTTCCCGTAACGGTGTCTGTGTGCGTATTTTTTCTGGCGGCAGCCGCGCTCAGTTATTGGCAAATGGGTGGTTCGCTATGAGCGTTATTAATAAAGTTTTAAAAGATTTAGACCGTCGGGGGCAGCAGCCCTTCTCGAAAAGGGCGGCGAGTAGCGCCGTTGAGCGCCGCAGTAGCCATCGTTTAGGGTTATGGTTGCTGGCGTTGATGCTGGTGATTGTTCTGGCTTTAGTTATTTTCTGGTGGCAGTCGCGTTCAGAAAACACAATGACGGTAACGGAGAGCGAGCCGGCTGAAATGCCAAAACTGCAAGAGCGGGTCGAGCCATTCATTGATACTGCAGTGATAGAAGTGCCAGCTGAGCGCACCCCTCGCTCTGAAAGTGATTCACGGCAATCTAGTGAGATAGTATCACAAGACTTGGCTTCGGTTGTGATTCCGGAAACGGAACCGGAAAAGGCCGAAAAAGCAGAGTCCATGCCAGAAGAGCCTGTTGTTAACGCTGAAGACACCGAAAACGAGACGCAAAAAGGCGGTGAATTTAGCAAGCAACCCGTGCAGCTCTCGCCAGCAGAAATTTCCGCACAACATATTGAGAAGGCACAAAAAGCTCAGCAACAGGGTCGTTTAACTGCGGCGGAAGACCATTGGCGTAAGGCGCTTGCTGTCACTCCTGAAAATAAAGAAGTCAGAAAAAAGCTGGCGGCTTTGCAGTTTGGCCGGAATAAGGTATCGCAGGCATTAACAACGCTAGAAGCCGGTTTTAAACTGAACCCAAATGACTTTGAGTTTCGTCTGCTAAGTGCGCGAATCCTGGAGAAAGAAGCGCGACCTGCTGCGGCACTAAGTTTGTTGAAGCAAGCGACGCCGGACGCAGGTGCCTATCCACAGTATGTTCAGAAACAAGCGTTATTAGCCCAGGCACAGGGCGACTACAAGGCAGCTGCTGACGCATATCAGCGCCTTGTCGAGTCTGAACCGGAACAAGGCCGCTGGTATTTAGGTAAAGCCGTTGCGCAACAAGAGTTCTCGCCGGAAACCGCTGTTGCCTCATATCAGGAAGCGTTTAAACGGATAAAACATCAGCCGACCCTGGATTTTATTGAGCAGCAAATTACGTCTTTACAGGTAACTGAAGCAGGTGAGCAATGAAGCGTCCTCGTCTTAAAATGCGACTAGGCGATTTGCTTGTTCACGAGCAAATCATCAGTGAAGAGCAGCTGCAAAAAGCACTAGAGCAGCAGCGTATTAGCGGACGTAAGCTGGGCGCGACGTTAACCGATCTTGGCTATATTTCCGAACAGCAGTTACTCGAATTCCTGGCGCAGCAACTTAAACTGCCGCTTATCAGTATTTCTGAACGTAAAATTCCGGCTGAAGCCTTTAAATTGCTACCCGAAGTTCAGGCGCGTCGACATCGGGCATTGGTTATAGAAGCCAGCGAAGAGCAGGCATTAGTGGGTATGAGTGACCCGGCTGACCTGTCCTCAATTGACGCCATTAATCAATTATTGGCTCCGCGCCAGGTTGAACTTGCCGTGGTTCCCGAAGGCGAGTTGATGCAGGCCTTTGATAACCTCTATCGACGCACCAAAGAAATTGAAACCTTCGCCAGTCAGTTGCAGGACGAATACGAAGATACCAGTGAGTTTGAGCTGGGGCAGTTAAGCCTCGATGACGATACTGATGAAGCCACGGTGGCTAAATTACTGCAGTCCATTTTTGAGGATGCGGTGCAAGTTCGAGCCTCGGATATTCACATAGAGCCGGACGACCGTAAATTACGGATTCGCCAACGTGTGGACGGTGTATTGCAGGAAAATGTGCTGGAAGAAACCAACATTGCCAATGCGCTGGTGTTACGTCTGAAGCTTATGGCCGGGCTGGATATTTCTGAACGACGCCTGCCGCAGGACGGCCGGTTTAATATTAAAATTCGCAAACACAGTATCGACGTGCGGGTATCAACCATGCCGGTGCAATACGGCGAGTCCTGCGTGTTGCGTCTGCTGGACCAATCTGCCGGGCTGTTGTCGCTGGAACAAACCGGTATGCCTGCTGCTATTGTTAAGCGTATACGGGCTTTAATTAAACGTCCGCATGGCATGTTGCTGGTAACCGGGCCTACCGGTTCGGGTAAAACCACAACGCTTTATGGTGCACTTAGTGAGCTGAATACCGAAGGCAAAAAGGTGATTACGGTTGAAGACCCGGTTGAGTACCGCTTGCCGCGTATTTCGCAAGTGCAGGTGAACAGTAAAATTGGGCTGGATTTCTCGCGGGTTCTGCGCACCACTTTACGTCAGGATCCGGACATTATTATGGTCGGTGAGATGCGCGACCACGAAACGGTTGAAATTGGTTTGCGCGGCTCTATTACCGGTCATTTAGTTTTATCCACACTGCATACCAACGATGCCATTACCAGTGCCATGCGTCTAATTGACATGGGCGCACCGCCGTATTTGGTCGCTGCTGCGTTGCGAGGCATATTAGCTCAGCGTTTGGTGCGCCGGGTATGCGATAAATGTGCAGAGAGTTACCAGCCGGATGAAGCCGAAAGTCAGTGGCTGGAGCATTTACGTGAGGGTAGCTCGGGCTATTCTTTTAAACGCGGAGTTGGTTGCCAGACATGCAACCATACCGGCTACCGTGGGCGCATAGGTGTGTTTGAACTGCTGGAAATGAATACGCCAATGATGGATGCCTTGCGTGATGGTAATACGCGAGAGTTTGCAATAGCTGCGAAAGCGCATCCGGGTTATCAGTCTATGGCCACGGTTGCACTGGATTATGCCCGTGAAGGTATTACCAGCGTCGACGAAGTCTTGTTTCTGGCTGAAAGTGTTGAGGACAGTATCTGATGCAGTTTCGGTATCGTGCACGGGACAAAGCAGGGCAACTGCAGCAAGGTTCACTGGATGCGAGTGATGAGCGCAATGCTGCCGATGTACTGATGCGTCGCGGCTTGGTACCGTTATCGATTAATTCTGTAAAAAGTCAGAGCTTTTCCTTCTTGAATAGTGGCTTTGGGGAAAGTTTAAAGTCTGCGTTTCGGCAAAAAGTGTCACTGGACGAGTTGATTATATTCTGTCGACAAATGTATTCGCTGACGCAAGCTGGCATTCCTATGCTGCGGGCTATTGAAGGGCTGTCAGATACCACCCAGAACAAGCGCTTACGTAAGACTTTGCAGGATGTGCATGAGCAACTGGAGCGGGGACGAAACTTGTCGTCAGCCATGGCAAATCACCGGGGCGTTTTCCCGCGACTGGTTATTGCTATTGTGCATGTGGGCGAAAATACCGGGCAGTTGGAAGAGTCCTTTCAACAGCTGGCGGTTTATCTAGAGAAAGAGCAAGACACCAGAAAGCGGATAAAAGCCGCCACCCGCTACCCGAGCTTTGTTCTTATTGCGCTTGTTATTGCCATGTTTGTACTGAACATTTTTGTGATCCCAACGTTCGCTTCTATGTTCAGTCGGTTTAATGTTGAACTGCCATGGGCAACCCGTGCCCTGTTGGGCTCGTCTGAATTCTTCGTCGCCTTTTGGCATGTGTTGTTGCTTGCAATGCTTGGTACTTTTTTCGGCCTCAGGTATTACATAGCGACCGACAACGGAAGGCTGAAATGGGACAGTCTGAAGTTAAAAGTACCCATTATTGGCTCCATTTTAATGCGTTCCATGTTAGGTCGTTTTGCCCGCAGTTTTTCGGTCATGATAGGTGCCGGCGTTCCGCTGACACAGGCTTTATCCTTAGTTGCTGAAGCGGTGGATAATGCCTGGATGGAAAAACGCATTATTGAAATGCGCCGCGGCATTGAACGAGGGGAAAACTTGTCGCGAGTTGCCCGTCAGTCAGGCCTGTTTACGCCATTAATTTTGCAAATGATATCGGTGGGTGAAGAAACCGGCCGGGTTGATGTTTTGTTGTTAGAAGTCGCGGAATATTACGAGCGTGAAACCGACTACGATCTCAAAACCTTAACCGCTCGTATTGAGCCATTAATGATAGCCGTTGTGGCCGTTATGGTATTGATTCTCGCGCTGGGCATCTTTACCCCAATGTGGGACATGATGAGCGCGTATCAGGGAAGATAATGACCAGAGCCGCAACGGATGAGCGCAAGGGTATTCAGCGGCTGCAGAATATTCTGGTGGTTTTGCTGTTGTTGGTATTGGCTGCAGTGGCGGCCAGAATGGTTTTGGTTGATGAGCCGCAAAAATGGCGACAGACCGAGTTAGATATTGCGGTTTCGCGTTTTATTGACTCGCTTTGGCTGGCCAGAACCGAGTGGATGCGACGCGGTAAGCCAAAAGAAGTTGCTTTGCTTTATGAAAATAAAGCGCAGCAAACGAATGTAGTAATGAATGAGCAAGGGTGGCCGTCGGTTGAGCCGGGGTGTTTACAGTTGTGGCAGCATCTGGGCAGTAACGTGCCGGGCAGCGCTTTAGATACGGAATTAGAGAACGGGAATTGTCATTACAGAATTAACCAAAAACCTTGGTTTTCCTATAAAAGTGACCGGGGTCAGGTTGTTCGGAAATAACCCGGGAACCCGGTGTTAAGTGTTAAGGAAATGTAATAAAATGGATTCTATTGGAGTTTTAGTATGAGAGCTAAAATGAGTAAAAGACAGCAGGGTTTTACCATCATCGAGCTGATTATTGTCGTGGTCATTCTCGGCTTGTTGGCAGCCGCCGCTATTCCGCGCTTCACCGATGTATCATCGGATGCCGAAGACGCGGCCCTTGAAGGTGTTGCCGGTGGTTTTGCCAGTGCGGTTGGCATTGTTCGCGGCGAATGGGAACTGAGCGGTCGTCCGAAAGGGGCCAGTGGCACGGGAGCCGGGGCTGAGGTGTCTATGGACCAAATTCAGCTTTACGTAGACGGCAGCAGGGGGTATCCGGTGAGTGGTGACAATGCAAATGCGCACGACGAAAACTTAGCTGCAACAGACTGCGTCAGTGTTATGCAGTCTATTTTGCAGGGCGCACCAACGGTCACAACCAATTTTAATAACCTGAACGAAACACGCTATTTTACTTACGTGACACAAGATAGCGCAGCAGGTAACGATATGTGTGTTTACTATTTAGCGAACACCATAAAAAATGAAACAGAAGCTCCGTCGGGTGATGATTATCTGACAGTGGGCAATGCTTTCGTTTATAATCCACGCAACGGCGGCGTGAGTATTCACAGCAACAACCAGTAAGTTTTTTTACAACAATTGAGAGTTTTAATTATGCGCAATCAAAAAGGTTTTACCCTGATCGAACTGATCATCGTTATTGTAGTTTTGGGGATTTTAGCAGTAACGGCTGCGCCTCAGTTTATTAATTTTGCGGGTGATGCTCGGTCGGGAACACTTGATGGGGTGCGAGCTTCAATGCAAAGCGCGTCGACTTTAATCAATGCAAAAGCAAAGGTTCAAGGCACTGATGAGTCTCAAACTACGGATGCCACAAATTCTCCTACAGTTTCCAATAACGGAACGGACATCGCCGTAGCCTACGGGTACCCAGATGCTGTAGAGATTGACGGTCTACTTGATATAAATGCAGGCGACTTTGGGGTTGTCTATGAGACCGGTACTGATGCGGAAGAAGTAAGTTCGACGCTAATTTATGCAGTGGGACAAGGTGTACCAGAAGCGGATGCCACTTCAGGATGTTTCGTACGTTACTCTGAACCGACTTCAGCTGGTTCAAAACCAGAGTACGAAAAAATTGACGACGGTTGCTAAAGCACTTGAAGCCCGCAGGACCTTCTGCGGGCTTTCATAATTAAGGCCAGCTATGAAGTCCAAAGGCTTCACCCTCATAGAACTCATCATCATACTGGTGATCATCGGTATTCTTGCCGTATCTGCTGGTCCTGTCTTCTTTGATAACTCCGGTACACAAAGCCAAGTTGTACGACAAAAGGCAATGAGTATTTTGCGCAGCATTCAGCAACAAGCGATGCAAAACACCGATAAACCGCTTGAGTTGCAGGTAACCCAAACAACATTGGGTATGCCTCCTTATAATAACGAGAACAACCTGCAAATAAGTAATAGCGACATAGAGTTTTCACCTGCGGATTTTACAATAGGTTTCAATGGCTTAGGTCAACCAACTCAAGACTGTGAAGGTGGTTGCACTATTACCCTTAAGGAAAGCTCTGGTATAGACCGGGTCATTAGCATTAATAAAGAGGGCTTTATTAATGCGCAATAACTTCTCTAAGGGCTTTACGCTTATTGAACTGATTGCCGGAATTGTGGTTATTGCTATTGTCACACTTGTGGTGACGTCTGGTCTGGGCCTGCTTTTTCGACAAAGCGTAGAGCCCTGGCAGCAGGTAAGAGCAGCAGAAGCCGGGCAAAGTGTAATGAACGAAATAATGGCCCGGCGTTTTGATGAAAACTCTAATGTAGGTAATCAGTATGTGCGCTGTGGTGAATATGATGCAAATGACGAAAAAGTAGAGTGTACTCTTCCTATTAATTTAGGGCCTGATAACGGAGAGAGTCAGAGAAAGCAGTTTGACGACGTAGACGACTATCATGACTTAAGGCTCGATGGTGCAGAACTTAGCGGTTCATCTCCGAATCGCTACAATGGCTTTGAAGCGTCAGTGCGTGTTACATATAAAGAAAAGGATAAGCTGAAAAGAATCACAGTCATTGTCACAACACCTCAAGGCGAAAGTATCGAATTCAGCACCATAAAAGGAAATTGGTAATGAATGCGCAGCGAGGTTTTACTTTAGTCGAACTGATTATCGTCATTGTATTGCTGGCGATTATCGCTGGTTTTAGCTTCCAGTTTGTGGGTATTGGTGCGCAAATGTTTTCTACTGGTGCAGAACGTTTGCAAACGATTGAGAAAAGCCGCTTTGCTATTGAACGAGTGACGCGGGAAATTCGTGGTGCCGTGCCTAACAGCGTACGTGAGAGTGGTCAGTGTATCGAGTTTGTTCCTATTGTAGTTGCTGGAACGTATTACAATGCACCTATTTCCCCATACTCAGGTAGTGAAATGACGTTGGTGACCTTTGCTGACAGCCTTAGTACTGAGGTTAATGGAAATGAACGAGTCTTTATATATGCTACTCGGCCTAATTTTATTTACGCAGATTCTGGGCGTCGTGCTGATATTCAAAGTTATGAGAAAATAAATAATATTGAATTTGAATTAACATTTAATGAAGAGGTTCGTTTTGCGAAAGAATCTCCTTTAAAACGAGCCTATATTGGTGCTAAACCAGTGAGGTTCTGTTTGTTTGGTGACGAGCTATCTCGTGAAGAGCGCAATTGGGAAGGGGATATAGAAAATTCTGCCTTGATTGCGACTGGCGTTAGCTCTGATAATCCCTTTGACGTAACCACCAATAATCAGCAAAGCAATAACATTGTAACCATCCAACTTCAGTTTGGCGAAAATGCTGACGAGCAAGTTTTCTATTATCGCGAGGTGCACATACCCAATGCGCCATAACAGCTCATTAAAATCAGTTAATAAGCAGCGAGGAAGCACACTGGTTATAGCGGTGTTTGTTATTGTTGTGCTCGGTGGTTTAGTTGCCGCATTGGCGAGTTTATTAAGAACCTCCTCTGAGAGTGTCGTAATAGAAGTGCTGGGGACACGCAGTTATCTAGCTGCGCAGTCAGGTTTAGAGCAAGCGATGATGACGGTTTATTCGTTGGGCGATGAGCCTGAAACCAATTGCAGCGTCATTGCTACTCCCGAGGATGAACCTTTCAGTTATGAATCCCCTGGGCTTCAACAATGTCATGTAAATATTAGTTGTGGTTGTGCAATTCTTAGCTTTGATGGCGAAACAACAACTAGCTCTGACTGCGATGAAGAACCGGTTGAGCTGGGAGTCTCATTTACTCACTTGGTTATAACTTCTAAGGCGGTCTGTGAAGCAGGGGCACAACGAGCGTCACGCCAACTGCAAATTGAAACACGAGTGAAGAATTAATGAGCCTGTTCAAAGCACTTAAGTTAATCATAATCTCTGTAACCGCCTTTGCGTCTCTTCCCGCTCTGGCTGACAATTACAATCTGCCCAATAATAATCTCCCCGGGTGTTCTAAATCTGGTAATACCTATACCTGTCCTAACGGGTTAAATCTGAATTTCCGCGACCGAATTCAAATTTCTGGCAATAATTCGGTTGTGATCAATGTAGATGGTAATTTTAATCTTGGTTCTGAAATGCGCATTAACGAGAATGGCGGCGCTCAGCAGTTAACAATCA
This sequence comes from Idiomarina sp. UBA3176, assembly GCF_002364295.1. Lineage (NCBI taxonomy): Bacteria > Pseudomonadati > Pseudomonadota > Gammaproteobacteria > Alteromonadales > Idiomarinaceae > Idiomarina > Idiomarina sp. UBA3176. The sequence goes on from NZ_DEXU01000018.1 coordinate 26,591, forward strand.
CTACTACGGGTTCATATAACGGCGGCTTTCAAAGCGTTATTAACGCGAATATTAGTAGTCAGCAAAACATTACCCTAGCCAATGAAAACATTTTTTCCGGTTCTTTAGTTGCGGCAAACGACGTATCAGTGGGGTTTCGAACAAATATTGATGGCTCCATCCGCTCGACCAGCGGCAGCGTTATTTTACAGGGTGAAAACAGTATTACGGGTAATGTTGATGCCAGAGATAATGTCATTGTGCGCTTCTTAACTGAGGTAAATGGCAACCTTAACGCTACAAACGGGAATGTCGTACTCGAAGGACAAAACGATGTCTCCGGTGCTATTTTCAGTGGCGGTGATACCATTTTACGTTTTCGTTCAGACGTAGAGGGGGCGATCACCAGTAACGGTCGCGTTGTGTTAGAGGGCGAAAACACCGTTAATGGCAATATTATTGCCGGCGACGACGTAACACTTAGATACGGCTCCGATGTAAATGGTGATATTGATGCAGATGGTAGCGTAACGCTGGATGGAGCGAATATTGTTGATGGAAATATTAACGCTACTGACAGGGTCACCATTCCTAACTCAAGCACGGTAACAGGCTATGTGAATGCCCCGCAGATTATTGACGAAAGTAATGTTCAGGGAGAAACCTGTGACATCAACAACAACGAAGGGCCTTGCGGGAGTGAACCGCCCGACCAGCCGTTAGACGGGCTTGGTTACTGGGCTTTTGATCAAGTCGAGTGGAGAGGGCAGTTTGGTGAGGTTCTGGATATTTCCGGCAACGGGCTGCACGGGCAAGCATTAAGAGGTGCAAATACTTCAGGGTTTAATCCGGCAATCGCAGGCAGCCCAGGCACCTGCCGTTATGGCAAATTTAATGGTGATAACGCAGTGCGCGTAGATAACGCTCAGTCAATTGCTAATGCTGAATCTGTAAGTGTTGCGTTTTGGTTTAAAGGCAGTGCTACTGGGCAAAATCAGTCGGATCGTTACCAGAGTCTTTTAGTGATAGGTAACGGACCTACTGAGGGGGCTTCCGGACGTTTCGAAGTTTACCGGCAGGACACCCGCGATGGTGGCGGACTCTATTTTGAAATACGCCGAAATAACGGCGAAATTGTTAATGTCGAGGCAGGTAACACGCGACAAGGGCAAACAAATTTGCTGGACGATAACTGGCATCATTTGGCGGCTTCCTATGACCGTAATGCACGTCGTTTAACTCTGTATATTGACGGGCAACAGGCAGATCAAACCTCATTTAATGGGTCATCTAATTTGAACGCTGTTGCCCCCCGTTTGTATATTGGCGGACAAGGAACCGGGGAAAACAGTTTCTACGGCGAAATTGATGAGGTTTTTATTGATGACAAGGTTCTCACCCAAAGTGACGTGACAACATTAAAAAGCATTACGCGACCTTGCAATGATCAACGGCCACTTTGTGAAGATGTCTGGCCTGTTGCTTTTGAAGTGCCTAATAACGTTCCCAAACCTTTTGATTTACCTGATCGCTCCTACAATACGCAGCTTCCCGCGCAGTTGCAGCCAATTGATTACTTACGTACCGGAAACTTCGGTAACACTGGCTTTAATTACACAACCAATGGGCAAACCTCACGTGTCTATATTGATGGCGATGTGACTATTCAATCGGGGCGTCGTATTAATGTTGGCGGTAATGCTAATGAAATGATGCTGATTGTAACGGGTGATTTGACGTTAGAGCAGGATGTGCAGTTTAACGGGTACATATACGTTGCTGGTAATTTTCTTTTTGAGCGTAGTTTCTTCTTTTGGCAGACATCAGAGGTAACCGGCGGAGTGAGTGTTGGCGGGAGAAGCTTTGCTACAGGTAACTTCGGCTTTTTTGACCCCGAGGTGAATTATCAGGCGCCTGTAGAACCCATTGCCGGTGGTAATTTTTGCAGAGCTTCTGATACGGCTCCACCCGTGTCGCCAGTGCATCATTACCAGCTGTCCTATAACAGCCCGGCATTGACCTGCGCGGCTGCTGATATTGAGGTTACCGCCTGTGCCAATGCCAACTGCTCTGAACTGTATGAGGGGAGTAGCACCGTTCAGCTAAATTCTACGGCTGGCGACTGGTCAACGAACCCTGTTTCGGCTTCTCCTGTGGGTAGTACAAGCCTGGAGCAGACTAATGCCGGCATTTATCCTCTAGCTGTTGAAACTACAGGAACCTTACCGCTCCCGCAGAACCCGATACGCTGTTTAGTTAATGGCAACTTGTCGGAGAGCTGTAATATTGAGTTTAGTGATACCGGATTCATTTTCACTAGTGGGGATAACTTTGAGGACACTGATATTCCGTCACAGGTGTCAGCCGTGCCTTTTAGCAACCTACAATTGCGCGCAGTGGAAACGAACAGTCAGACACTGGCTTGCCAGGCTGTGACGCAGCCTTTGAACTCGGTATCTATGAGTATGAACTGTGTTGACCCTGACCAATGTTTGATGGGGGCGTCTGTTAATGAAATCGAGGTGACAGAAAATAACACCAGTAACATCAGTGTTAGCTTTACTGACGGAAAAGCGCCTCTGGAAATCAACTATAAAGACGCTGGTGCTATCAATTTAACAGCGCAAGCGACTTTACCTAACGGGAAAACACTAAGAGGGACGTCAGAAGCTTTTGTTTGGCGGCCTGCAAGTATTGATGTGGAAGCCAGTCAGGATGCCTCAAGCAATTACGAGGGAACTATCTTAGCCAAAGCCGGAGACGTTTTCACCGCGCGGCTTGCCGCGATTAATGATGAAGGTGATGTAACACCAAACTTTGGTAACGAAGCCAATCCTGAAACATTACAGCTTATGGCTCAGACTGAGGCGGTAGAATCTTATAACGGTGAAATAACGAATGCTGATGGGTTTACTAAAGATGGAGCCGGAATCTTTACAAATTCGGGGCTGACTTATACTGAAGTCGGTTCAACTCGGGTAACTGCATATATAGGAAGCCAGAATTATTTGCCTGGCTACCACGGTTCTCCAGTTATGTTGACAACCGAGAGTGAGATAGGAAGGTTTATTCCTTACGAATTTCAAATGGAAACTTTCGGTGGTTTCAGCGGTGTCTGTAACCGGAATAATGCAGGCCAGGGCGACGAATTTTATTATATCGGGGAGGCGCAGCTATTAGGACCAAGCTTTGCCTTAACAGCGGTAAATAAAAATGGTGAAACGACTAAGAATTATCCGACAGACGTTGTTGAGGGTGAATTGGAGTTTTATCCGTTTAATGGCGCAAATGGTAGTCCTGAACCGTTGAACCCAGGCCAACTGTTTGCAACAGACGTTGAACTTGAATGGGGGCAGAATGAAGATAGCGCGGGAACGGCTACGTTCAAGTTGCCAGCTCCGTCTGTTACTTACCGCCGAAACATTGCAGAAGAAGGCCCTTATGAAGACTATAAATTGGGAATTCAGTTTAATGATAGCGAAGGCGACAATTATTATTCGATAATAACAGAGTCTAATCTTCCGGCGGCTGCCCAGGCACCAGCATTCAAACTGTATGATAGTGTAAAGTTACTTTACGGGCGCTTTGTTTTAGATAATATCTTTGGCGCCGAAGTTGATGATCTTCCGCTGTCTGGTCGAGCCCAGTTTTGGAATGGTGATAATTTCGTCATAAATACTAATGATAACTGCTTTACTGTCTCAGTATCCAAACTCGATGTCCTATCGGCTATCGATCCTACAAAGGATCCGGTTATAAGCTTAGACACTGAATCTATTGAGCTGTCAGATACGCCGGACTCGGTCAGTTTGGCTGAAGGTGAATTGCAGGAAGCATATAGTCCAATGGAAGACCTGTTGCGCTGGCAAGCTTATGGTTCTGCAGCCGAATTTACTTTCGAGCTGACTGTTCCTTCATTTTTGCAATACGATTGGGACGGCGACAGTAACTACCAAGATAACCCCATGGCCGAAGGTACATTCGGTATTTACCGGGGCCGCGACCGGCAAATTTACTGGCAGGAAGTGGGTTGGTAGAACGAATTATAACGATTAATCGACAATTCGATGACAATGCCTCTTGCTCTTTTGTTAACAAGCAAATAGCATAAAGCAGAGTTTAAACGAAAAATGCGGACGTTGACGAACGTTCATAATTATTACAATAACGATAGTGCGACTACAGCTTTGGCTTTTACGCCGCTTTGTTATTTTTTCAAGCTTGGAATGGAAACATGATGCGATTGGCTCGACTGGCCCTGGTAATGGCCTCTACATTGACATTCGCCTCGACGGCTCTTGCTCAGCAGGAGATGACTGTCGAAGAAATTGCTAACCAAATTTCGACTCTAGAGAGCGATTTTGAAAACTTTTCTGGCACCGTAAACACGCTTCAGCAAGAAGAGCGGGACCTGCGGGAAAAGCTACAAAACTTGCGTGAGCGCAACAGCGAACTGGAAACGAAACGCGAATCAGCATTGGCGGAAATGAATGACCGCTACCAACGTTTGGTGGAAGATCCGACAATTGATATTGCTGGCGCTCAAGAAGCGTACAAGCAAGCCGTTATGGCTCACCAACAGAATAAAGCAGACATTAAGCAGCAAGTGAGCCTGGTTAATGAGAAAGCGCGCGAAGTAGAAGAAGCGCGTGTGAGCAAACACAGCCTGATTAATGAAATTGAGACGCTAAAAGAGCAACGTAATTTAGCTCGTGTCGATCGCTTAGAAAATGAATTTAATCGTACTGGCGAACTCGAAGTGAGTCAGTCAATTAGCTGTGACCGCCAGGAAACACTGGGACAGTGTGAAAATCGCGGCAAACTCATGGCTAAACAAAAAGCGTCTAAGCAGTACCTTAATACCATTTTGGATGGTTTAAGTGAGGCCTCACTCGCTCGTGAAAACATTGAAAAAGCCAGCCCGAATGTACAAATTCTGGGCTCTAAAACAATTAGTAACGGTTTTAGTGGCGCGGGTAACTATGGGGTTAAATTGGCGGTTGAACTGCGTGGACAGTTACCTCAAAGCCAGGCTTGTACGTTATTGAACGTTGACATGCGCTATTGTGCGTCGGAGCAACGGCCGGGGGAGCTGCAAGCGGGTGATGAGGAAACGGTTGATAGCTCCGTCATGCACCCGTTAACCATACGCTCTAACGTGTATGACGATGAAGTTGTTATCGATGGTGTTAGCTATGGTTCTACCCCGCTGGAGGTTATGCTCCCGGGTGGTGAACATCAGATTGAAATTCTTAAGTATGGTTACTCTGCCTATGCGGAGAAAACCTTACTAAAAGACGCTACCGCTATTCGGGCTGAATTAGAGAAGTCGGATTACTCTTTTACTCGCGGCGAAAAAATTCAGGATATTCTATATCGCGATGTTCGTGGTCCTGAATTGGTTGTCGTTCCTGCGGGTAAATTTAAAATGGGTGACCTGGTCGGCAATGGTTTACCAAACGAACGTCCGGCAGAGACGCGTGAAATTCCAACCGCATTGGGTATTTCTGATACTGAAATTACGGTTGAGCAGTTTGGCAACTTTGTAGAAGATACCGCTTATGTCACAGAGGCAGAGAAAAACGGTACTTGCGCAAGCCTAAGTAATGGTCGCCCTCAGTTTAATGAAAAGCTGAGCTGGAAAAATCCAGGATTCAAACAGTCTGAGAGTTCTCCCGTTGTTTGCGTCAGTTATAACGACGCACAGGCTTATGCTGAGTGGTTAACTCAAAAAAGTGGTTTTAAATACAGCATTCCCACTGAAGCGGAATGGGAATACGCTGCACGCGCCGGGTCGGAAACCGATTTCTGGTGGGGAAATGATGTTGGTTATGGTAAAGCAAACTGCCGTAACTGTGGAACAGATTGGTCAAATACACGTCCAGCTCCGGTAGCTAGTTTTCATCGTAACCCCTGGGGATTATACGATACTGTCGGTAATGTCTGGGAGTGGGCTGAAACCGATGAGGGTGTTGTAGTTAAGGGCGGAGCCTGGAACTTTACGCCAAGTTTGGCTCGAGTTTCGACTAGAATGGAACTTCCGTCAGATTTTAACTCCAACTACATTGGATTCCGTGTTGTAAGAGCTCAGTAAGTACTTGCTGAGCTCTTTGCTGTCACTCTGTTAGCTTATAAGTAGGGATATACCGCTTCATGTTTAAAAAAATTCGCGGCCTTTTTTCAAACGACCTTTCTATTGACCTGGGAACAGCGAATACGCTTATCTACGTCAAAGATGAGGGTATCGTTCTGAACGAGCCGTCCGTTGTTGCCATTCGTCAGGAACGCTCAGGCGGGCCAAAATCTATCGCCGCCGTTGGTGCAGCAGCAAAACAAATGCTGGGTCGTACACCAGGAAACATTCGTGCCATTCGTCCTATGAAAGACGGTGTTATTGCAGACTTCTATGTGTGCGAGAAAATGCTCCAGTTTTTCATTAAACAAGTGCACGACAGCCACTATTTCCGACCTAGCCCTCGTGTTCTGGTATGTGTTCCATGCGGATCAACTCAAGTAGAACGTCGTGCTATTCGCGAATCTGCACTGGGTGCCGGTGCGCGTGAGGTCTACTTAATTGATGAGCCAATGGCCGCTGCTATCGGTGCTGGCTTACCAGTGTCTGAAGCTACGGGTTCGATGGTGGTTGATATTGGTGGTGGTACAACGGAAGTTGCCATTATTTCATTAAATGGTGTGGTTTATTCATCATCGGTTCGTATTGGTGGTGATAAATTTGACGAAGCCATTATTAACTATGTTCGCCGTAACTTCGGTGCACTTATTGGTGATGCAACTGCTGAACGTATCAAGCACGAAATTGGTTCTGCATTCCCGGGCGAAGAACTGAAAGAAATAGAAGTTCGTGGACGCAACCTTGCTGAAGGTGTTCCGCGTTCATTTACTCTTAACAGTAATGAAATTCTGGAAGCTTTGCAGGAACCTTTAATGGGTATTGTCAGTGCAGTTATGGTTGCGCTGGAGCAGTCTCCGCCAGAGCTTGCATCGGACATCTCCGAGCGCGGCATGGTGTTAACTGGTGGTGGTGCGTTACTGAAAGACATCGACCGTTTGCTTCTGGAAGAAACAGGCATTCCGGTTATTATTGCTGATGATCCGCTAACTTGTGTTGCACGAGGCGGCGGTAAAGCTCTGGAAATGATTGATATGCATGGTGGTGATTTATTCAGTTATGAGTAATTCATGAAGACGCTGTTTGCCCGCGGTCCATCCTTACTCTCCAGGCTAGTGCTCGCACTAGCCTGTTCGTTTCTGCTGATCTTTATTGACCACCGGCTTCAGGCAATGAAGCCGGTTCGGTTATTTTTGAATTCTCTGGTGGCTCCGGTTCAGTATTTGGCTATTTTGCCAGAACAGCTGCTGGACGGTGTCTCCGAATCATTAAAAACCACGTCGCAGTTAAGCGATGAAAATAAGCGGCTAAAGCGGGCTATTCTGGAATTACAGGGTGAGCAACAGCAACTTCGCTTTCTTCAGAACGAGAATAAACGGCTACGGGAACTTCTTGGTTCAGACGCCCGCGACTCAGTCCGGCGTATGGTTGCCGAGGTCATCGCCGTTGCCTCAGAGCCGTTTTCCCAGCAACTGGTTATTAATAAAGGCACGCTGAGCGGAGTGTATGAAGGCCAGCCCGTACTAGACAGCAATGGCATTATTGGACAAGTGCAGGATGTAGGCGGTAATACCGCTCGTGTATTGCTACTCTCAGACCAGAGTCATGCGATATCTTTGCGTTCAGAGCGCAATGATATTCGTGTACTGGCGCAGGGAACCGGCGATATCGGACGGCTGGAGTTGATGTTTATTCCTCACAGCACTGAGCTAAAAGAAGGGGATCTCCTAATGTCTTCGGGGTTAGGGGGCATATTTCCTGAGGGGTATCCGGTGGCAACAATTCGACAGATTGTCAGAGATGAATCTCTCCCTTTTGCTAAAGTGATAGCGGATCCCGTCAGTGCGCTTGACCGCGTTCGTAATGTTCTATTGTTGTGGCCAAGCGACGGCGAGCAGCAACCTATTTTTGATGAGGACGAGGAATGATCGTGATAAAACCCGGCTTCATTACGTTGTTGATCACCTACATCATTGCGCTGACTCTTATGGTTATGCCAATGCCCGCCGCGTTCGATACCTTTCGGCCTGACTGGCCAACTTTGGTTATGCTGTACTGGATAATAGCCTTGCCGCACCGGGTAAATATGGGAACCGCTTTAGTGCTGGGCGTGCTGAGCGATATATTACTGGGTTCTATTGTCGGTGTTCATGCTTTAGGTATGGTCGTTGTCACTTATTTTGCGGCACGTCATTTTCAGCGTATTCGCAATTTTGCTTTAATACAGCAAGCATTGGTTATTGCCGTGCTGATTTTTATTAAGCGCTTTGTTGTGTTTGAAGCTAATGTGTTTTTGCACGACGCTGAATTTACCTTCTCTTACTTCTGGCCAGTACTCACTTCAGCTGTTTTTTGGTTATGGGTATTTCCCTTACTGCGAAAAGTTCGTCGTCAATTCGGAGTGGTGTAATGCGCTTGTTGCTCGCTTCTTCTTCTCCCCGTCGGCGAGAGCTGCTAACGCTATTGCATAGACCCTTTGATTGCGAAGTTCCGGAAATAGAGGAGCTACGAGGGGCTAATGAGAATGCTGGTGACTATGTGACTCGCCTGGCGGAAGAAAAAGCTCAGACTGTGGCACAACGCCAACAAACTCCCTGCTTGGTTATTGGTTCTGATACCCTGATAAGCTTTAAGGGGCAAGTGCTGGAAAAACCAGAGAGTTATGAACATTTCAGTCAAATGATGAAGCAGCTTTCCGGTCAGACACATCAGGTTCTGACATCAGTTAGTGTTTGCCAATGGAATGGTCACAAAGTGGTTGCCCGCGAAACGGCTTTAGTAACAACGCAGGTGGAGTTTGCCGCACTGAGTCAGGGAGAAATAGATGCTTACTGGGCAACCGGTGAACCTCATGATAAAGCGGCTGGCTATGGTATTCAGGGCTATGGCGGGAAATTTGTAAAACGTATTGAGGGTAGCTACTTTGCTGTTGTTGGCTTACCTTTATATGAAACTGAACAGTTGTTGCGGATGTTTGAAATGACAGGTGAAGTCGATGAGCGTTGAAGTCCTAATGAATGTGACCCCCACAGAGACTCGTGTAGTGCTTGTTGAAAATGGCATCCTGCAGGAAGTCCACATTGAGCGTCAGGCAAAGCGTGGCTTAGTTGGCAATATATACATGGGAAAGGTATCGCGGGTGTTGCCGGGAATGCAGGCGGCGTTTATTGATATTGGCCTCGACAAGGCGGCGTTTTTACATGCCTCGGACATTGTCGTTCAGGTGGATGGTGATGATTTACCGCGGCCTGACGAAAAGCCACAACAAAGCATTACCGAATTGGTGCATCAGGGACAGCATATTATGGTGCAAGTGGTTAAAGACCCTCTGGGAACCAAGGGGGCGCGTTTAACCACTGACATCACCCTACCGTCGCGGTACCTGGTGTTTATGCCGAAGAGCGACCATGTAGGCGTCTCTCAGCGCATTGAAGAAGGCGAGGAGCGCGAACGTTTGCGGCAGTTGGCAGAAGAGGTCAGTAAAAGCGACGGAAAATTCATTGTTCGCACGGCAGCAGAAGGTGCTTCAGATCAATCGCTGCGGGGCGATGCTGACTTTCTTTTCCGGTTGTGGGAGAAAATAAAGGCGCGGAAAAAATCTCAACGCAAAGTCGGCATGCTGTACGAAGACCTGAATCTTTCCTGTCGTGTACTACGTGACTTTGTCGGCGAAGAAATCGAACGTATTAGGGTTGATTCCAAAGTCACCTTTGACACGCTCAAAGTATTTACTCAGGACTTTATTCCCGAACTAACCAAAGTTCTTGAGTATTACACCGGTGACCGGCCTATTTTTGACTTATTTGATGTCGAAAATGAAATGCAGCGAGCGCTAGACCGTCGGGTTGACTTGAAATCCGGTGGCTCACTGATTATTGACCAAACCGAAGCGATGACTACGGTTGATATCAACACAGGTGCGTTTGTTGGTCACCGCAATTTAGAAGAAACCATATTTAATACCAATATCGAAGCCACGCAGTCGATAGCACGTCAATTGCGGTTACGGAACCTTGGCGGCATTATCATTATCGATTTTATTGATATGCAGGACGAGGAGCATAAGCGGCGGGTATTGCACAGCCTTGAACAGGCGTTAGGCAAAGACCGTGCAAAAACAACCATTAATGGTTTTACCTCGCTTGGGTTAGTGGAAATGACCCGGAAACGCACCAGAGAAAGCCTGGAGCATGTTTTGTGCTCGGAGTGTCCGGTTTGTCTGGGGCGCGGCAGCATGAAGACGGTTGAAACCGTCTGTTATGAAATTATGCGTGAAATTGTCCGGGTTCATAAAGCTTATGAAGCCGATAAGTTCGTTGTTTATGCCTCTGCACAGGTAAGTGAAGCCTTACTTAACGAAGAATCTCATGCGCTGGCTGAACTTGAGCTGTTTGTTTCGCGTCAAATAAAAATACAAACCGAACCTCTGTATAATCAGGAACAATTCGACGTAGTAATGATGTAAGGCGCATGCGGACACTGTCGTGGATTTTGAACAAACTCTGGCTAACGCTGGCTATTGTGCTGGTGCTGGTTGCTGTCGGCCTGAGTTTATTGCGTTACAGCCTGCCATACCTGCCCGATTTGACCGAACCACTTGAACAACAGCTGGAGGCTCGTTTCCAGCAACCCGTGAGCATTAGTGACTTATCTATGGCCTGGACCCGGGAAGGCCCTTCCATTGTGCTGGATAATTTAGTTTTGCTGGAACGCGAGCAGTCGCCTGTGCAAGTTCGTGTTGGTAAGGTTCATGTGGTACTCGATTTCTGGAAAACTTTACTGGATCAACAGCTCATTGCGCAGCAGTTTATTCTTAATGACGCCCGCATAGCGGTAGATATACGCAAATTCTCGGCAGCTAACGAAGCTGAGAAATTAGATTTAGACTACGTTAACCGCTTATTCCTGCAGCAATTAGAGAAGTTTTCACTGAATAATGGTGAGTTGCTACTGACAAACTTGCGGGGCGTAACGCGAGAAATTGATATTGACCGACTGTCCTGGACCAATGAAGGCAAAAAGCACCAGGGGATTGGCCAATTCCGGATGGAAGACTTTGCGACTAATAGCCTGGATTTCATTATTGATTTGCGCGGTGATCGCTGGTCGGAGTTTAATGGTCAGTTCTATGTTAATTCACAGAACGTTGATATCAGTCCCTGGCTTGAAGAGCAACTGGGCGACATTGACGTACAAGCTTCAAACGTAAACTTTACGGGTTGGCTCGATGTTCGTAATGGTCAATTATTTGAAGGATTAGTTAAGTTAAGAGACAACCGTATTACCTGGTTAGACAATAATTCCGAAGAACTTAACTGGTTGCAGTTACCCGAGGGAGAAATTGTGCTGCGGCCGGAAGAAAATGGCTGGCTACTCAACAGTATGCCAATGACAGTAAATACCTCGGTAGGTCATCTTGAATTACCGCGTATAGCCTGGCAGCAACTGGATGAGATCCACGATATCAGTGTAGATAATATCGCAATTGATGAGGTTACCGGGTTACTACCTCTGCTGCCTTTTAAGATATCGGCGGAATCGGTCATGAGCCTGGGGTTAAAGGGGACGGCCAGTGTGCGCTATCGCCTGCATCCTGTCTCCGGCCAGCAATGGTCTGTAAAAAGCCACAACCTGTCGGCAGACGGAAATGAGCGCTGGCCTGGTTTTAATGGCCTTGATGTCAGTATAAGCAGCTTGTCGAATCACGGTTTGTGGCAAGTAGAAGGTGACAACGTTAGCCTTACGGGAAACAGTCTTTCCGGTAAGCAAGCGTGGGATATTGATACTTTTAATTTGTCCGGCTCCTGGTTGTTACAAGCTGATAACTGGCGGGTAAATTTAGAGCAGCTCCAACTTCGGCGAGACGACTTTCAGCTTACCGGCAGTGGCGGTTTGTCCGGCGACAGTGAAACAACACCACAAATTGACTTATTGCTTTCTACCGCACAGGGCTTTTCTGTCGACACGGCCCGCAAGTTGCTGCCATCAATTATGGGTCAGGGAGTCAAAGACTATCTTTCCGCAGCCTTAGTATCCGGTCGGGCTCGTGGCATGGAATTACTTTGGCGAGGCCCTGTCACTCAGTTTCCGGCGGCGACCAATCAAGGTGTCTTCAATGCGCGGGTGGAGTTCGATGATTTAACCTACCGGTTTCAGCCAGACTGGCTTCCGCTAGCCGATGCTCCGGTAAAGCTCGACTTTTATAACAGAAGCTTGTTCATGTCGACCGATGCAGGGCATATAGAAGATGTGCAGGTAACCCGGGTTGACGCGCAAATTAAGGATTTAGCCGATGCCGCACAGGGGTTGCAGATTCAAGCTGGTGTTAGTGGAAAAGGAGAGTCACTGTTACCGGTGTTTGAGCAATCTCCGCTGGACAGCGTAACCGAAACGCTCATTCAAATTGACCCGAGCGGAGAGGTTTCTGGTTCTTTTCAGTTGGATATCCCCTTAAATAGCTCGCGAGATGTCGATGTCGCTGTTGATGCTCCGTTGGCCGGGTTGTCTTTTAATATTGACGCCATACAACAAGATTTTACGGTTTCTGAAGGTATTCTGAAGATTGACAACAGCAAGGTTAGTACCGAAGGGTTGCGCCTTAACTGGTACGGTATGCCTATACCAACGAAAGTATCGGGAGAGCTAAACGGGGCGGATTACTTACTGAATGTGAATACAACTCTGGACTGGCAAAGCGAACCCTTATTTAAGCAATTGCCTTATCCACAGTGGAAACCGTTTTTCTACGGAGCGGTAAATGGTGAAGCTAATCTCCAGTTAACTTTTAACGCAGACGATGTCGGCGTTGCGTTGGAGTCTCAGTTTGATTTGACCGGTCTTGAGACATCGCTTCCAGCGCCGTTGCAAAAAGATTTTGGAGATAACTGGCAACTGTCGGTTCAGCTCAATGGGACTGGAGAAGAACTGCGTTTACGAGCAAGTATTGACCAGCGCCTTAACTGGGATAGTCGCTGGCAGCCGGGCAGTGGAGGCTGGCAAATGGCCAGACTGGATATTGGTGAAGTGAACTCTGCGAATGAACTGGTTAACGGCTTTGCGATAAACGCACAGCTTCCGCATGCAGATATCGGACGGTGGTACTCAGTACTTTATGCGTTGGCCGGGGATTCGAACGTTGATACTGAAAGTGGTAGTGGGGAAGGGTGGTTGCCCGATTCCATTCGTATTGAGACGCCTCAGTTACAGTGGGGACAGCAGAAATTTGCTCAGGCGGATATCCAGGTGTGGCCAGAAAACTCAGTCTGGCAGGCCCGGGTGGATGCTAAGAATGCGGTGCTAAGCGCGACCATTCCGGAAAGCTTTGTACAGCAAGGGATAACCGTAAGAGCGGATTATTTGGCGTTAAGCAGCAATGTTGAGCTTCCGGAAGCCACCGAGAAGACAGACTGGAATTGGCTCGAGAAAGTACCCGCACTTAACTTTTTCTGTCGCAGTTGTCGTATTGACGAGCATGAGTTAGGCGAAGTTGAGTTAGTACTTGCTCCGCTTGAAGACGGCTTCAGTATAGAAAAAATGGCTCTTAAAAAGGGTAGTGATGAGTTGGCTGTAACAGGTTATTGGCGCTACACAGACGAGCAGGCTTTAAGTGCGCTTTCGGGACGTTTGGAGGCTGGAGACCTTGGTGATTTATTACGTGACTATGGTCTGGAAACGGCAGTAAGAGACAGTGCTGCCGTTATTGACTTTAACTTAAACTGGCGTGACCACTTGTATCAACCAGACTGGAGTTCGCTGAGCGGGGAAGTGGTCTGGGATTTAGAAAAAGGCTATCTGGCCGAAGTGAGTGACGGCGGCGCGCGTATTTTTTCGTTATTGAGCCTGGACAGTATTCTCCGAAAGCTGACTTTAGATTTTCGTGATATTTTTTCGCAGGGAATGTTTTTTACTGACCTAACTGGCAGTGTTCAGATCGAAAACGGTGTTGCGACCACCGAAGATGCAAGATTACTGGGATCCGCAGGAGATATGGATATTCGTGGCTGGACCAATATGAAAACTGGTGAGCTAAATTATAACCTGACCTATGCGCCGAAGGTCACTTCCAGCCTACCGATTATTCTTGCCTGGATGGTAAACCCGCCCAGCGGCCTGGCTGCGCTGTTCATCGACAAAGTACTGCACGATGCGAAAGTGATTTCGCGCTTACGCTACCAAGTGACCGGTACTATTGATGAACCGGTGGTTGAAGAAATAGAACGTGACAGCCGCCCGGTTGATTTGCCAGAATTGGAAGAGAACTCAACCGATTCAGAGGCAGACGATGACACAAGTGCAACTGACGGCGCTGCAAATGAGCAGTCGCCCGGATCCGCAAGATAATTTAGCCATTGTTGCTAAACTGCTGGAACAACTTCCTGCCGCACGTCCGCAACTGGTGGTGCTGCCTGAAGCCTTTAGTTGCTTCGGTGCCGGTGACCGTGCGCAGTTAGCGATGGCTGAACCTTACAAGGATGGTGAGGTGCAGAAACAGCTGGCTGCCTTAGCGAAAAAGCACGAGGTTTATCTGGTCGGCGGTACACTGCCGGTAGATGCCGGTGAGCGATTCTCCGCGGCATCTATTCTTTTTGGCCCCGATGGCGCTATTCTCAATCGCTACGACAAAATTCATTTGTTTGATGTTGATGTGGCTGATAATACTAAGGAATACCGCGAGTCAAAGTGGACTCAGCCGGGCAGTAAGGTGGTAACCACAGAAACGGACTTTGGTGTGGTTGGCATGGCAGTATGTTATGATCTGCGCTTTCCAGAGTTATTCAGAGCATTGCGTCAGGCTGGCTCCCAAATCATTGTTTTACCCTCTGCTTTTACTCAGGTTACCGGAAAAGCTCACTGGCATGCGCTGGTTCGCGCCCGCGCCATTGAGCAACAGGTTTTTATCGTGGCACCGGGTCAGGTGGGGGAGCACGCAAATGGTCGTGAAACGTTTGGCCATTCAATTATTGTCAGCCCCTGGGGTGAAATACTGGCAGAACAGGAACTGGATGAAGGTGTTGTTTCTGTCAGCGTTGACGTAGCGGATATTGAATCCATACGAAAACAAATGCCGGTGGCGCAACAAAATCAATTTGAGGTTGTACAAAAGACATGACACTAACTGACTACGAATTGTCACAAGACGACATAAGCAAGGCCTTATCCACGCTATACAGCGGTGATATTGACTTTGCCGATATCTATTTACAACACAGTGTCAACGAGTCGTGGGTGCTGGAAGATGGCATTATTAAAGACGGCGCGTTTCATATTGAAACGGGTATGGGTGTGCGCGCTGTACAGGGCGAGAAAACTGGCTTTGCTTATGCCGATGAGATTACATTAAAAGCGTTACAGCGCACTAGCGAAGCGGCCCGCGGCATAGCGCGTCAGGGGCAAAGCAAAAAGGTTGAAGCCCTGAAGTCGGTGCAGGCTAAGTCTCGCTATGAAGCGCTGAATCCGCTGGATACTTTGTCTGAAGACGAAAAAATTGAATTGCTGAAAAAAGTTGATGCGCACGCGCGGGCACAGGACTCACGTGTAAGTCAGGTGGTGGTTAGTTTGAGCGGCAGTTACGACGAAGTTTTAGTTGCTGCGACAGACGGCACGTTGGCTACTGATAAGCGACCTCTAATTCGTCTGAACTGTTCTGTTATTACCGAGCAAAACGGTCGCCGCGAGCGCGGCAGTGCCGGTGGTGGAGCGCGTGTAGGATATGAGTTTTTCCTTGATGAAGCGTCCGGCAATGCCCGCTGGCAGCGTTTTGCGGAAGAAGCCGTACGTCAAGGACTCGTGAACTTAGAAGCGAAACCTGCACCTGCAGGCAATATGCCGGTGGTACTGGGCTCTGGTTGGCCGGGCGTGCTGCTGCATGAGGCGGTTGGACATGGGCTGGAGGGCGACTTTAACCGTAAAGGCTCGTCTGCCTATTCCGGCAAAATTGGCCAACAGGTGGCTTCACCGCTTTGTACTATCGTCGATGACGGAACTCTGAATGATCGCCGTGGCTCAATGAGTATTGATGACGAAGGCACACCCAGTGGCTATAACGTATTGATAGAAAATGGCGTATTGCGTGGTTACATGCAGGACAAAATGAATGCGCGTCTAATGGGTCAGGCAACCACCGGAAACGGTCGCCGTGAAAGTTTCGCTCACTTACCTATGCCGCGAATGACCAATACGTATATGCTCGCCGGAGAAAGTAGTCCGGAAGACATCATTGGCAGCGTGAAAAAGGGTATTTACGCACCGCAATTTGCCGGTGGTCAGGTCGATATTACTTCCGGACAGTTTGTGTTCTCAGCATCTGAAGCTTATTTAATTGAAGACGGTAAAATTACCACACCGATAAAGGGTGCAACACTTATTGGTAACGGACCAGAAGCTATGGCTCAGGTGTCTATGGTGGGTAATGACCTGTCGCTGGACGAAGGTGTTGGTGTTTGCGGCAAAGACGGGCAGAGTCTACCCGTAGGTGTTGGGCAACCGACGCTAAAATTAGATTCAATGACGGTTGGTGGTACCGAATAAGCGAGTTGCCCGGTATTAACCGAGCAGCTCACGTAAATAAACAAACAGCTGACGGGCAGCAACCGGTGGTTTTTGTTCGGCTCGCTGTTTTTCGGCAAGACGAATAAGCTGACGCAATTTTTGGCGGTCAGCATGAGGGTGCTCTTCAATGAATTCTTGTAGAGCATCGTCGCCTTCATGCAGCAGTTTATCGCGAGTTGTTTCAATCTCGTGAAAAATGGATGTTTGCTGCTGATGCGCATTTTTTAAGTTATTCAAGGCTTGCTCAATAGGCGCGATATCACGTAAGCGCATGAGCTTGCCTATAAATTGAAGCTGACGACGGTAGCCTTCGTGCTTGTTACGAATTTTACGGGCAAGTAAAACGGCATCGCGCAGCTCATCATCCAGAGGCATTTTTGCTAACTGGCTGTCAGTTAAATTAACAAGTTGAGTCCCTAGCTCCTGGCGTTCAGCCATTTCGCGTTTTTTTTGGGACTTGCTGACGAAGTCGTCAGATTGTTCAGGATTTTCGGCTGGGCGTTTCGGCATAAGTTCGATTCATTAGCGCTACAAAGCCGTCAGTTTAGCAGTGAGGAGAGTTTTTTGATAGTACAACTGAGTGACTTACAGGTTCAAATGAAGCAGGTAGAGAGTGCTGTTAAAGAAGCACTGCGATTGGCTGAAGCAAAAGGCGTCAGTTCTGCTGAATGCTCAATCAGTCACAGCTCCGGTATTTCGGTGGGGACTCGTCTGGGCGAAGTCGAAACCGTCGAGTTTAATCAGGATGGCGCGCTGGGTATCAGCGTGTATCGAGGCAACCAGAAAGGTTCGGCATCAACTACAGATTTATCAGAACAGGCTATTAGCGCTGCCGTCGACAAGGCTAGTGATATTGCCCGTTTTACCTCTCCGGATCCATACAATGGTTTGGCTCCGGCCGAATTAATGGCGACCGATGTACCGGATTTAGACTTGTGTCATCCGGGTGACCAGAGCGCAGAGTATGCCATAAAGCAGGCACTGGCTTGTGAGAAACACGCCCTGAACCTGGATGAGCGCATTGTTAACTCAGACGGCGCGCATTACGGCAGCCACACGGGTTTTCGTGTTTATGGGAATAGTCACGGTTTTATTGGCGGTTACTTACAGTCGCGACATAACCTTAGTTGCGTTCTGATAGCCAAAGAGGGCGACAAAATGCAGCGCGACATGAGTTATTCTGTTGCCCGCAAAATGCACGAATTAAAATCTGCCGAGAGTGTTGCTGAAGAGGCCGCCGCAGAAACCTTGTCGCGCCTGGGTGCACGCAAAGTACCAACAGCTAAAGTACCGGTTATTTTCCGGGCTGATGTGGCAGGGAGTTTGTTTGGTCATATGGTCAGTGCTATAAGCGGTGGCAATTTGTACCGCAAATCCAGTTTTCTGCTCGACCATTTAGGCAAGCCGGTGCTGCCAGAATGGCTGAGCATTCAGGAAAAACCACATATTATCGGTGGCCTGGCGAGCTCGCCGTTCGATGCAGAAGGTTTGGCGACAAAGGATAGGGAAATTATTACCGACGGGGTGCTGCAAACCTATCTGTTAACCAGCTATGCTGCACGCAAACTGGATATGCAGCCTACGGGTCACGCAGGTGGTATCCACAACTGGCGAGTGACACAGCAGGACAACTCGTTAGCGCAGTTATGCAAAAAAATGGGTACGGGCTTGCTGGTAACCGAATTGATGGGGCAGGGCGTAAATATGGTCAACGGTGATTACTCACGTGGCGCTGCCGGCTTCTGGGTTGAGAACGGTGAAATTCAGTATCCGGTAGAAGAAGTGACCATTGCCGGTAACTTAAAAGACATGCTGGCGAACATTGTTGCCATAGGGAATGACACCGACGAACGCCATGCGCTGCATACCGGCTCAGTGTTATTAGAGCAAATGAGTATTGCCGGCAATTAAAAAGCCAGGTCTCTAAGACAGTAACAAGGTTGCTGAGCCAAGGAAGGCAAAGATACCGACCACGTCAGTGACAGTGGTCAGAATGACCCCGCCAGCCAGCGCGGGGTCAATATTAAAGCGCTTAAGAACCAGCGGAATGGTCGCACCGGCTAAAGCGGCTGCGACTAGGTTCATCATCATGGCAAAGGCAATAATACCGCCAACCAGCCAGTCTTGCTTCCACAGTGCGACGACTGCCGCAATCAGTACCGACCAGATAATGCCGTTTAAGAAACCAATAGCCAGCTCTTTACCGATAAGCCATCGGGAGTTACTGGTGCCTATGTGTCCCAGAGCCATACCTCGTATGACCAGAGTTAATGTCTGGCTACCGGCTATGCCGCCCATACTGGGTACAATGGTGTTTAAAATAGCCAGTACAGCCATTTGTGCCAGTATGTCTTCAAATAATGAGCTGACCATGGCGGCCAGTAAGGCAGTAACCAGGTTTACCGCCAACCATACGGTACGGCGGCGGGTACTTTTTAATACCGGAGCGAAGGTATCTTCGTCATCTTCCAGACCCGCCATACTCAACATGGAGTGTTGGGCTTCTTCGCGGATAATATCGACCACGTCATCGATGGTAATACGACCTACCAGCTGCTGCTCATTGTCGACGACCGGCGCAGATACCCAGTCATGACGCTCGAACAGTTTTGCGACTTCCGTTTCATCCATAGTCACGGGGATGGTGGTAATGTCGGCCGACATAATTTCGTCAATGCGACGGCTGGGATCAATAGTTAACAACTGGGTTAAAGTAATTTCGCCAATGAGTTTTTCATGGCGATCCACGACGTAGAGTTTATCGGTGGCTTCGGGCAGCTCACCTTTAAGGCGTAAATAACGCAACACAACATCAATAGTGACGTCCGAGCGCAAGGTGATGGTATCGGTGTTCATGATACCACCGGCGCTGTCTTCGGCATATGAGAGCGCGGTTTCCGCACGTTCCCGGTCGCTTTCGTCCATGGACTTCAGAACTTGCTGATAGACTGGCTCAGGTAAGCCCCGCAAAACGTAGGCAAGGTCATCGGTGTCCATGCCTTCGGTGGCCGCCGCAAGATTCTCCGGCGCCATTTGACGAATAATGTCTTTCTGAACCTCTTCGTTCAGTTCTTCAAGAATCTCGCCGTGTTCATCTACGTCAACCAGTTTCCAAACAATGGAACGGCTTTTGGGGGGTGAGGATTCCAACAGCAACGCCACGTCGCATGCCGGCATATTATGCAGCATACGGCGTGCAGCAACGAACATGCCATCGGATAGCGCGGAGTTAACCTCCTGAATGCGCTGCATGGCATATTCTTTGTCGGAAAGCTCTGCAATCATGCTTACTCGTCTTCCTCGAAGCGATCTTCAAACAAAGCACTAACGGCATCCAGTGCTGCTTGTGCGTCTTTTCCTTCGGCACAGACTTCAACAGTTTTTCCCTGTTGACTGGCCAGTAGCATCAGGCACATAACGCTGGCAGCGTTAACGCATTGCTCACCCTGAGTGACAGTAATGTCTGACTCAAATTCCTGCGTTAATTGCGCTAACTTTGTTGCCGCACGTGCGTGCAAGCCTAGTTTATTGCGAATAATTAGCTTTCTGCAAACTTTATCCATGGGTTTTCAGTTCCCGGTGTCTTACCTGAACTTTTACAGCTTTCTGTTCAAAACGCTCGGCTAACTGCTGAGAAATATAAACCGAGCGGTGCTGACCACCGGTACAACCGGTAGCTATGGTCAGGTAGCTTCGATTGCTGCGCTGGAAGTGTGGCAACCAGGTATCAAGAAAGTTTTCTAGCTGATAAATAAATTTAGTCACCAAAGGTTCCTGACGAAAGAAAATCTGCACGTCGGTATCCAGACCGGTAAGCAGCTTAAGCTCGGGTTGCCAGTGCGGATTAGGTAAAATGCGCGCATCAAAGACAAAGTCAGCGTCTTTGGGTAAACCATATTTAAAGCCAAAAGACTGAAACACAATAATCAGCTTTTTATCCGCTCGTCCCAGCACCCGCTCAGTGACCTGTTCGCTTAATTGGTGCAGCGATAAATCGCTGCTGTCCAGGCGCCAGGTTGCGCGTTCCATAATGGGTTCAAGCATTTTATGTTCGGCCTGAAGCGCTTCTAGCAGAGGCAGTTCTTTTTGCGATAACGGATGCAGGCGACGAGTCTCGCCAAAACGCTTTAGTAAGGTGTTGTCGTCAGAGTCAATAAACAGAATTTCCGGTTCAACGCCTTTTGGCAAAAAGCTCAGAGAGTCCAGTAGCTCTTCGGAGTGCTCCGGTAAGTTGCGAACATCAATGCTAATGGCTATTTTTTGATACTGCTCTATGACTGCATGCACCAGAGTTGGCAGCAGGCTTATGGGTAAATTATCAACGCAATAAAAGCCTAAGTCCTCCAGTACGCGCAAGGCAATTGTCTTACCTGAGCCGGAGCGACCACTAACAATGATCAGTTGCATGGCGACTGTTCACCTTCGCCCACAAATAATTGATATAACGCTTTATCAGAATCTGCGTGGCGCAGTGCGCGGGTACAGTCTTTGTCGTTCATTCTTCTGGCCACTGTGGCCAATGTTTGTAGATGGTTCTCGTGCTCTGACTCCGGCACCAGAAGCGCGAAGATAATATCGACAGGTTGGTTGTCAATAGAATCGAATTCGATAGGTTCGTCTAAGGTCAGTAATACCGCTACCGGATGATTCGCATTAGGTAAACGGCCATGAGGAATTGCGATACCTAAGCCAATTCCCGTACTGCCTAAACGCTCACGGTTTAACAGGCTCTCAAAAATGTCATGACGGGTAATGCCAGACAGCTTAGGGGCTACGATTTGACTAATGGTTTCAAGTAGTCGTTTTTTACTTGCGCCCTCGACTGCACACTTGGTGCAGTCGGGGCTTAACAATTCACTCAGTTGCATGGATTAATGTTGTTTCATTTTCTCTTTGTGTTTAATCACCTGACGGTCCAGTTTATTAATTAAACCGTCGATGGCCGCGTACATATCTTCGTGTTTTGCGTCGGCGAAAAGCTCACCGCCATTCACGTGCAGCGTAGCTTCCGCTTTTTGAATCGTTTTTTCAACATTTAGGATGACGTGAACATTAGTTATATGGTCAAAATGTCTTTCCAGCTTGGCAAATTTTGTGTCCACGTAGTCACGCAGAGCTTCGGTAATATCGATGTGATGACCGGTCAAATTAATTTGCATAACGTCTTCCTTCTGCAGTTAACAAAGTTACAAAAGACTTTTGCGTTGGCTCGATGATGGAATGTTTAACGATTCCCGATACTTCGCAATTGTCCTTCTTGCTACTTGGATACCTTGTTCGGCTATCAGTTCAGCAATCTTACTGTCACTTAACGGTTTACTGCGATTTTCAGCAGCGACCATCTTCTTAATTAAAGCACGTATTGCCGTGCTTGAACACTCGCCACCGCCCTCTGTACTGACATGACTTGAGAAAAAATATTTCAACTCAAATACGCCACTTGGGCAGTGTAAGTATTTTTGTGTCGTTACGCGTGAAATCGTACTTTCATGCATATCCACGGCTTCTGCAACATCGTTCAGAACCATTGGCTTCATAGCTTCTTCACCATGCTCAAAAAAGCCCTGTTGGCGTTGTACTATGCAATTGGCCACTTTCAGCAGCGTATCGTTTCTGCTCTCCAGGCTTTTTATGAACCAGCGCGCTTCTTGCGTATGGTTTTTTATGTACTGGCTGTCGGCTACTGACTTTGTTGCTTTACTCAAGGCCGCGTATTCTTCGTTCACTTTTAGTTTAGGTACGCTATCCGGGTTTAATTCGACCATCCAACGACCATTTTTTTTAGTAACGGCCACATCGGGAATAACATATTCAACGGGTTGCTGCGCAACTTGCTCCCCCGGGTGCGGGTGCAACTGTTGAATTAATCGCATAGTCTGACGTAAATCGTCTTCCGATAGCTTCAGTTTACGCTGAATGGTGCGAAAATCGCGACTGCCAAGTAAGTCCATATGTTCAGTCACTAAGCATAGAGCAACCTGCTTGTATTCAGTGTCGTCGCTTAGTTGACGTAATTGAATGGCAAGGCATTCACTGACGCTGCGTGCGCCGACACCTATTGGGTCGAAATGCTGAATACGCTTAAGCACCATGCAGACTTCTTCTGCCTCAACTTCGGGTAGGCGCACAGCTTCGATAATTTCATTAACATCAACCATTAGATAGCCATTGTCGTCTATGGCTTCAATAATGGCTTCAGCTATGGCGGTGTCTTCTTCCGAAAAATGAGAAAGTTGCATTTGCCAAAGCAGGTGATCCTGCAAAGACTCGCTGGTAGAGCCTTGATAGACTTCAAAATCGCCGTCAAAGGATTTACCTGAAGAGGCTGCACCGTTGGCCGGGGTATGACTGGAGTAGGTGTCGTCCCAACTGCTGTCGACCGGCAGTTCGTCAGGCATTTCCTGGGTTTTTATAACGTCGGATGTTTCCCGTTGGCTGTCGTCTCTTTCTTCAATATTGCGAGTTTCGGGTTGGTCCGCGTCGTTACTCGTTTCACCTTCAACCTCCAGCAGCGGGTTGCTGTCTAATGCATCCTGAATTTCTGACTGAAGATCGAGCGAGGAAAGCTGCAGCAGGCGGATAGCCTGTTGGAGTTGTGGCGTCATGGTCAGGTGCTGACCAATTTTTAGCTGCAGACTTTGCTTCATAATGACTGTCCCGGTATCACGTTATAGGGTGAACTGCTCACCGAGGTAAACGTCTCTAACCTGTTGATTCGATAATATACTTTCTGCATCCCCACTGGCAATAAGCTCACCATGACTGACAATATAAGCGTGTTCACAAACAGACAATGTCTCGCGAACGTTGTGATCAGTAATAAGTACACCAATACCACGTTGCTTTAAATGTTCAACAATCTTTTTAATATCAATAACCGAAATAGGGTCAACTCCGGCAAAAGGCTCGTCCAGCAAAATAAACGTAGGCTCCGCTGCCAAGGCGCGGGCAATTTCAACCCGACGGCGCTCACCGCCTGAAAGACTCATGCCCTGACTGTTTGCTATGTGGCCTATATGAAACTCTTCGAGCAAAGCATCAAGCTGTTCTTCACGCTCGTTGGTTGAAAGTTCTTTACGAGTTTCCAGAATAGCCATCAGATTATCGCGCACGGTCAATTTGCGAAAAATGGAAGCCTCTTGTGGCAAATACCCAATACCCCGGCGTGCCCGTTCATGCATTGGCAGTAAGGTAAGGTCATTGTCATCCAGCAGAATTTGACCTTTATCGCTATTAACCAAACCGACTATCATATAGAAGGTTGTGGTTTTACCTGCACCGTTGGGGCCCAGTAAACCAATAACCTGCCCCTGACTTACTTCCAGGCTAACGTCTTTAACGACTTGTCGGCTTTTGTAGCTTTTGGCTAAATGTTTGACTCGTAAAGTTGCCATATTAAGGGTTCTCGTTATTTTTTTCGTCGGTATCGGTTTTTGGTTTAGGCGTAAAAATAGTGATAACACGGCTGTCTTCTTCACCTGAACTGCTTGCCGTTACCGTTTGTTTATTCAAATCATAAGTAATCAAACTGCCGCTTGAGCTACTGCTACCTTGAGAGATGCGAGCGTCGCCACTAAGCTCCAGTCGCTGTTCCGACTGAAAATAGGTGATTTTTTTTGCTTCAGCGTTAATTTCATTGCCGTCGTCCAGCGTCTGGCTGTAAGTAGCAGGAGTGCCTTCTGCAATAAAAATATCTGCTTGCTCGGCGCTTTCGCTGGCGGATGCTTCTAGTCGATCGGCGCGGATTAATAAGGTGCCCTGACGAATAATAACGTTGTCCGTTAAAACCAGGCGGTTATTTTTAATATCAAGCTCTTCCTTACTCGACTCAACTTCCATGGGTTTACTAAAGTCAGACTTGCCCTGAGCCATAACCGCTGAGGGTATTAAGGCAACCAGGATCAGTTTACTCAGCAGGCTGGAAAATCGTTTTAACATGTCTTTTTAGCTCCATTCGTTCAGCTTTCAGATCCGCAGTCATACCGTTACCCCGAATTAATAGTCGTGGTCCGTGAATGCTTACAGGATGTTCTGTGCTCATTGACTCATTTTTTAAATCAACAATCAGGTACTCGGTTAACACTTGCTCGATGTGAGTATCCGGCTCTAAAGCAAGTATTTCAACATCATGCTCTAAAATCAGGGTTTGATCGTCGTAGAAAGTGCCTTGCGCGGCACTGACTTCCCAAAGCTCTTCGCCTTGCTCAGAAAAGACTGTGTAAACCGGACGCTTAAGTTCGGTCAGACCAATTTGGTTATAGTGAGACATTTTCTCAGATTTTATCTTGTGAGCCAGTAAACCGTCACTTTCGAAAATACGCGTCTCCAGCCCAAAAGCGGTAAAATCGGGCTGCATAGTGCGTGTTGTCGCCGCGTTGTTACCATCAGCATCATCACTAAAAGGGCGCCAGACAAGCAATAGCCCGGCACCGAATAATAAAATTAGAATGACAGTAACGCGTCGGCTCACACACTGGCTCCTGTAGCCAGGTGCAGTTGCCCTTGACTGAGCATGATTAAATCACAGACTTCGCGCACGGCACCATGTCCACCATGGCAGCGTGAAATATAATCGGCCTGTTGTTGTACCGATGCGTGAGCGTCCTGGACTGCAATCCCCAGACCCGCCGCTTTAATTAAAGCTAAATCGGGGGTGTCGTCTCCAACATAAGCAACTTGCTCCGCGCTAAGGCCTAACTTTGTTAGTAGCTCATCGAAAGCGGCTGTTTTATCGTTCTGTCCCTGATAAATAAAGCCGACATCTAAATGTTCCATACGGTGTTCAACAATGCGTGACGTTCGTCCGGTAATGACTGCCGTTTCAACACCTGATTTTTTCAGTGCTTTCATGCCAAAGCCATCCCGGGTGTGAAACGCTTTCAGTTCCTCACCATCATTGCCTAAGTATATGCGACCGTCGGAAAACACCCCGTCGACATCCAGAACCAGTAGCTTTATTTCGGAAAAACGTTTAAACAGGCTTTTTTCAATGTCGCCGTACCAGGTATTAATACATTCCATCAGAGCACTCCCGCCTGCAGTAAGTCATGCATGTTCATTGCGCCACAAGGCTGTCCATCGTCGTTGGTAATTATCAGCCCATTTATTTTTCGGTCCTGCATGAGTTTTAATGCCTCAGCGGCCAGCATGTCCTCGTTCGCAGTAATACAGGAGCGGGTCATAACTTCAGCTATCGGAGTTTTATGGACATCGATTCGGTTATCCAGAATGCGACGTAAGTCACCGTCTGTAAAAATGCCGGCGAGACGTTGGTTTTCATCAACTATCGCGGTCATACCCAAGCCTTTACGCGACATTTCCAGTAAGGCATCACTAATAATAGCGTCGGCAGGAATAACCGGGACACGCTCGCCAGTGTGCATCACATCATGTAACCGTAATAGCAGGCGTTTACCCAGCGAGCCGCCGGGGTGTGATAGTGCAAAGTCGTCGGCGGTGAAGCCGCGGGCATTGAGCAGAGCAACCGCCATCGCATCGCCCATGACAAGAGTTGCTGTTGTAGAAGCCGTGGGGGCTAACCCGAGCGGACAGGCCTCTTGTTCAACTGCGATACAAACATGAGTATCAGCCAGTCGGGCAAGAGTGGAGCCTGGTTTGCCAGTCATTGAAATTAAGGGCACGCCCAGACGTTTAATGACCGGAATAATATTCAGCACTTCGGCCGTTTCGCCACTGTTAGATATCGCAATGACCACATCCTGAGCCGCAACCATGCCTAAATCTCCGTGGCTGGCTTCGCCCGGATGTACAAAAAACGCTGGTGTGCCGGTTGAGGCAAGTGTGGCAGCTATTTTCCCGCCAATATGACCGGATTTACCCATGCCGGTGACAATAACGCGGCCTTTGCAATTAAACAGAGTTTGGCAGGCGGCATCGAAATTATCATCCAAATATTGATACAGGCCTTCAATCGCCTTCTTTTCGATATCCAGTACTTGTTCGCCCAGTAGCCGAAAGTTCTGGGTGACTTGTTTCATGGTCATGCCTCTGGCGTTGTACTTTTGCCCTGTATAATACGTCATTCGGTACAACTCTGCCTACCGTACACAGGTAAATCTTGTATTTTATTACAAAAATAATTACTATACCAACCAGACGGTTGATAAAGTAAGTGTAGGTAAAGTGAATACACCATGGTAGAGAAAAAAGGCGCAGGACGACCCAGCAACAGAGACGTCATTCTGGATGCCGCAGATCAATTGGTCGCTGCCGAGGGTGCAGGACACCTTACATTTGACGCATTGAGCCAAACGACCGGCATCAGCAAAGGTGGTTTGCTTTATCATTTCAAAAGCAAAGATTGTTTGCTTCAGGCTATGTTAAAACGCCGTGTCGAACGTTATGAAGTGCTTCGTGAGCAATATCACCAGCAGTTTGCCGATGACCCAAAAGGCGAATTAAAAAGTATTTTACTAGCAGCGCTTGATACGGACGCTGAATGTTCTCGGCTGGGCAGTGGAATGCTGGCTGCCGCTGCGACTAACCCAGAGTTGTTAGGCCCTTTAAAAGAGCATATAGCACTGACTTTACAGCGGTTGGAACGTATTGCCGGAAGCAAAGTTGGGAAAACTCTGTTTTACGCGGTTCATGGTGCTCGTTTGTTTGAGCAACTCAACTTGTGTGACGCCTGCGTGCATGAACGTGAAGATTTTGCACAATATTTACTGAAGCTTGTCGATGAATTGACAGAAATAGAATCAATTCGCTGATAAAATTTGCAACACTTTTTCGGTATCAGACTATACCGACAGTCGTTAAAATAAAGGCTGATAAACTCGTAACAGGAAACTGTCGTGACAAACTTGGTAGAACTTAAAGATCTGACTTTTGCGCATGGAAGCCATCGGGTCTATGACGGCCTGTCGTTAGATGTTCCGAAAGGCAAAATGGTTGCTGTCATGGGGCCTAGTGGCATTGGTAAAACGACGCTGTTGCGCCTTATCGGTGGACAGCTTAAGCCTGACAGCGGCAGTATCAAAGTAGCCGGAGAGGAAGTCCCTCAGTTAAAACGCGACGCTTTGTATCAATTACGCAAGCGCATGAGCATGCTGTTTCAAAGTGGTGCGTTGTTCACCGACATGTCGGTATACGAGAACGTCGCCTTTCCACTGCGCGAGCATACCGATTTACCCGAAGAAATTATTCGCAGCGTGGTTTTAATGAAGCTTGAGGCCGTGGGTCTGCGTGGTGCGCGTCACCTTATGCCGTCAGAACTGTCGGGTGGCATGGCTCGTAGAGCTGCTCTGGCAAGGGCTATAGCTCTGGATCCTGAATTGATTTTATACGATGAGCCGTTTGCGGGTCAGGATCCTATTTCTATGGCGGTCATTGTAAAGCTTATTAAATCTTTGAATGAGTCACTAGGTTTGACCTCTATTGTTGTATCGCACGACGTAAAAGAAGTGTTATCGATTGCGGATTATGCTTATGTCATCGCCGACAAAAAAGTTGTTGGTCAGGGCACCCCGGATGAACTCCGCAATAACGATACCGCAATTATTCAACAGTTTTTGAATGGTGCGCCAGATGGTCCGGTAGCATTTCACTACTCAGATGACGATTTTACAACGGACTTATTAAGGGGCGAAGGATGATCCAGTTTATACAGTCTGTCGGTCGCCGAGTGCTGGATAGCCTGGCGGGTATCGGATACGCCTTAGCTATGCTGATGGGAGCTATTATCGGTAAGCCGCAACCCGCTAAGTCATGGCCGCTCTTTATCAAGCAAATGTACGTAGTGGGCGTATTGTCGATGCTCATCGTTATCGTCAGTGGCTTATTCATTGGTATGGTGCTTGGCTTACAGGGCTACACTATTTTAGTTGACTATGGTGCTGAGCAAAGTCTGGGACCTATGGTTGCGCTGTCGTTATTACGTGAGTTGGGGCCTGTCGTTACCGGTCTGTTATTTGCGGGGCGAGCCGGTTCTGCATTAACTGCTGAAATCGGTCTTATGAAAGCCACCGAGCAACTCTCCAGTCTGGAGATGATGGCGGTTGATCCTTTACGCCGTGTGATTGCTCCCAGGTTCTGGGCTGGTGTGGTTAGTATGCCACTGCTGGCGTTGATGTTCTCAGCCGTTGGAATTTACGGCGGTTACCTGGTTGGCTCCGGCTGGCTGGGTGTTGATGAAGGGGCTTTTTGGTCAGTCATGCAATCGGCAGTCGATTGGCAGGATGATCTTCTGAACGGCATTATTAAGTCTATTGTATTTGCCTTTGTTGTTACCTGGATAGCTTTGTATAAAGGTTATCGTTCGGTTCCAACCTCTGCGGGAATCAGTGCTGCGACAACGTCAACAGTTGTGACTGCGTCGTTGGCAATTCTAGGACTCGATTTTATTCTTACAGCTATCATGTTTGGTGGATAACCATGGAATCAAGAAAAACACAGTTATGGGTAGGCGTTTTTGTTGTCGTCGGTATTTTGGCTTTGTTCTTTATCGCATTAAGGGCAGCCAGCGGCACTATGACAACATCGGGAGATAGCTACACCCTGTACGCTAAGTTCGATAATGTTGGTAGTCTGAAAGTCCGCTCGCCGGTGAAAGTCGGTGGTGTGGTTGTGGGTCGTGTTACTGATATTTCATTGTCGGGTGACTACTATGAGCCGCGTGTGACAATGAGCATTAGCAAAGATTACGACAAGTTTTCTGAAGCCAGTACATTGTCGGTGTTGACGTCAGGACTCCTGGGTGAGCAATATCTTGGACTTGAACCCGGCTTTATTGATGACAGCGTAGGTACGTTAGAAGACGGTGATACCATTACTGATACCAAGTCAGCATTGGTTTTAGAAAACCTGATAGGCCAGTTTCTGTTCAGTCAGGGCAATGAATAAGTGGTAAGGAGAGCACCATGGCAGTAAAACAATGGATAACGGCCGTTTTTGTAACCTTAGTACTGGTTGCATCCGCGTCAGCCGATTTAATTCGTAACGATGATCCGCAAGAGTTATTGAAAGCAGTTGCTGAAAAAACCTTTGATCGCATTGCATCGGACAGAAACAAAATTGACGCAGATCCTAATTATCTAAAGGAAGTCGTTGAAGATGAGATGATGCCTTATGTTGACAATATGTATGCGTCGAAGAAAGTATTAGGCCGTTACTTGCGCGACACGACAAAAGAACAGCGTGAACGTTTTTACCAGGCTTTCTACGATTACTTAGTGGCGACGTATGCCCGTGCTTTTACTCAGTATGACGAGGACAAGCATAAGGTCACTTTTGAACCTAGTCAGGAAATTTCTGATGATGCACGTTCGGCCGTCGTGAAGGCGCGAATAAAAGAAGAAGGGCGCCCGGAAATTCGTCTGGATTTTCGTATACGATACGACTCTGATGAAGAAATTTGGAAAGCCTACGATTTAGTTGTTGAAGGTGTCAGTCTGCTGAACAGTAAGCAAAGTGAAATTTCTTCGGTTATCCGGGCTAATGGCATTGATAAAACCATCGAGCTGATTGAAAAGAAAGCTTCCGAGCCGATTAAGGCAGATGACGAAGTAGAAAGCCCGGCAGAGGGACTCTAATGTTAGCATCGGTGAAGGTTAGCGATGATAAGACACTGGTTTTTAGCGGTTCATTGACTCGTCACAGTGTTGCTAAACTGTGGTCACAGCGCAAAAGCTGGTCGGTGGGAAGCGAAACCCGGGTTGATTTAACCGATGTAGAGGTTATCGATACTGCCGGGGTGGCTTTTTTGCTTGAAATATTGAAATTGGTTGGCGATGGGAAAGGTCCGTTAACCTGTATCGGAGCATCTGAACAGCTGAAACAAATTGCCCGCGTTAGTGGCGTTGAGTCGCTGCTTTCGTTAAGCTAGGCGGTCTTATTAACTTTTAAGCCAACGGCAGATAACAATGAATACTGAAGAACTGAAAACTTTGCTGAACGATGCGCTTTCTCTGGAAGAGCTTCTGGTTAAAGCTGAAGGCGCGAATGTAGAAATTATTGCTGTCAGCGAAGACTTTAAAGATATGAGTCGGGTAAAGCGTCAGCAAGCCGTGTATGGTCCTCTAAACCCGTTGATTGCCGACGGTTCAATCCATGCCGTATCGATAAAAGCTTACACGCCGGAAGACTGGGCGCGTGATAAAAAATTAATGATGCCATAAGGTTGTTGGTTAGTTGATGGATAAATTTAAAATACGTGGAGGCCAACCTTTGTCAGGTTCGGTCACTATTTCAGGGGCAAAAAATGCCGCGCTGCCTATTTTAATGGCTTCGCTGTTGCCGTCTGAAAAAATAACCCTGTCTAATGTTCCCGACCTTCACGATGTCGACACAACTCTGGAGTTACTCGATTGCCTGGGCATTAGTCATAGCAACCTGAATAATAATAGCGTTTGCATTGACCCGACCACGCTTAATCACTTCAAAGCGCCTTATGATCTGGTTAAAACTATGCGTGCTTCTATTTTGGTTTTAGGCCCGTTATTAGCTAAAACCGGTAAAGCGGAAGTATCTCTGCCGGGTGGTTGTGCTATAGGCGCACGGCCGGTAAACCTTCATATTGAGGGCCTGCGTAAAATGGGCGCTCATATTGACGTTGAAAATGGTTACATTAAAGCGTCAGTAGAGGGGCGTCTGCAGGGCGCAGAGATTTTGCTCGACACGGTCAGCGTGACCGGCACTGAGAACTTAATGATGGCAGCGGTACTGGCTGAGGGTGAAACGGTCATAGAAAATGCCGCTCGAGAGCCTGAAGTCATTGATTTAGCAAACTTTCTTAACAGCCTGGGCGCGAATGTCCGCGACGCAGGAAGTGACACCATTCATATTACAGGTGTTAATAAGCTGCATGGTGGTGAATATAGTGTCATGCCCGACCGTATCGAAACGGGGACGTTTTTAGTCGCAGCTTTGGCAACTGGAGGTTCGGTGCGTTGCGAAAAAACTGACCCGGCAAGCCTTGATGCGGTGTTGAAAAAGCTGGAAGAAGCTGGCGCGACAATTGATAAAGGTGATAACTGGATAGCGATACAGAGCCATGGCCGGCCTAAAGCAGTCAATATTATTACGGCTCCTCATCCGGCTTTTCCAACCGATATGCAGGCTCAATTTTGTGCGCTAAATGCCATTGCAGAAGGTACCGCCGGTATTCGTGAAACGATATTTGAAAACCGCTTTATGCACATTCCTGAGTTACGACGCATGGGCGCAAATGTCGAGTCGGAAGGCAATACTGCACTATGTCACGGGGTTGATGAACTGACCGGCGCAGAGGTTATGTGTACCGACTTACGAGCTTCAGCCTCTCTTGTTATAGCGGGTCTGGTTGCGACCGGAGAAACTGTTGTCGAGCGCATCTATCATATTGACCGGGGCTATGAAGGGATTGAGAAAAAACTTCAGGGCTTAGGTGCTGATATTGAACGAGTAACGGCTTAGCAGCCGTTATCTGGGTAATTCGGCCACTGTTACGGTGGTCGTCATTCGCTTTTCATTACGGTAAAATTCCACTTCTAATTTAGTGCCGGGCTCACTACCTGCAACCCGGTCAAGCCCTTCCGGCGCAGAGCGAACAGGGTCACCACCAATAGCCACCAGAAAATCGTTCGGTTGTAATCCTGCTTTTGCTGCCGGACTATTCCGTTCAACTCCGGTTATTAATATGCCTGACAGTGATTGTTCTTCACTAAAGTTTGGATTAACGCTAATACCAATGTATCCGCGTACCACTTTCCCTTCCTGAATAAGGGTTTTCATTACTTTGCGTGCATTTTCATAGGGTACGGCAAAATAAATGCCTTCGCCGCCATCTCCAAAAGCCGAATTATAGCGGGCGTTATTGATGCCGATAAGTTCTCCGGCGGTATTAACCAAAGCTCCGCCTGAGGCACCCTGGTTGATCACTGCGTCCATTTGAATCAAATCGGAATAGGAATTGCTGACACCAACCCGACCGCCGCTGGCACTGACAATACCTTGCGTAATTGTCTGGCCAATATTGTATGGATTACCTATGGCGAGGACAATGTCACCAACCCGTACGCGGCGTGTTGACTGTACAGGAATTACCGGTAGGTTCTCTGCATCAATTTTCAGCACAGCTAAATCGGTGTAACGGTCACTACCAATTAACTGAGCGGCATAGCGTCTGCCGTCCTGCAGCGCGACTTCAATTTTATCAACATTATCGACAACGTGATGGGCGGTCAGAATATATCCCTGAGAGTCCATAATAACGCCTGAACCTAAACGCCAGACACGTGATGATTGAGGTTGATAATAAGACCCCTGAATTTCCCCCATACTATAAATATTCACAACGGCGGGGGCGGCTTTTCGGACGGCCTGATTAAAGGAGGTAATTTCGTTGCCGTTTTGTCTTAATGATTCGGACTGTGCCCAGAAAGGTTTAGCGATAATAACAATAGCCGCAACAACTAGGCCTAAGCCAACTGACTGAAGTAAAAATCGTAAAGTTGAAGAAAGTTGTTGCATACCAGCTTCCGGTTAAATCAGGTGGTATCAGCATAGCACTGATACCACCTGCCTGTCACAATGTCAGTTTGCGTTACGCAACACAATAAAGAGTGAACTGTCGCCTCGTTTTATATTAAGGGCTATAACACCGCTCTTATCTTCAATTGCTGCCCGCAACTCCGATATTGAGCTCACTGCCTTTCTGTTAACGCCCTGAATAATATCGCCTTCCTCTAGGCCAATTCGCGCAGCAGGAGAACGCTCTTCAAGCTCTTCTACTTCAATTCCATTTCCATCCGTTGCAGCAAGAGTAGCGCCCTGTAAAGCCGGGTGAATTGACTCAGCTGTAACAGACATGTCCTGTGCACCAAGGGTGACGTTAATCGATTGCTCTTCACCGTCGCGAATCACCCCAAGCTTTAATGAGTTCCCTGAGCCTATAGAGCCGACCATTGCACCAAGCTCCGAAAATGAGCGGATTGTCTGCCCATCGACTGAGATAATGACATCGCCCGATTCAATACCAGCTTCATCTGCTGAACTACCCGGTACGACCTGTGAAACAAAAGCCCCCCGGTTGACCGGAATATTCAATGCCTGAGCAACGTCGTGAGTTAAATCGTTACCCCGCACTCCCAGTACACCGCGGCGAACTTCGCCAAATTCAATCAATTGTTGTACTAAGTTATTCATCATGTCCGATGGAATAGCGAAACCGATACCGATATTGCCACCGTTAGGGCCGAGTATCGCGGTGTTAATTCCAATGAGTTTGCCGTCTAAAGTGACCAGAGCACCGCCCGAATTACCGCTGTTAATAGCGGCATCGGTCTGGATGAAGTTTTCCAGTTCCTCAATGCCAAGACCTGCTCGACCTAGAGCGCTAACGATACCGGAGGTTACTGTCTGGCCAAGCCCGAAAGGGTTACCAATAGCGACCACGAAATCACCGACTCGCAGCTCTGATGACTTGCCAAGCTCTATGGCGGTGAGGTTTTCGCCGTTCTCTATCTTTAGCAAAGCCACGTCGCTGCGTTCATCAGTGCCTATAACTTTAGCATCAAACTCACGGCCATTTTTTAGGGTGACGAGAATTTCTGTAGCGTCGTCTACAACATGGTTATTGGTTACTACATAGCCTTTTTCCGCATCAATAATCACGCCGGAACCTAAGCCTCTAAACGGGCGCTCACGGACTTGTTCACGTGGAGAATCCGGGCCAAAAAAGAAACGAAGCGCTTCCGGCAGGCGTTGTCGTACTTCTCGCTTACCTTTTACTGAGATATTGACGACGGCGGGTGTTACCTCCTCAAGCATCGGCGCTAAGGTCGGCTGTTCGTCGTCATTGCCAAAAAAAGGAATGCCAGCATGGGCAGAAGGTATAGAGGTGAAGCTAACAACACAGATTAAACTGAATAATGCTAAGACTCTTTTCATGATTCGAGTGACTCCTTAATAAAGCACTAACAAACGGTCGCCAGTTAAGACCGCTTGTCAGCTATATGAGTTCACTCTAAAAATGTTTCAAGATGTTTTTGATGACTCTTTTTCTTGATCTTGCTCGTAACTACTTGAAAAGAGCCCGCTGGAGCCCTCGGTGTAATCGCGGGGAATATCGTTGGCGCTATAGCTGTCACGGCCTGAACGGTGATCTTTATTTAATGAATTGGCCACTCGCAGTTGTTTAATTGTGTCTTCTGCGAAAAAAGGCAGGTCACTTTGTACATCGCTTTTCTCAAGCAGCTCAGCACTTTGGTTTAAGTAGCTTTGTAAACGTTGCTGGGTATCTGCCAGTTGTTCGACCATAGCGTTTGCGGTGGCGAAGTGTTCGGCAACTTCTCTTTGGTAGTCGGTTAAACGCTGCTGACTTTGCTGTACTTGCTCTTCGAGATCGCCTGACTGGCCTTTCGACTGGCTGTAACGAGCCGCAAAAAAGCCAATGATAGCACCAGCAACGACCAACAGAACCCCAATAATCCAACTCATAATTAACTCCTGAACAAGCTGTCGCAGCGGCGAATGATTGCTGCGCTTCACCTTCATGGTAACATATTAACTTATAGGATAATCCCAACTGAGGTGAAGTGGTAGTGTCCAAACAGCAAATGTCTCCACTAGAACGTTATCAGTATGATATAGAACACAATGATTTCTCGAAAGATGCTGCGCAGCTAAACGCTGTTAAACATTTGCAAAGACTGCATGATGAGCTTATTGAGTGGCATCAATATCAGACTCTGCCAGGCTGGCAAAAGTGGTTTAACAAAGAGCCGGATCAGCCTCAGGGCATCTACTTTTGGGGTGGTGTCGGCCGTGGGAAAACCTATCTGGTTGATACCTTCTTTGAAAGTCTGCCAATTGAGCGTAAATGGCGAATCCACTTTCACCGATTCATGCACCGGGTTCATAATGAACTTAAACAACTGGATAAGCAGAGCGATCCGTTACGCATTGTGGCTGATAACATTGCCGCCGAAGCACGAATTGTCTGCTTTGACGAGTTTTTTGTGCAGGATATTACCGATGCCATGTTACTGGGTAGGCTGTTTGAGTACTTATTTGAGAAAGGGGTGGTGCTGGTAGCGACTTCAAACATCGTTCCTGACGAACTCTATAAAAACGGACTGCAACGCGCACGTTTCATTCCTGCTATTAAACTCATCAATCAGCACTGCGAAGTGGTTAATGTGGATAGCGGCATTGATTATCGTCTTCGAACGCTTACCCGGGCGGAAATTTTTCATTCGCCACTGGATGAAAAAGCCGATAAGAATTTATGGAAATACTTCAAAGAGCTAGCGCCTGAATGTAAAGAGCGTTACGAATCAGACTGTATTGAAATTGAAGGACGGGATATTGACGTTCGGGCAGAGTGTGACGATGTGGTATTTTTTGATTTTACCTCCATTTGTAAGACAGCCCGTAGCCAAAATGACTACATGGAAATAGCCAGACTTTACCATGCGGTATTGATTAGTAATGTTGAGCAAATGGGCGCGGGGAAAGATGATACGGCTCGCCGCTTTATAGCGTTAGTTGATGAATTTTATGAGCGTCGGGTGAAACTGATTTTGTCAGCAGATGTGAGTATTGAAGCTCTCTATACGGAAGGCCAGTTAACTTTCGAGTTTCGCCGTTGTGTCAGCCGACTGCAGGAAATGCAAAGTCAGGAATATCTGGCAATGGCTCATAAAGCATAAATTTCAGAAAATGCGTGATCTTTAACCGCATTTTTCCTATAATCCGCGCAGCCCACGTTACAGTCCGTTGTGTTACATAACGTAATGCAGCGGTCGCAGCAGATAACTAAATGATTTCTATCATTTTTTTATTGTTGTGATTCGCGGGGAAGCCCGGAATTACTGTCCGTGAACTTTTAAAATGTAGGTTTTATACAATGAAAACATTTGTAGCCAAGCCAGAAACGGTAAAACGCGACTGGTACGTAGTAGACGCTGAAGGCAAAACTTTAGGTCGTTTAGCTACTGAAATCGCTCGTCGTTTACGCGGCAAGCATAAGCCTGAGTACACTCCTCACGTTGATACCGGCGACTATATCGTCGTCATTAACGCTGAGAAAATTACTGTTACCGGTAATAAAGCTCAGGGCAAGATGTACTACTCGCACACTGGATTTCCGGGTGGTATCAAATCAATCAGTTTTGAAAAACTGATTGCTAAGAAACCAGAGATGGTCATTCAGAAAGCGGTGAAAGGTATGTTACCCCGTGGTCCATTGGGTCGTGCCATGTTCCGTAAACTGAAAGTGTACGCAGGTACTGAGCATAACCATATTGCTCAACAACCTAAACAACTGGATATATAATACGGAGCAAGAACACTATGGCAGATAATCAATACTACGGTACTGGTCGTCGCAAAAACTCCACGGCTCGCGTATTTTTGCGTCCTGGTAGCGGCAACATCAAAATTAACAACCGTGAACTGAACGAATACTTCGGTCGTGAAACGGCTCAAATGGTTGTTCGTCAACCATTAGAATTAGTTGAAATGACTGAAAAGTTTGACATGTACATCACTGTAAGTGGTGGTGGTACTACCGGTCAGGCGGGTGCAATTCGTCACGGTATTACTCGTGCATTAATGCAATACGACGAAGCTTTACGTGGTCCATTACGTAAAGAAGGTTACGTTACCCGTGACGCTCGTCAAGTTGAACGTAAGAAAATCGGCTTGCATAAAGCACGTAAACGTCCACAGTTCTCAAAGCGTTAATTCGTCTTTGTTTTTTGTGGCAAAACCCAGCTTCGGCTGGGTTTTTTTATGTCAAAAATAAATGGAAATAGACCAATAAGGGCGGCTATTAAGCTTGTAAAAAGTGTGTCTTTTCATTATCATCTCAAAGCATTTTCTGTAATCCGCATCAGCGGACAAAGCAGCAGCTAATTCCCGACTTCGCGACAACGCATCGTGGAGCGTCCAAAACTGGAGAATAGATGGATGAGCAATGCGCCTGTAGATAAAGGCCGCCGTCGTTTTTTGACTGTCGCAACCTCAGTGGTAGGTGGTGCAGGAGCGGTAGCAGTAGCCGTTCCTTTCATAGCATCGTGGAACCCAAGTGCGAAAGCAAAAAACGCGGGAGCGCCCGTAGAAGTAAATATACGCAAAGCTGAGCCTGGCCAGCTAGTCCGTGTTAAATGGCGTGGCAAGCCTGTGTGGGTGGTTCGCCGTACACCGGACATGCTTGAAGAGTTGGGTGAAATAGAAGGTAGGCTTCGCGATCCGAATTCTCAAGAGCCGCAGCAGCCACCTTATGCGGCAAATCAATATCGCTCAATTAAAGAAGAATTCTTCGTTGCGGTTGGTATTTGTACCCACCTTGGTTGCTCTCCATCTTATCTTGCGAGCGGAATGGGGGAGCACGTTGAGGGCGTTGAGTCTGGCTTTTTCTGCCCATGCCACGGTTCTAAATTTGATGTCGCAGGGCGCGTATTCCAAGGTGTTCCTGCACCACTGAACCTGGTCGTGCCGCCACATTATTTTATCGACGATAACACCATTTTGGTGGGTGAAGATAAGGGGCAAGCATAATGTTTAAGCGATTTGTAGAGTGGATGGATGCCCGCATCCCCATGACCAAAACCTGGAACATCCACCTGGCGCAGTATCCAGCTCCAAAAAACTTTAACATGTGGTATGTTTTTGGCTTTTTGGCAACCATCGTATTAATTAACCAAATACTGACTGGTGTCTGGTTAACCATGAACTATGTGCCAAGCGCCGACGGTGCCTTTGCCTCGGTTGAATACATCATGCGTGATGTCGAATACGGCTGGTTGTTGCGTTATATGCACTCCACCGGTGCCTCTGCGTTCTTCGTTGTCGTTTATCTGCATATGTTCCGCGGTATGATGTACGGTTCTTACCAGAAGCCTCGTGAGCTTATTTGGCTGTTTGGTATGTTCATCTTCCTGGTACTGATGGCCGAAGCCTTTATGGGCTACTTGCTGCCTTGGGGACAAATGTCTTACTGGGGCGCACAGGTTATTATTTCACTATTCGGTGCCATACCGGTTATTGGTGATGATTTAACCTTATGGATACGTGGTGATTACGTTATTTCCGGAGCGACGCTAAATCGTTTCTTTGCGCTGCACGTTATTGCTCTGCCGCTAGTACTGGTTATTTTGGTGTTCCTGCACATTGTCGCTTTGCATGAGGTTGGTTCGAACAACCCTGACGGTATCGATACTAAGAAGCCGAAAGGCTCTGTGCCAGACGAAGAAAAGCCGAAGTTTAAGTTCCACGAGCGCTTTACTAACAAGAAAGACATTGTCGATTCTATTCCGTTTTTCCCTTACTACATTATTAAGGATTTGTTCGGGTTCGGCGTGTTCTTGTTCTTGTTCTGTTACGTTATTTTCTTCAACCCGGAAATGGGAGGCTTTTTCCTTGAGCCGCCTAACTTTGAGCCGGCGAACCCCTTGAAAACACCGGAACACATTGCTCCTGTATGGTATTTCACGCCGTTCTATGCAATTTTACGTGCGGTGCCCGACAAGCTGTTTGGTGTTATTTTGATGTTCGCTGCTATTGTCTTCCTGGCCCTGTTGCCTTGGCTAGACCGTGGGCGAGTACGTTCTATTCGCTATCGTAGCCTGTTGCATAAGCTAAACCTCGGCGTATTTGCCATCAGTTTCGTTGTGCTGGGTTATCTGGGAACGCAACCGGCAACTCCTGTTGCAACAATATTCGCACAGATATTTACGTTCCTGTACTTTGCATTCTTCGGGCTGCTTTGGTTCTACAGTAAGCGCGAGAAGACTAAACCGGTACCAGAAAGGGTGACGTCGAAATGAAAAAATTGTTAATCGCTCTTATAACTTTGGTTCCGTCGCTTGTATTTGCGGCGGGCCCTGAAGTTCCCTTGGACAAGGCCGAAGTCGACTTACACGATAAAGCCTCACTGCAGCGCGGCGCGCAGTTATACATGAACTACTGTCTGGGTTGCCACCAACTGCAGTACCATCGTTATAACCGTACTTTTGAGGATCTTGGTATTCCGCAAGAGTTAGGCGAAAAGAACTTGCAGTTTACCGGCGACAAAGCCGGTGACAGAATTACCAATAATATGAATCCTGAATCAGCAGCGAACTGGTTTGGTACCGCGGTACCCGATCTAACGAACGTAGCCCGTGTACGCGGAGCGGACTGGATTTATACTTATTTACGTTCATTCTATAAAGATGACAGCCGTCCTTTCGGCGTCAATAATGCGGTGTTCCCAAATGTGGGAATGCCCCATGTATTGCAAGAACTTCAAGGGCTTCCGGAGAAGACCTATGAAGAACGCCTAATAGACGGTGAAATGGAAGACGTGTACGTCGGTATTGAAACCGATGGTGGTGGGCGTTTATCTGAAAGTGAATATGATCAAGCCATGTTGGATTTAACCGCTTTTCTGGTTTATACCGGAGAACCTATGTTATTAGAACAACGTCGCATTGGTTGGTTTGTTTTTGGTTTCCTGCTGGTATTCACCATTTTGGCATGGTTACTGAAAAAAGAGTTTTGGAAAGACCTGAAATAATCGGGGCTTATCAGTCTGTTAGACAACGGCTTAAGAAAGGGTGGCTTGCCACCCTTTTGCCGTTGATATTATCTGGAGAAAGGAATGGCTGTTGCAGCAAATAAACGCTCAGTAATGACGTTATATTCAGGAAAGGATGACTTAAAGAGTCATCAGGTACGTCTGGTGTTAGCTGAGAAAGGTGTTGGGGTCGAAATTACCTATGTGACCGACGAAAGTACGCCGGAGGATTTGTTACAGCTTAATCCGTACCCAGAGGCTAAACCGACTCTGGTTGATCGTGAGCTTGTGCTTTATAACGCTCAAATCATTATGGAATACTTGGACGAGCGTTTCCCGCATCCTCCTTTAATGCCTGTTTACCCGGTTGCTCGTGGTACGAGTCGTTTAATGATGTACCGAATTGAGCGCGACTGGTATAGCCTGGCTGAAAAGATCCAAAAGAATGATGCTCAGGCAAGGCAGGAACTGAAAGAAGGTATTCTTTCCCTGGCTCCTATTTTTGCCGATACACCGTATTTTATGAGCGAAGAATTTAGTCTGGTTGATTGCTATTTGGCTCCTCTGCTTTGGCGTTTGCCCGCTTACGGTATCGATTTAGAAGGTCAGGGCGCAAAAGAAATAAAGCAATATATGGTACGCCTGTTTGAACGCAAAACGTTCCAGGATTCTTTAACAGAAGAAGAGAAAGAACTCGCGCGTAATTAATTTCATCGACGTCGAGGAGTTTTACTATGACGCCGAAAAGACCTTATCTGCTGCGTGCATTGTACGAGTGGATAGTTGATAACGACCTGACCCCACACTTGGTGGTTGATGCGACTATTGTGGGAACCGTTGTGCCGCAGAACTTTGTTAGTGAAGGGCAAATTGTACTAAACATTTCGCCAACAGCGGTTCAGGGGCTGCAACTGGCTGACCATGAAGTTCGCTTT
This sequence comes from Idiomarina sp. UBA3176, assembly GCF_002364295.1. NCBI lineage: Bacteria > Pseudomonadati > Pseudomonadota > Gammaproteobacteria > Alteromonadales > Idiomarinaceae > Idiomarina > Idiomarina sp. UBA3176. The sequence goes on from NZ_DEXU01000018.1 coordinate 67,683, forward strand.
AACGCGCGCTTTGGTGGACAGCCAATGCAAGTTGTTGTGCCTATGACTGCGGCTTTAGCTATCTATGCCCGTGAGAACGGTGCCGGAGCAATGTTTGAGGCCGAACCCGAACTGGACAAAATGCCTGAGCTTGATGAAGAAGATAAGGGTAGTGACGATGCTGAGCAAAAAACAGCAAAGAAAAAGCCCAACCTAAAAGTAGTTAAGTAACAATACAAAGCACTAACGCTTAATGGTTAGTGCTTTAACTACCCGCTCTACGCCATCTACGTTTCTGGCAACCTCTACCGCGGCATCTGCTTCAATCTGGCTTACATGGCCTAGTAAAAATACCTCAGCGTTCTCTGTCACTACTTTGATATTAGTTGCATCTATAGATTTATTATTAGCAAACTTGAGCTTAATTTTGCTGGTTATCCAGCTATCTCCGGCGCGCACGGCTGCCGAGGCTTTAGAGCCAATACGGAGTTGATTGAAAATTTTATTAATACCGTTAGTGTCTTTGATGATCTCTTCAGCTCTTCTTTTCAGAGCTTCGCTTGGAACCTGGCCAACCAAAAGAACATTAGTATCGTAACTGATAGCGACCACGCGGGCATCTTCAAGTTGTTCATCATTTCCCAGTTTAGCGTTAGCTTTCAATTCAATAGTCTGATCATCCACTTGTGTTCCAATTGTCCGCGGATCAGTAGCTGAAGATATTCCTACTGCGGCTGCTCCGACAGCAACTGCGGCGCAGCCCTGTAAACTTAATAAACTGATAAAAATGACGGGTAAAAAGGTTCTAGATAAAGTCATACGCTTCAGTGCTCCTGCGGAAAGATCGTGTTTTCAATTTGTTCACACAAGCCGTGGACAATAAACAGCTGAGTTTCTAGTATACGAGCCGGATTTAAACTGGGTGCCCTTAATTCGATATCGTTAGCACCTAGTAAACCGGAAACAGAATCGTTGCCCTCGCCGGTTAAAGCAATAATAAGCATATCGCGGCTAATAGCTGTTTCCATAACCGATGCTAACTCTTCATTCTCTTGGTTGTCCGCTATGACCAGTAGAATATCACCGGCTTGACCCAGTGCGGCAAGCTGTTTTTGCTTGCCAAGGGCCAATGCTAGTACTGGAAAGGGAGGACGCTCTAATTTCATGCCTTCGGTCATGAGGTTTGCAAAGTGCTGAGCAACGATTCCTGTCGTGCGGTCGCCGCAGCAAAAGACACGCTGACCATTCAACAAATTAGCCACTAACAGTTCAACCGTTGTGGCCATCTCGTCGGTCAGGCTTTCCACCGCTGAAATTTGTGTCTGTATGCTTTCTGTAAAAAGCGCCTTAATCAATTCGTCATTCATAGTCAGAATGCGTCCTTAAACCATTCAATTTTTGTTGGCTGACCTACTATTGCAATTACGTCGAAACGTATAGCCGCAGTATGTTCATCGATATTATTACTGAGTAAGTAGTGGCGAGCGGTGTATCGTATTCGGCGACATTGCTGCGGCTGAATCTGTTCAATAACAGCCGCAAAACTCTCATCGTCCCGGAATTTTACCTCGCAAAACACCCAGTAATGACCGTCTCGGGCTATGATATCAACTTCACCACCGTCAATACGGTAATTTTTGCAAATAATTGTAAGGTTGTTTTTCTTCAGAAACTCGGCTGAGAGTAATTCAGCGCGCTTACCGGTAACGACTTCCTGCATTGTCTGCTTCCTTAGCTAAGGTGATTTCTCCTTCACTAAAGGTAGCCCAAATAAGCTTCCGTTGAACAACTGAGTTATCAATGTGCAGTTCACCACTTAAACCCGACCAGACCAATCCAGGCATGCGGTTCATCATTTCAAGTCGTTGAATCAAGGATACGCTGTCGTATCCCATAGCGGTTAAGCGCGCTAGCGACAGACCCCACCCACTTCGCAATTCAAGCCATTGACTTAGAAGTATGTTTTTACCCGAACTCTCTATTAACCAGGGAATGTCTGAAAAAATAATGCCATTAAGATCTGAGTCACCTAAACGATTTCTGAGTTCATGGGTAGCCGAGCTGGCATAAACAGGAATAGGTTCTGCAAATGGCGAAACGCTGACATCAATAAAAGGTTTTAAAAGACGAGTCTGTTGTAGATTACCCGGCAGATAAATAGCACTAATGTCTCGTCGGCTGCGTTCCTGCTCATCGACAATAATTTTCCCTGCTGCAATCTTAACTGCGCGGATACGTTGCTGACTGTCAGTTAAACCCAGTGAACGCTCCACTGTGGCTTTCATATCTTCGCGTTCAGAGAAGTAAGAAACCCTGGGTTCTCCTGCCTCGTTATTGTTCCAACTTGACTTAAAGGCATCAACCATTCTGCGGCCACTGGAGCCATCAGCGGTAATTATCAGTGCACTCTTCGATTCGGGGAACTGTGTGTTAATTTGTTGCGCGGCTTGATGCGCTTCGGTGTCTGGGCTTAATGCGAAAAACACGTTGGTTAATGAGTTTTGGGCTAATTTCCCATCGTCTATCTGATTAAGGTAAACCTGAGGAATCCCCGCAAGAGGTTGCTCCGCCCAGGCCGCTACTTTGTCTTTTAACAGTGGGCCAATAATTCCAACCGGGCTTAGTTCCTGTATTTGTTTTTGTTGAGACTCAATATCGCCCGTTTCGCTGTCGATGAAAACAACTCTTAGGTTTTTCATTTCACCGGTGCGGGCGATAACTCCGTCTCGCACCGCCTGGCCTTGTTGCTTGTAGCGTCCGGATAATGGTAATAACACCGCGAGGGTCGGTTCCGGAGATGCCTGCCCGGCTTCCGGTGCATCTTCTGACGACTTTAGTGATGGTTCAAGCCAGATGTCGACCAGTGCCGCAGCATCGTGGTCTGGAAAGCTTTGCTGCCACTGATTTAAGTAAGATTCCAGGCTATCCGGTGAGGTCATTGCCTGATGATGATAATCCACCAGTCGCCACCAACCCGCGAGGGCTAAGTCGTTAGGGCGCTGTTGCGGAAGCTCTTCTCGTTTAATCCGACGGGCTATAGACCAGACTGTATCTGTATTGGGTTGTTCTGCAAAGCGCTGAGCATCAACCTGCCACACCAGCGACTGCCAGTAGTCGTGTTGCTGATAAGCCGCCTGAGAAAGTAGTTGCAGACTAAGAGCGCGAAATTCTCTTTGATTAAACTGAGTGGCGACATCTTCCAGTTCTTCTATCACCTTTGACCAAATTTGCTGCTCTGCGGCCCAACGTGCTTTTGCAAGGCGGTAATATTTTTGACTGTGACGAGTAATTTTTTGAGCACTTAACTGCGAAAGAATAGCGGCCGCTTGTTGCCATTGTTGCTCACTTTGAAAAGCATTAGCGGCTCGTATTAAAGCGGAGTGTTGCTCAACTTCATTTTTTGCAGCAGCGGCTTCCTGTAACCAGTCCCGGGCTGATTTTTCTTCTTTTAAGCTTAATTCCTGGTCAGCAACATCGACCGTCTTTGCCGGTTTATCTGCTGATCGGTCAGGTGCCGAGGTACACTGGGTTAATACCAGTAATGCCATTAGAGCTAAAAGTACAAATGAATGAGTTCTAAACACTGTAAGGTTCCGCTTTGGTGCCTGTTCGGTGATACTATAAACGGCATTGACGTTGGAAACAAACAGAGACTGATTATGGCAGAGCAGGGCATTCTTTATATTGTGCCGACACCTATCGGCAATTTAGGCGATATAACGGAAAGAGCAGTTAAGACATTGGCGGAAGTTGCAGCCATTGCTGCGGAAGATACAAGACACACGCGCAAACTCATGCAGCATTATGGCATACAGAATGACGTATTCGCCCTGCACGAACATAATGAGACACAGCGTGTGGACGCGGTTATCGAGCGTTTGCTGCAAGGTGAGTCGCTGGCGTTAGTCAGTGATGCAGGTACGCCACTCATCAATGATCCTGGTTATGTTTTGGTGCATCGTTGCAGGGAACGCGGGCTGAAGGTTATTGCGTTACCCGGTGCCTGCGCTGTTACGGTTGCTCTGTCTGCAGCCGGGTTACCAACAGACCGGTTTGCTTTTGAAGGCTTTTTGCCATCAAAGCCCCAGCAACGTCGTGCAAAGCTGGAGGCTCTGAAGACCGAAACCCGGACTGTTGTTGTGTATGAAAGCCCTCACCGAATTTTACATACGCTGACTGATATGAACGTGGTTTTAGGCAGTGGCCGGCAGATAGTGCTTGCGCGCGAGTTGACTAAGCAGTTTGAGACATACTTAAATGGCACTGCGGCTGAATTGTTGCAGGCTTTAACCGACGATACAAACCAACAGCGCGGTGAAATGGTTTTGCTAATAGCACCTGCACAGACGGAAACGGATGTTCGTGACGGTCCGGGAGAAGCGGCTAAGCGCACGTTACTGCTGCTACTAGAAGAGTTGCCGTTAAAAAAGGCGGCAGCTATGACCGCAAAAATTCACGATGAACGGAAAAATGAACTCTACCAGTGGGCGCTTGAGAATAAAAATAATGAGTGAAACAAAGATTGAGTTAATGCCTGCTGCAGCGTAGAATCCCCCGCGGAGAGCTGGCCAGACAATCGCCGCCTGTTTACAGGGGGAGGAAAGTCCGGGCTCCATAGGGCAGGGTGCCAGGTAACGCCTGGGCGGTGTAAGCCGACGACTAGTGCAGCAGAGAGTAAACCGCCGATGGCTGCTTGCAGCACAGGTAAGGGTGAAAGGGTGCGGTAAGAGCGCACCGCGCAACTGGTAACAGTTTGTGGCACGGTAAACTCCACCCGGAGCAAGGTCAAATAGGGGTTCTTTGGCGCGGCCCGCGTTGAACCCGGGTAGACTGCTTGAGGGTCAGGGCAACCTGATCACTAGATGAATGATTGTCCACGACAG
>NZ_DEXU01000018.1:72650-158140 GCF_002364295.1 Idiomarina sp. UBA3176
GAATGATTGGCCACGACAGAACCCGGCTTATCGGCCGGCTCTCCACCTTTTTAGGGTTTTAAAACTGCCAGTCTTTTAGAAACTTCAATAATTCATTAAGCGGCAATGGCTCACTAATAAAATAGCCCTGTGCAAAATCGCATCTCTGTCGCTGCAGTAATTCCCACTGTTGCCGGGTTTCAACGCCCTCGGCAATAACGTTAATATCCAAAGCTCTGGCTACCTGTAACAACGCATCCAGCAGTGCTACCTGCACCTTATTTTGAGGTGCCTGACTTAAAAAACTACGATCTATTTTTATATAATCGACAGGATACCGTTGCAGGTAATTAATACTGGAATAGCCGGTACCAAAATCGTCGATTGCTAACTGCACTCCCTGAGACCGCAAATAATGTAAAATTTGTAATTGCCGCTGTTTATTGCTCATTAACAGTGACTCGGTAATTTCAAAGGTTATGCTGGTATTAGGTATTCCATGCTGACTGATGCAGGACAGCCATCGTTTGGCCGACTCCATATCATTAAGTTCACGTTCGGAGCGATTAATTGAGACCTCAATGGGGTAACCAGACTTGTGTACGACAGCCCAGTCAACGCAAGCTTGCTCCAGAACAAACTGCCCTAGTTCATGAATAAGCCCGGTACGTTCAGCAACCGGAATGAATTCAGCCGGCGAAATCATGTTTCCGTCTTCATCCTGCCAGCGCAAGAGCGCTTCGCATTTACTGATTTTACCGGTGCTGAAGTCGATGATGGGTTGATAAACCAAATAAAACTCATGCCGCTTAAGGCCTTCACGCATACGTTTATGAATGGCGTTTTGGCGTTCAGTTTGCTCTCTTAATTCGTCGTTAAAAAAGTAATGAGTGCGTCGCCCAGCCGTTTTTGCTGCGTACATGGCAAGATCGGCATTTTTTAATAGTTCAGAGGCTTTGATGCCGTCGTCAGGGTAAAGCGCAATACCTATGCTGCAGGTGGTTTGAATTTGGTTCTGGCGTAAGTTGAAAGGTTCACTTAACTGCCGGTTAATTTGGCTGGCAAGGTCATTAATTATTTGATGCGACGTAAAACGGTTAATAACGACAACAAATTCATCACCACCAATACGGGCAATGAAGTCGGAACCCCTTAGTTGGTTTCGTAAACGGTCAGAAACTGAAACTAACAGTTCGTCGCCAGCATCGTGACCAAGGTTATCGTTAACTTCTTTAAAGTGGTCAAGGTCGATGAATAGAATGGCAAAGTGTTGTTCCCTGCCTTTCTGGGTAAGTTGATCAAGGTAGTCGACAAAAGCCCGACGATTCGGTAAATCAGTAATCGAATCAAAATGCGCCTGGTGGTCAATAGTAACAAGCGCCGAGCGCAGTCGGCTTTGCGCCGTCACCAAATTGTACATAAAGGCGGTCATTAAAAAGGACAACAGCAGTCCGGCCACAATAATGCTCCAATAAATGCTGCCGCGATGGGCCCAAACTGCATTTTTTGGAGCCAGAGCCAGTATCCACTTGCCGGTTGAAACCGCCACTTCAATGGCGACGTAATCTTGCTGCCAGAGTGAAGCATCGCCGAAGTCAAACAGGTGGTCGCCATTGCCGTTTTCTTTCTTTAACGCGAAAAGGTAGTCGTTGACGGAGTCCAGGCCGCTGCTGGCAATTAAGTCTCCTATATCAATGACCACGGCAATCATGCCCCACAGCTTATTGTCATTGATAAAAACCGGAGCTCTGGCAATTAACGCCCAGCCTCCTTGTATTAAGTTGACCGGGCCATCGATAACAATTTGCTTTTTCTGAATAGCTTCCTGAACGCTTTCGAATTGCTGTGGAGATGTGCGGTAGTCAAAACCCAGAGCAGCTTTATTTGGAGCCAGAGGGTAAACAAACTCAATGATCAAATTAGGTGCTAACGCTACGTGCCGTACCGGAACATCGCTATCAATAAGCTCCTGCATTAACAGCCGGTAACGTTCAGGAGAAATGTCTGGTGAGAGCTTAATTTCGGCCTGTAGTGCACGAGCCGTAACTAACGACGAATTGATCTGACCTTCCAGCGCGGCGCGAAGTTTACCTAAGCGCTCGGTAGCTACCCGCTTGCGTGACTCTACTACCTGTGAATGCTGGTTTTCAGCAAACCAGATAACGCCCGTTACCAGAATGCAGAAGCTGATGAAAATAACGAATAAGTAGCGTTTCATTAATTACCGTTGCCCACCAAAACTGAAATGAGTATCGCACAAAAATTATACGAGCTCTAACGGAAAAATAATTTTACGCGTTGCATCAACCGCTTAATGTAAATTTACCGTCAAGGCCTGACAAATAGAGAGGTTTTTTCTTGACAGTGGGAAAGAGAGACACCTAGACTGTAACATTGTGGGGATTTGTGGATAATAGTGGATCGCAATGATCAGGTGGGATCATGTTCCGAGGTGCAACAACATTAAGTCTGGATAGCAAAGGACGGTTAGCCATACCGGCTAAATACCGTCATGCGTTGTCATTAGACTGTGAAGGCAAAATGGTCTGCACGATTGATATTAAGCAACCGTGCCTGTTGCTGTACCCGCTTCCCGAGTGGCAAATCATCGAACAAAAGCTTACTCGATTATCCAGTATGAACCCTGCAGAACGTCGCTTACAGCGACTTCTTTTAGGCCACGCCGACGACTGTGAAATGGATAAAAATGGTCGTTTGCTCCTGTCAGCTCCGTTGAGACAACACGCCGGTTTAGAGAAAAAACTGATGCTTGTCGGGCAGCTGAATAAATTTGAAGTTTGGAATGAAGACGCCTGGCACGAACAAGTGGCGCAGGACATGGATGTTGAACGCGAAGGTGACTTTACTCTTAACGAACGACTAGAAGACTTTTCATTATAATGATTACAACGTCACCGCAACACGTTTCGGTGCTACTGGAAGAGTCGATAGAAGCATTAGCGACTGATCCGCAAGGCACATACATCGACGCCACATTTGGTCGCGGCGGACACACGCGTGCTCTGCTCAACCAGTTAGGTGACGACGCCCGCGTTATTGCCCTGGATCAGGATCCTGAGGCTATTGCTGCGGCTGCAGCATTTGCTGATGACCCCCGTTTTCAAATTATCCACACCCCTTTCTCAAACCTGCAACAGGTACTTGATGACTTGCAGTTGAACCAGCAAGTGACCGGAATTCTATTTGACCTTGGCGTATCTTCCCCACAATTAGATGACGCTGAGCGTGGCTTTAGCTTTATGCGGGACGGTCCTTTGGATATGCGGATGAACACCACCAGTGGAGAAACCGCAGCCGAGTGGCTTAATCGCGCAGAAAAGGACGATATTAGCTGGGTTCTGAGAGAATACGGAGAAGAGCGTTTTGCCCGCCGTATCGCCAGTGCCATTGTTATGGATCGCGAGAAAAAGCCGTTTACCCGCACTAAAGAACTGGCTGAAATGATTGCCCGCGTGAGTCCGGTAAAAGAAAAGCATAAACACCCGGCAACACGAACCTTTCAGGCCATCCGCATTCACATTAACCGCGAACTGGAACAAATTGAACAGGCGCTGGACGCTTCGCTGTCTGGTCTGAAAGAAGATGGGCGACTGGTGGTTATTAGTTTCCACAGTCTGGAAGACCGTTTAGTAAAACGTTTTATTCGCAAACATAGCGAAGGAAAGCAATTACCTCCTGGCTTGCCGGTAACTGAAGCCGAGCGCAATAAAGATAAAGCGCTGGAGAAAGTTGGTAAAGCAATTAAGCCGGGTAAAGCGGAAGTGCAGGTTAATCCTCGTTCGCGCAGCTCTGTGTTGCGTATAGCAAGGAGGGTTCGCAATGACTAAGCGGCGCTACCCCAGTCTGATGAAAATGTTGCTGCAGGATTTGTTGCAGCATAAATGGGTTTTACTTCTGAGTGTGGTGGTTATCGGCAACGCGTTAAGCATTGTCTATACCGCCCATTTGAACCGCCAGTTAACTGGCGAACGTGATGATTTATTATCGCACCGGGATACTCTGGATAGAGAGTGGCGACACCTTGTGGTGGAGCAAAACGCCCTGACTGAACACAGCCGGGTTGAACGTATTGCGCAGGAACAACTGGGCATGCGGGACGTTGAGCCAGAGCAGGAGGTGTTGGTTTCATGGCAGTGAATCGTCGCAATAAACGCACAGAGCCAGTCGGTACTCGTTGGCGCTTTTACACCGCAGTATTCTTACTGTTCGGTGTGTTTTCTGTGTTAATTGCACGCGCAGCCTATATCCAGGTCATAAGTCCCGATGCTTTTTCGCTGCAAGGCGATATGCGCAGTTTAAGGGCATCCAGCGTCGCGGTTCAGCGAGGCACTATTGTTGATCGTAACGGAAGAGAACTTGCGGTTAGCGTCCCGGTAGAAACCGTATGGGCCGATCCCAAACGTATCGCCGAGCGCGAGGCTTTAGCTGACGAACGTCGCTGGCAGGCCCTGGCTGAAACTTTTCGCATGAACCGTAACGAGCTGGTCAGTAAAGTGGACGACCCGTCAAAACGTTTCGTTTATCTGCAACGCAAAGTGACGCCATCAGAAGCGGATTATGTGAAGCAGTTGAAAATTCCCGGTGTGTATTTAAAAACAGAGTCACGCCGTTATTATCCTACCGGTGAGATCAGTTCTCACTTAATCGGTTTAACCGACATTGACGGCGCTGGGCAGGAAGGCCTGGAGCTTCTGTACGACGAGCATTTAACCGGTACGCCGGGTAAACGAGTTTATCGCAAGGACGCAGAAGGACGGGTTGTTGAAGAAATTAGCCAGACAGATGCACAACAACCAAAACAGCTGACACTGAGTATCGACCAACGTATTCAGGCAACTGCTTATACCGAGCTGAAAAAAGCCGTGCGCTACAATCAGGCAACTTCAGGCTCGGCAGTAGTGCTGGATGTCGAGACAGGTGAAGTGCTGGCTATGGTCAATAGCCCGTCCTATAACCCTAACAATCGTGCGGACTTGCAGTCTTTCAGAATGCGGAACCGGGCGATTACCGACAGCTACGAACCCGGTTCAACGATGAAACCTCTTGTGGTTCTTAGTGCGTTAGAAAAAGGTCGGCATAAAGCCGGCGATACTATTGATACGAGCCCCGGTTGGTTAAGAATCGGTGGACGCCGGGTGAGTGACCCTCGTGACTATGGCGAATTGACATTGAGCGAGGTGCTTGAGCATTCATCTAACGTGGGTGTAACTAAAATAGCTTTGGATCTTGGCGTTGACTCTTTATTGCAAACCTACGCCGACGCAGGCTTAGGTAGTGACACTGGGGTTGCTTTGCTAGGCGAGAGTATTGGTTTGCTGAGTGGCAGACGCCGCTGGTCGGATTTTGAAACTGCGACATTGGCTTATGGGTACGGTTTGTCGGCAACGACACTGCAACTGGCTAACGCTTATAACATTATCGCTAATGGCGGGAAAAAAAGGCCGCTGACGATTTTCAGGCAGGAATCGCCTTTACCTGCAGAGCAAGTTTTCAATCCGGATAACACCCGAGCCGTTATGCATATGCTGGAAGAGGTGGTTCGCGATGGAACAGCCAAAGCAGCACAAGTGCCCGGATATCGTGTTGCAGGAAAAACAGGGACTACCCGTAAAACCAAAGCAACAGGTGGGTACGGTGATGAATACGTCGCGTTGTTTGCGGGGATAGCTCCGGTTAGCGATCCGAAAGTGGTTGTGGTGGTGACAATAAACGAACCCGGCACTGATGACTATTATGGCGGCACAGCCGCTGCTCCGGTGTTCTCAAAAATTGTATCGCAAACTATGCGGCTACTGAATATACCGCCGGATAACCTGGATGATACACAGGTGCACGCCGCTGGCTTTGGGGGGGATAAATGATGAAGCTTGCAGAATTGTTAACTATGCTGCCGACGTCGTTTTCCGTTCCGGATGTTACCGTTAGTGGTATAAAACTCGATAGTCGGCAAGTAGCCAATGGCGATGTTTTTGTCGCTATTCCGGGCTATGAAACCGATGGCCGCGCTTATATTGATGCAGCTATTGATGCTGGTGCAGCAGCAATTATTGCTGAAGCTCCGGGAATGGCTGTTGAACAGCGCCGGGGCGTGGTCGTTATCGGTTTTAGTGGCGTTCGTGAGCATCTCTCCCGCATCGCCGGTAATTTTTTCGGCCATCCATCAGAGAAAATGAACCTGGTTGGTGTGACCGGAACCAATGGTAAAACGTCGGTTACCCACATTATGGCGCAGTTGGCAAAAGCCCTGGGTATGGAAGCGGCTGTTATTGGTACAACCGGAAGCGGACTTATTGGTCGCTTATTACCTGAGCGTCATACCACACCAGATGCCGTTACCGTCCAACAACGTCTGGCTACGCTATTAGCTGAAGGCGCAGAACTGGTTGCTATGGAGGTGTCTTCACACGCACTGATACAGCGCCGTGTCGAGGCTTTACACTTTGCGGCGGCCGCCATAACCAATATTAGTCGGGATCATCTCGACTATCACGGCACCATGGAAAATTACGTGGCCGCAAAACAACGTTTATTTGCTGACTTTGGCGTGCAAAACCGAGTGGTTAACGCCGACGACGACACGTTAAGCCAGTGGCAGCAGGATGATTTAGCCGATTTATGGGTAAGTCTTAATGCCAGCCCCAACGAACCATGCCTGCAGGCGACTGGTGTTCAGTTCCATGAGCAGGGCTCGGTGTTCAGTTTAAATTGGCAGGGTGAATCCTGCGTCGTTGAAACTCCATTGTTGGGCCGTTTCAACGTTTATAACTTACTCTGCGCGGTTGCTGTATTGCTGAAACTGAATAAGCCTCTTGCGGATATCGGCAAAGCCTGTGGCAGTTTGCAGCCCGTTCCCGGACGGATGGAAGCCTTTCATAATAATCAGTCGCCGCTGGTGGTGGTTGACTACGCGCATACACCGGACGCTCTGCATCAGGTATTGAGTGCGCTGCGCCTGCATTGCAAGGGCCGTTTGTGGTGTGTGTTTGGCTGCGGCGGTGACCGTGACCGTGGCAAGCGTCCGCAAATGGGTAAAGTCGCGGCAGATTACGCTGATGTTGTTGTGGTTACCGATGACAACCCGCGGACAGAACCCGCGGAACAAATTATTGAAGATATTTTGACCGGCATTGCGGATAAAACTCAGGTTAAGGTTTGGCCGGGTCGCCGCGAGGCGGTGATACGTGCAATGCAGGAAGCCGGAAAAGATGACGTTGTATTACTCGCCGGTAAAGGACACGAAGACTATCAGGTTATTGGTACTCAACGCATTGACTATAACGAACGAGCGGTAGTCAGTGAATGGCTGCAAGGAGACTGCGCATGATCTCAGTATCACTGAAATGGATTGCGGAGCAGGTGGAAGGCCGCCTGATTGGCTCTGATTGTACAATTGATGCGGTGTCCACGGACACTAGAGCGGATTTAACCGACGCGTTATTTATAGCCTTAAAAGGCAAGAATTTTGATGCCCACGACTTTGTCGAACAGGCTATAGCTAAAGGCGCCGCGGCAATTATTTGCGAAAAGAAAGTGGATAGCGAGTGCCGCCAGATTATTGTCGAGAACAGCCGTCATGCGCTGGGGCGCTTAGGTGCGGCTATTAAGGCGAAGGTAGCGCCGAAAACCGTGGCTGTCACCGGCAGCAACGGTAAAACCACAGTAAAAGAAATGCTGGCGGCCATCTTATCTATTCGTCATCCGGTATTGGCCACGCAGGGTAACTTTAATAACGATATTGGTGTGCCGCTTACATTATTGCGCCTGCAGGAAGAACACAAATACGCAGTGGTTGAATTGGGCGCGAACCATCCGGGGGAAATTGCCTACACTACTGACTTGGTCAAGCCCGATGTTGCCATATTGAATAACGTGAGTGCAGCGCATGTTGAAGGTTTCGGAAGCTTACACGGGGTTGCCCGTGCTAAAACTGAAATATTCCGTGGAGTGAGTAGCCAGGGAACGGCCATTACCCCGCGCGATTCTGAGTTTTATCCTTGCTGGGAACGCGCCTGTGCTGACATGAAATGGAAGAGCTTTGGTTTAACCGACTCCGCCGATGTTTATGCAAGTGACGTGGTATTGAACAGTGACGGACACCCTGCGTTTACTCTGCATTTGGGCGGTGAAACGAAGCGTATTGAACTGAAGTTAAGCGGTCGTCACAACGTGCTTAATGCGCTTTCAGCCGCTGCTGCGGCAAGTGAGCTGGGTATATCGCTGGATGACATTGTTACTGGGCTGCAAAGGGTCGAGCCGGCTCAGGGACGTTTGACAACGATAAAAGTGAGTGACCACTTACGTATTATTGATGACACCTATAACGCCAGCGTTGCCTCAACTAAAGCTGCCCTGGATTTGCTGGGAAGTTATCAGGGGTATCGCATTTTTGTATTGGGCGATATGGGTGAGTTAGGTGCCGATGCGCGCGCTTATCACGAAGATATTGGTGAACATGCTATCGGCACTGGCATTGATAACTTATACAGTCTGGGCGTACTCAGTCAAAGTGCCAGCGAGGTCTTTAACGGCCACGGAGGTAAGCACTTCGGTAGCTTACAGTCGCTGGTTGAATCTGTTTTACAAAGACTTACAGAACAGACCGGCAAGCAACCTGTCACAGTGCTGGTTAAAGGCTCACGCTCCGCACATATGGAGCGCGTTGTTGCAGCAATACAGCAGGCTGTCGCGGTCAGTGGCAGCGTAGAGGATAAGCACGCATGTTAGTTTGGTTGGCGGAGTACCTAACCCAGTTTGAAAGCGCGTTTAACGTGTTTTCCTACTTAACCTTGCGGGCAATACTCAGTGTTTTGACCGCACTGGTTTTGTCGTTGTGGTTAGGACCAACATTAATTCGTCGTTTGCAGCGTTTGCAAATAGGGCAAACGGTACGGGACGACGGTCCGGAAAGTCATTTAGTAAAAAGTGGTACGCCGACTATGGGCGGCGTATTGATACTGGCAGCGGTTCTGGGTTCCTCACTACTCTGGGCTGACTTAGATAACCGTTATGTCTGGGTCGTTCTAATGGTTATTACCGGCTTTGGTATTGTCGGCTTTGTCGATGATTATCGCAAAGTTGTACGCAAAGATCCGAAGGGGCTAATCGCTAAATGGAAGTATTTCTGGCAGTCGGTCATTGCCAGTGTGGCTGCCGTTTACCTCTACTGGAGCAGTACTCAGGGCGCTGAAACCGCTCTTCTCGTTCCATTCTTTAAGGACGTTATGCCGCAGTTGGGCATGCTCTATATGCTCATGGCCTATTTTGTCATTGTCGGCACCAGTAATGCCGTCAATTTAACTGACGGCCTGGACGGTCTGGCCATTATGCCAACCATTATGGTGGCTGCTGCACTGGGTATTTTCGCCTACGTGTCCGGCAATGTGAACTTTGCTGAATATCTGCAAATTCCTTATTTGCCACTGACCGCTGAATTGTTGGTCGTGTGCACCGCTATTGTTGGAGCGGGTCTCGGATTTCTCTGGTTCAATACTTATCCTGCGCTTGTATTTATGGGCGACGTGGGTTCTCTGGCCTTAGGTGCTGCACTTGGCATTATCGCGATATTGGTTCGGCAGGAGCTGGTGCTGTTCATTATGGGTGGTGTGTTTGTTATGGAAACCTTATCGGTGATGCTGCAGGTGGGTTCCTACAAATTGAGAGGCAAACGAGTTTTTCGAATGGCTCCAATTCATCACCATTACGAATTAAAAGGATGGCCAGAACCGCGGGTAATCGTGCGTTTCTGGATATTGTCACTCATTTTTGTGCTGATAGGACTCGCAACCTTGAAGTTGCGTTAAAAAATAATGACTAAAATAGCCTGGCAGAATACAAAACACATTGTTGTCCTTGGTCTTGGAAAGACCGGGGTGTCTGTGCTGCGCTATTTACAACATAAACGGCAGCAGGATCAGAAGCTTGCCGAGATCAAAATTCAGGTTTTTGATTCGCGTGAAAACCCTCCTGGCCTGGAAGAAGCAAAACAAATACTGGGAGATGCTGAACTGCTTAACCGGCATTGGGAATTAGAAGACACGCTGGCGGCCGACTTAATTATTGCCAGTCCGGGTATCGATTTACGTGAAGACCCAATCGTTTTGGCGCGTGATGCAGATATTCCGATTGTTGGTGATGTTGAGCTGTTTGCGCAAGAATCAAAATTGCCGATAGTAGCGGTAACTGGCTCTAATGGAAAATCCACAGTAACTCGCATGGTCGAGTTTGTTGCTAAGCAATGCGGCAAAAATGTGGCTGCAGCCGGCAATATAGGCGTACCAGTACTCGACTTGCTGCTGCAGGAGCAGCACCCCGATGCTGTAATACTGGAGCTTTCCAGTTTTCAGTTGGAATCAGTTTCCAGCTTGAAACTTAAAGCGGCGGCACTTATGAATATTAGTGCCGATCATATGGATCGTTACTGCACTCTGGATGAATATGTAAAAGCTAAGCAACGCATTTTCACTCATGCAAAAACCTGGATACTGAACCGTCAGCAGCAGGATACCTGGCCACACCCGGTTACGGGAAAATTAATGACCTTCGGTAATGACTCGCATCCCAAACACTTTGGTTTGCTGTCTGGAAATATCGACCGTGTCAGTGGGCCGGTTGCCGTGACTTTCGATGGCAGTGTTGTACTGCGGGCAGATCAATTGCAACTCCAGGGCATTCATAACCTGGTGAATGTGCAGGCAGCTCTGGCTTTGTGTCAGGCAATAGATATTGATATTGAAGCTGCGGTTCGTGCGGTAAAAGAGTTTAAAGGTCTGCCGCACCGCTGTGAATTAGTCAGTGACAATGAGGGCGTGCTCTGGGTTAACGATTCAAAAGCCACAAATATCGGTGCTACTGCTGCCGCGGTTGAGGGGCTGAGACCAATGATAAACGGGCGTTTACTGCTAATAGCGGGTGGGGTCGGCAAAGGAGCAGACTTCCGTGAGCTGCAGTCGACCCTGGAGCGGGTCGATATTCTCTTAACCATAGGTGAAGATGGTCCCCGCATTGGTCAGTTGTTTAACGGTTCACGGCAGGTAAAAAGTTTACAGCAGGCCGTGGAGCTAGCGGCATCTTTAGTGCAAACCGGCGACATGGTGCTGTTATCGCCTGCGTGTGCGAGCTTCGATCAGTTTCAGAACTTCGAGCATCGGGGCGACAGTTTCCGTCATGCAGTGGAGGCGCTTTATGTCAACAGTGCGTGAAGAACAGTTAAATCTTGAGATACCGGCTTCCGATGTCGGTAGTCGTTGGCAAAAGCTGATTAACTGGTTTCAACCAAAAGCCAGTCAGCCACTGTACGACCGTATGCTGTTTACCCTGGCAATGGCGTTGCTGGCTTTTGGCTTTGTTATGGTCACGTCTGCGTCTTTACCTACGGCAGACCGGTTAACGGGGAATCCGTTCCATTTTGCCATTCGTCACGGCATTTATATTCTGATTAGTTTAGCCGTTATGCTGGCGACTTTACGGGTACCGGCGAATAGCTGGAATCAACAGAGCGGTAAGTTGTTGTTGCTCGGCTTGATTATGCTGTTAATGGTTTTAGTTGTGGGATATGAAGTTAACGGTGCACAACGCTGGATAAAAGTCGGGCCAATTACTTTTCAGGCGGCAGAGGTCGCTAAACTTTTCTTCTGTATTTATATGGCCAGTTATTTGTCCCGCAGGGAAGACGAAGTCAGAGAAGCGACTAAAGGCTTTATAAAACCTCTGGCGCTGTTGTTTATTGCTGCAGTGCTTTTATTAATGCAGCCGGATTTCGGAACCGTGGTTGTCTTGTCGGCAACAACCGTCGCCATGCTGTTTTTAGCTGGCGCTAGATTGTGGCAGTTTTTTGCTGTGTTCATTACCTGCGTACTGGCATTAATTTTACTGATCATCGTTGAGCCTTACCGGATGCAGCGTCTGCTCACCTTCCTGGAACCGGAGAAGGACCCATTCGGTGCCGGATATCAGTTAATGCAGTCGCTTATTGCCTTTGGGCAAGGCCACTTTAGCGGCGCCGGTTTGGGTAATAGCATTCAAAAATTACAATACCTACCCGAAGCACATACTGACTTTATTATGGCTGTTGTTGCCGAGGAACTAGGTTTTCTTGGCGTGCTGGCGGTTATTGCAACCGTATTAATGTTGGTATGGCGAGCTTTAATTATTGGCCGTCGCTGCTTAATGCAGGAGCAACGTTACGGCGGTTATCTGGCTTATGGTATCGGTATTTGGTTTAGTATCCAGGCCTTTGTGAATATCGGTGTTGCGTCCGGTGCATTACCAACTAAGGGACTGACACTGCCTTTGGTGAGCTACGGTGGTAACAGCCTGATCATATCGGCTCTGGCCGTTGGGCTGTTGTTACGCATAGACCATGAACGTCGGATGCTGGGTCGCAAAGTGGCACCGCGCGGAGGTGCCGAATGAACAAAGTTTTGATAGCAGCAGCCGGCACCGGTGGTCATATTTTTCCGGCCTTAGCCGTAGCAGAACAAATGCGCGACAACGGCTGGCAAGTTGACTGGCTGGGTACGCAGGAAGGTCGTTTAGAAAGTCGGGTGATTCCGGCAGCTAACTTCCCTTTACACAGCATTAGCATGACTGGAGTTCGCGGTCATGGGCTGAAAAGAAAGCTGTTCATGCCATTCACTTTGGCGAAAGCCGTGCTGCAATGTCGACGCTTGCTGAAAACACTACAGCCACAGGTAGTGGCAACCTTTGGCGGCTATGTCTGCGCGCCAATGGGGTTAGCTGCGAAACTGCTGGGCATCCCCTTAGTGGTGCACGAACAAAATGCCATACCGGGCATGACTACCCGGTTGTTAGCCCCCAGAGCAAACAAAGTTATGTTGGGGCTACCGGTTGCCCTCCCGCAATGGCAGCAGTATCCGGTTGTTGGTAACCCTCTGCGCAAGGGGTTATTGGCACAAGCGGCTGAACAGACAGAAAAATCAAATACAGACGGAGCCTTGAATATATTGGTGGTTGGCGGAAGTTTAGGTGCGCAGGTATTGAACGAAGCCGTGCCGGAAGCCGTCAAAGCATTAGAAGGTGTTGAACTTAATGTCCTGCACCAGTGTGGTGCTGAGCGTGAGGCAACAACTGAAAAGGCTTACTTAGGTGCATCAGTGCTTAAAACGCTGAAAGTCACCGAATTTATTGAAGATATGGGCGACGCTTTTAAAAATGCTGATTTGGTTATTTGTCGCGCTGGCGCATTAACCATATCTGAGTTGGCGGTAATGGGCGTAGCGTCCATTCTGGTGCCATTGCCACACGCTGTGGATGACCACCAAAGCGCCAATGCGAAAGTTTTAGAAAGCCGTGGTGCGGCAGTTTTATTGCCGCAAACTGAAGTAGTGGAAGGCGCATTGAAACAACAGTTAAAACGTTTATTGCATGACAGACAACAACTGTGGACAATGGCGCGTTTCGCTCGCCAGTGTGCGATGCCAGAGGCAACGCAACGACTGGTGAATGAATGTATGGAATATAGACAGAGCGATGACTAGCATGACCGCAACCAACGCACAGCCATTTACTATTGTGAACGTCCCGGAAATGCGCCGGGTACAGCGAATCCATTTCGTTGGTATCGGTGGTGCAGGCATGGCCGGTATTGCCGAGGTTCTGTTAAATCAGGGCTATCAGATTTCGGGTTCGGATATTGCCGAAAACGCCAATACTGATCGTTTACGTTGCCTTGGAGCGACGGTGATTCTGGGGCATATGGCCAACAATATCGAAGGCGCCAGTGTGGTTGTGGTATCCAGTGCAATAAAAGCGGATAACGCTGAGCTGGTAGCTGCACACCAGTTGCGGGTGCCGGTGGTACGTCGTGCAGAAATGCTGGCCGAGCTTATGCGTTTTCGCCATGGTATTGCGGTAGCCGGTACACACGGCAAAACAACGACCACGTCATTGGTTGCGAGTATTTTTGCCGAAGCCGATCGCGATCCCACTTTTGTTATTGGTGGTTTGCTCAATAGTGCCGGTTCGAATGCTCGTTTAGGTAACAGTAAGTACCTCATTGCAGAAGCCGATGAAAGCGATGCGTCGTTTCTGCATTTACAACCGATGGTTGCGATAGTGACGAATATCGAAGCAGACCATATGGACACCTACGAAGGTGATTTCAATAAGCTGCTGGACACCTATGTTGAATTTTTGCATAACCTGCCGTTTTACGGTTTAGCTGTTATGTGTGTCGATGACCCTGTCGTATCTGATCTAATACCACGACTCGGCCGTCAGACCATGACCTACGGCTTTAGCGAAGCCGCTGATGTACGAGCAATAGATTATAAACAAACCGCCAGTGAGAGCTGCTTTACTATTTTACGCAAAGGGCTGAAACCACTTGACGTGTGTCTTAATCTGCCGGGTAAGCACAATGTGTTGAATGCTCTGGCCGCAGTAGCTGTAGCAACAGATGAAGGAATTAACGACGAAGCCATTAAGTCAGCATTGAATAAATTTGAAGGTATTGGCCGTCGTTTTCAGCATTACGGTAACTTTGCCATCTCAGATAAAGAGTCGAATAAAGAGCCGGGTGAAGTGATGCTGGTTGATGATTATGGTCACCATCCTTCAGAAGTTGCGGCCACGATTCAGGCCGCGCGGGAAGGCTGGCCGGAGCGTCGTCTGGTAATGGCATTTCAACCGCACCGTTACTCACGCACACGAGATTTGTATGAAGACTTCGTTAACGTGCTGTCGCAGGTTGACGTATTACTGATGTTGGAAGTTTACAGTGCCGGGGAAACGCCGGTAAGCGGCGCAGACAGCCGTTCATTATGTCGTTCAATACGCCAGCGCGGGCAGATAGACCCGGTTTATGTGGCAACCGTGGATGATATGCCGGAAGTTCTTGAATCGGTGCTTGCTCCGGGAGACTTGCTGTTAACGCAGGGCGCTGGAAATATCGGCGCATTGGCCAAGCGAATTGCAACTGAGGTGTTGAGTCATGAAAGCTAATGCCTTTGGTAAAGTGGCCGTCATGCTGGGCGGTACGTCGGCTGAGCGCGATGTTTCGCTGAAATCCGGAATGGCGGTATTAAAAGGCCTGGTTGCGAAAGGCATCGATGCACACGCATTTGACCCGGCGGCGCATAGCTTGCAGGAGCTTGTGGAGCAAAAGTTTGATCGCGTATTTATCGCTTTGCATGGCCGCGGCGGTGAAGATGGCAGCATGCAGGGGGCATTGCAAATACTGGAAATGCCATACACCGGCAGTGATGTTCTGGGCTGTGCGCTGGGTATGGATAAAGTGCGTTGTAAACAAATTTGGCATTCAGTGGGTCTGCCAACCGCCAATTGGCGGGTGGTAACGCAAGCTGAAATAGAGCAAGTGAACGTGGAAGCTATGTTGCAGGAGCTCGGTGGCCGGGTGATTGTAAAACCAGCACGTGAAGGCTCCTCTATAGGTATGAGCATTGCCGATAACGGGCGAAGCCTGGCTTTAGCTTTGCAGCATGCGGCTGAGTTTGACGACGACCTTTTGGTCGAACAGTGGGTTGAAGGTGCGGAGTATACCATTGGCATACTGGAAGGTAAGGCATTACCGGTTATTCGACTGCAAACGCCACATGAGTTTTATGATTTTGAAGCCAAGTATCAGGCAAATGATACCCAGTATCACTGTCCTGCAGGGCTAAGTGACGATGACGAAGCAAGTTTGCGAATGTTGGCTGAACGCGCTTTCGCGGCCATAGGAGGTAGTGGCTGGGGACGCATCGATGTGATGCGCAATAACGCGGGTGAGTGGTTTTTGTTAGAGGCCAATACGGTACCGGGAATGACAGAAAAAAGCCTGGTACCTATGGCGGCAAAAGTTGCTGGTTTACAGTTTAATGACTTAGTGGAGCGCATTTTAGCGCAAACGCTGGAGCGCTAACGATGGCTGCTGAACAGCGCCTGCGCTCAGTCAACTTTTGGTCAGGTGTGGTGGTGTTATGCCTGACTATTGCGGGGGCACTGGTTGGTATCTATCAGTTAAACGAAGTGCTGACAGACGAACAGCAAGTACCGCTGGCTGAATTAAGTGTTCAAGGCGAGTTGCATTATACCGCCAGCGAAGAGGTTAGGCAGGCATTGACAGCAGAGCCGTTAGGAAGCTTTTTTACGGCCGATGTGGATGATTTAAGGCGTCGGGTAGAGCAGTTGCCGTGGGTGCAAAAGGTCTCTATTCGCAAGGTTTGGCCGGATAAGTTGTCGGTTTATGTGACGGAGCACAAACCCGTGGCCATGTGGAACGGCGATCGACTTATCAATCAGCATCAGGAAGTTTTCCGGGCTGATATAACGAGAGCTGACAGCAGTTTGCCACAGTTGTTCGGTCCGGAGAACGCGGTGAAAGAGACCTGGAAGGAATTTAACCGGGTACAGCAAATGCTGGAGGTTAATGGCTTTCAGATAAGAGCGTTGAGATTAACCGAACGCTTTGCTGTCAACGTGGTTCTGGCACAGGGAATTGAAATTAAGTTAGGGCGCGAAGCCACATTAGAGAGAATTAAGCGGTTTATCGATGTGTTTCCCAGCATCGTTGAGCACGAAAAAAGTAAAAACAACGAAATCGATACTGTGGATTTACGATATGACACCGGGGCTGCAGTGGCCTGGCGTGAAGCAAAAAGTGAGAGTTAGACGGTTATGTCGAAAACATCGGAACACAATATGGTTGTAGGTCTGGATATAGGCACCAGCAAAGTGACTGCACTTATAGGTGAGTTATTACCTGATAATGAGATCAGTGTTGTTGGCGTTGGCACGGCTACGTCGCGTGGCATGGACAAAGGTGGTGTGAATGACCTTAATCTGGTTGTGCAATCGGTACAGCGTGCTGTGGATGAAGCCGAATTAATGGCTGATTGCCGCGTGGCATCGGTGTATTTGAACATTTCCGGACGTCATATTTCCTGTCAGAACGAAAGTGGCATGGTACCGATTAACGAAGCTGAAGTGACTCAGGATGATGTCGACAGCGTGATTCACGCCGCGCAGTCAGTGCCTATTGCAAAGGAACGTCGTATTTTACACGTCTTGCCGCAGGAGTACGTCATTGACTCACAGGAAAGTATCCGCAGCCCAATAGGCATGTCCGGTGTCCGTATGGAGTCGAAAGTGCACATTATTACCTGTGCCAACGATATGGCGAAGAACATTATAAAGGCTGTAGAGCGCTGCGGCCTGTCAGTCGACAAGCTGATATTTTCAGCGTTGGCATCGAGCATCTCGGTGCTGACTGACGACGAAAAAGATTTGGGTGTGGCCCTGGTCGACTTAGGCGGCGGCACCATTGATATTTGCATTTACGCGGGCGGGGTATTGCGCCATACGGCGGTGATTCCGGCAGCGGGTAATCAGGTTACGAGCGACATTGCCAAGATATTTCGCACGCCGACTAACCATGCAGAGGAAATTAAGACGAAGCATGCCTGTGCGTTGCGACAGATGGTCAGCATGGAAGACACTATTGAAGTGCCTTCGGTGGGTGGTCGTCCATCGCGGGTCATGTCACGTCATACGTTGTCCGAAGTGGTAGAGCCGCGTTATCAGGAATTATTTGAATTGGTCAGGGATGAAATTCAGCAAAGTGGTTTAGATGAGCAAATTGCAGCGGGTGTCGTGATAACCGGCGGCAGCGCTAAGATGGAAGGCTGCGTGGATTTTGCCGAAGAAATTTTTCAAATGCCGGTTCGTGTCGGCGTTCCTCTGGGCTTGAAAGGCCTGCGGGATTACGTCGAAGATCCGGTTTATGCCACAGCGGTGGGACTGTTACGGTATGGGCAGGAAGATGCCGCTGTGTCACAAAAAGAAAGCTCTAAAACTGACGTGATCGGACTCTGGCAAAAAGTGCAGAGTTGGTTCAAAGGTGAGTTTTAACTTGGGGTAGCACGTTAAAAGCAGGTAGGGAGAATTATTATGTTCGAACTGATGGACAATTACGAAAGCGAAGCCGTCATTAAGGTGATTGGCGTCGGTGGTGGTGGCGGAAACGCTGTCCAGCACATGGTGAAAGAATCAATTGAAGGTGTGCAGTTTATTGCCGCTAATACCGATGCGCAGGCTCTGCGCAATCATACGGCGGATGTCACCATTCAATTAGGTCAGGACATTACTAAAGGTCTTGGTGCTGGAGCCAACCCGGAAGTAGGCCGCCAGTCGGCAGAAGAGGACCGTGAGAACATCCGCGTCCACTTAGAAGGTGCCGACATGGTCTTTATTGCAGCCGGCATGGGCGGCGGTACCGGAACCGGTGCAGCACCTGTGGTTGCTGAGGTTGCCAAAGAACTGGGTATTCTGACCGTTGCGGTTGTGACCAAGCCTTTCCCGTTTGAAGGGAAAAAGCGTATGGCCGTAGCCGACGAAGGCATTAACGCACTGGCACAAAGTGTCGACTCGTTAATTACTATTCCTAACGAAAAATTGCTAAAAGTTATGGGCCGTGGAACCAGCTTGCTGGACGCCTTTAGTGCTGCAAACAACGTATTGTTGGGCGCGGTTCAGGGTATTGCTGAGCTGATTACTCGTCCGGGTCTTATTAACGTCGACTTTGCTGACGTTCGCGCGGTAATGAAAGAAATGGGTACCGCCATGATGGGCACCGGTGTTGCCAGCGGTGAAGACCGTGCGCAGGAAGCTGCGGAGATGGCCATTAACAGCCCGTTACTGGAAGACATCGACTTGTCTGGTGCTCGTGGCGTTCTGATTAACGTGACCGCCGGCATGGACATGAGTATTGAAGAACTGGACACCGTAGGTAATACGGTTAAAGCCTTTGCTTCAGATAACGCAACGGTGATCGTGGGTACGGTTATCGATACTGAAATGTCTGACGAGTTGCGCGTAACTGTTGTTGCTACAGGTATTGGCGCGGAACGTAAGCCCGATATCTCTTTGGTGAATAATACTAACCAGACAACGGCCAAGCGTGAACCGCAACCGGCTTACCGTAGTAATGATATAGACCGCGGCGGTGCAGCACCTCGTTATGAGGAGCAGGAAGAGCTGCAACCGGAAGCAAAAGCGGAACCAAAACGTCAGCCTGCTGCCAAAGCTAAACAGGATAAAGAACTCGATTACCTGGATATTCCGGCTTTTTTGCGAAAACAGGTCGACTAAATTGACGTAACGCTTGATAAGTATGCGTAAAATTTGATCGAACCATGACAAATGTCGTATAATATGCGGCCGCTTTGGCTTTAGCCATGGCGAACCGAATATAAAGGTAGGTGAACAAGTACCATGATTAAGCAACGTACATTACAGCAAGCGATATCAACCACTGGTGTTGGGCTGCACAAAGGCAATAAAGTAAACCTTACTTTACGCCCTGCGCCGGCCAATACCGGTTTGATATTCCGTCGTGTGGACCTTGATCCTGTGGTGGATATTCCAGCACGGGCCGACTGGGTGCGTGATACGCAGCTGTGTACCTGTCTTATCAATGAGGAAAACGTTCGCGTTTCTACCGTCGAGCATTTGCTCGCTGCGCTGGCCGGCGTTGGAATTGATAATGCGATTATCGAAGTCGATTCGCATGAAATTCCAATTATGGACGGCAGCTCGCACCCGTTTGTTTACCTGCTACAAAGCGCGGGCATTGAAGAGCAGTCAGCAGCGAAGAAGTTCATCCGGATCAAACAGCCGGTACGTGTCGAAGACGGTGATAAGTGGGCGGAACTGCTACCCCACGATGGTTTCCGTATCGACTTTGCTATCGACTTTGAACACCCGGCTATCGCAGACACAGGCCAGACCGTCAGTATCGACTTTAGCGCTAATGCTTTTATCAAAGAAATTAGCCGTGCTCGTACCTTTGGCTTTATGAAAGACATTGAGTATTTACGGGAAAATAACCTGGCATTAGGCGGCAGTTTTGATAACGCTGTTGTGCTGGATGAATTCCGCATTCTGAACAGTGACGGTTTGCGTTACGACGATGAATTCGTAAAACACAAAATGTTGGATGCTATTGGTGATTTGTACATGGGTGGCCACAGTATTTTAGGTCACCTGCGTGCTTACAAGTCAGGGCATGCGCTGAATAATCAGCTATTACAGGCTTTGTTAGCGCAGCAGTCAGCATGGGAGTTTGTGACCTTTGACGAAGAGCAGGCTACTGCGCCTATCGCTTTTTGGTCACCAGCAACCACCACAGCTTAATCTTTATCGTTGGCGGTAAACTTTGCCGCCAACGCTTTTAATTCCGACTTCAACGGCTCATCACACCCCTCAGCCATTGTCATTAGGCGTTCTGCGCTGCTCGAACCTTTCTGGTTTTTAATACTTTTCTCAAAACTGTTCATTGACGGAGACACCTTAATTGAAAGGCTCTGTACCGGGACCGTCGCATTGTGGCGAAAATGCGTTATAATGGCCGCTTGCTGAAGTTTTAGCCTGGTTGCCCAGCTACCGTTATCCACCTGAATGATCATTTGACCATCGCGGATATTCAGCAATTGGCAGTGTTGACTGGTATTTTTATCAACGCATTGTTGAAACAATTGTTGCCAATGCGAAAGTTGGGCGGCAAACTGTGCATAATGTCGTAATGTTGACGACAAGGTTTTTTGACCTGAACGAAGCCATTCTGATGGTGTTTTCGGATGTCGTGACATAATTGCGTAGTAGGCAAATATTAAGAGAGTTCGGATGAGTTTATCAGTCTTTTATCGAGGCTCCAAAATACGTTTTCGTATTCGGTTAAGTCGACGTCGATTTTTTTCCTTTGTCGGTATTGCTGCCTTTATTGGTCTTGCTAGCTGGCAGCCATGGCAGTATCAGGGTATTGACCCTGCGGTGGCACAGAACAAAATCACGGAAGAGCAGAAAAAGCTTGTTTTACAAGAGCAAGCACTAAAAGAGTTAAAAGAAGATACTCAAAAGCGTCTGGGTGCTATGACCATTTATCTGGGTGAGTTAAGAGCTCAAATGCGTCGTCTGGACGCCTTAGGTGAGCGTTTAGCTGGTGTCGCTAATCTCGACAATGGTGAGTTTAACTTTAATCAGGAACTTCCTATTGGCGGACCAGAGTTAGAAGTTGCTGAATTGCCTCACAGCTCTGGTACGGATGTCCTCACTGAAATTGAAGATATGCTGTCGCAGATCTCTGACAAACAAAAACAGCTATCGCTACTTGAATCTGTGATGATGAATCACCAACTTAATAATGATGCGTATATTGCAGGCCGTCCAATTTCAGATGGTTGGTTGTCTTCGCAATATGGAGTTCGTAAGGACCCTTTCAATGGCACACCCGCTATGCATAAAGGGTTAGATTTTGCCAGTTATAACGAAGACGTTAAGGTTATTGCTACCGGAGCCGGTGTTGTCACCTGGGCCGGCGACAGATACGGTTACGGCACCTTAGTCGAAATT
Source organism: Idiomarina sp. UBA3176 (assembly GCF_002364295.1). Classification (NCBI taxonomy): domain Bacteria; kingdom Pseudomonadati; phylum Pseudomonadota; class Gammaproteobacteria; order Alteromonadales; family Idiomarinaceae; genus Idiomarina; species Idiomarina sp. UBA3176. The sequence continues at coordinate 94,017 of NZ_DEXU01000018.1, forward strand.
GACCACGGTGGTGGCTTAAAAACCCGTTACGGTCATAACGACGAGTTAACAGTTTCAGTAGGGGATGTTGTTACCCGCGGTCAGCAAATTGCGAAAATGGGCAGCAGTGGTCGGTCGACTGGACCACATGTTCATTACGAAGTTTTGCGTAATGGCCGTCAAATTGACCCTAATCAGTTTGTGTATCGTAAAGCTGACTCAAAATAACTCGGTAATTAATTAGAACGTAGGCGGTACTTTAGGTACCGCTTTTGTTGTTCAGGAAAGTAACACAGGATAAATCAATCTCATGCTAGGCAGTCTGTTTCGAAAAGTATTTGGTAGTCGCAACGATCGCATTCTCAAAACTATGAAGAAAGACGTTGAGCGAATTAATTTGCTGGAACCCGAGTTTGAAGCGTTAAGTGATGCCGAGCTAAAAGAGAAAACCGCTGAATTTCGCAAGCGTCTGAACGATGGTGAGCGCATAGAGAAAATTTTACCCGAAGCCTTTGCTACCGTTCGTGAAGCCAGCAGACGTGTTTTCGGGATGCGTCACTTCGATGTACAGCTTATTGGCGGTATGGTACTGAACGATAACCGCATAGCAGAAATGAAAACGGGTGAAGGTAAAACGCTGACAGCGACCTTACCGGCTTACCTTAATGCGTTACCGGGTAAAGGCGTTCACATTATTACGGTGAACGATTACCTGGCCAAGCGTGATGCTGAATTCAACCAACCATTATTTGACTTCCTTGGGTTGACCGTAGCGTTCAACATTCCGGGCATGGCGCCTGAAGACAAGAAAGCGGCTTATCAGGCCGACATTACTTACGGTACCAATAACGAGTTTGGTTTTGATTACCTGCGCGACAATATGGCCTTTGCGCCACAGGACAGGGTTCAGCGCGAATTAAACTACGCTTTGGTCGATGAAGTCGACTCAATTCTGATTGATGAAGCCCGTACGCCGCTGATTATTTCCGGTCCGGCTGAAGACAGTTCAGAAATGTACCGCAAAATGAATGAGCTGGTTCCACACTTGGTTCGTCAGGAAAAAGAAGACACTGAAGAAGAACAAGGCGACGGCGACTTTACCATTGATGAAAAAGCCAAGCAGCTGCATCTTACCGAACACGGTCAGGAACACATTGAAGAGCTGCTGAAAGAGAAAGGCATGCTGGACGCTGATGATTCGCTATACTCAGCCGCTAATATCAGTTTACTGCACCATATCAATGCTGCTTTACGCGCTCATCATCTATTTCAAAAAGATGTGGATTACATCATCAAAGACGACAAGGTTGTCATTGTCGATGAACATACAGGACGTACAATGGAAGGTCGCCGTTGGTCTGAAGGTCTGCATCAGGCAGTAGAAGCCAAAGAAGGCGTGCCAATTCAGAACGAAAACCAGACTTTGGCATCCATTACTTTCCAGAATTATTTCCGTTTATACAACAAGCTTGCCGGTATGACCGGCACAGCGGATACTGAAGCCTTCGAGTTCCAGTCTATTTATGGTCTGGAGACCATTGTACTGCCAACCAATAAACCAATGGTTCGTGATGACAGAGCCGATCTTATTTATCTGACCACACTGGAAAAATACGAAGCTATAGCCGAAGACATTGAAGAGTGCCGTAAGCAGAAGCGCCCGGTGTTGGTGGGTACGGTTTCTATTGAGAACTCTGAACTCTTGTCGCAGTTGCTGAAGAAAAAGAAAATTCCTCATGCGGTACTGAACGCTAAATTCCACGAACACGAAGCAGACATTATTGCTCAGGCAGGCCGTCCGGGAACGGTAACCATTGCGACCAACATGGCCGGTCGTGGTACCGATATTGTTCTGGGCGGAAGCTGGATGGCAGAAGTTGAAAAGCTGGAAGAACCATCTAACGACAAAATCGAGAAAATAAAGCAAGACTGGCAGAAACTGCATGATGCCGTAATTGAGGCTGGCGGTTTGCACATTATTGGTACTGAGCGCCATGAGTCGCGTCGTATCGATAACCAGTTACGCGGTCGTGCTGGTCGTCAGGGTGACCCGGGTTCATCGCGTTTCTATTTGTCGCTGGAAGATCCACTTATGCGGATTTTCGCTTCAGACCGCATTGGAACTATGATGAAGCGTCTGGGTATGAAAGAAGGCGAAGCCATTGAACACCCTTGGGTAACGCGAGCTATTGAAAATGCGCAACGCAAGGTGGAAGGACGTAACTTTGATGTCCGTAAACAATTGCTTGAGTATGACGATGTAGCCAACGATCAGCGTAGTGTTGTCTATGACCAGCGTAATGAATTGCTGGACGAAGGTGATATCTCTGAAACCATCGTTGCGATACGTGACGACGTGATCAATTCAGTGATCAGCGAGTACGTTCCGCCTCAGTCTCTGGCTGAGCTCTGGGACTTAAAGGGTTTGGAAGAGCGTCTGCGCGGCGATTTCCACATCGAGCTGCCGTTACAGCAATGGCTGGACGAAGAAGATCATTTCCATGAGGAAGTGTTGCGCGAGCGAGTACTGGAAGAGCTGGTTAAAGCTTACCAGGAAAAAGAAGAGATGGTGGGGCCTGAAGTGCTGCGCCGCTTCGAAAAATCCATCATGTTGCAAAGCCTTGACCAGCACTGGAAAGAACACTTAGCAGCAATGGATCATCTGCGTCAGGGTATTCACCTGCGTGGTTATGCTCAGAAAAACCCGAAACAAGAATACAAAAAAGAGGCCTTTGAACTCTTTACCGAGATGCTGGAAGCGCTGAAGCTAGACGTTGTGACTATTTTGAGCAAGGTGAAAGTGCGTGCTCAGGAAGATGTGGACGCAGTAGATGAACAACGTAAAGCAGCCGATAGCGCGCCACGTGAGTTCCGCCATGAGCAAAGTGGGCCAGCAGCTGAAGAGCCTCAGAAAAACACTGATAATGCTCAGGGACAACCGGTTCGTAAAGGCGCAAAAGTGGGTCGTAACGAGCCATGCCCTTGTGGGTCAGGCAAAAAATATAAACATTGTCACGGTAAACTATAGGTTTTTATGGAGACCCAAAAATCGCCTGCTGTCCATGTGGCAGTAGGCGTGATTGAAAATGAACAGGGCGAAATTTTTATCGCTCAACGTCATCCTGAACAACATCAGGGTGGTAAGTGGGAATTCCCCGGCGGTAAAGTCGAAGCTGGCGAGAATGTTCAACAAGCATTGCAGCGCGAACTAAAAGAAGAGTGCGGTATTGATGTGACCGACATGGCTCCATTAACCGTCATAGAGCATCAGTACAAAGATAAGCGAGTTTTACTCGATGTCTGGTGGGTGCTTTCATACAGCGGTGAAGCGCGTCAGTTAGAAGGTCAGGACTGGTGTTGGGTTGATAAAAACCAGCTGGATGCATTCCAGTTTCCGGAAGCTAATCAACCCATTGTCGAATGCATTATGCAGTCATTGAACGCTTATTAGTACAGCAACTCGTACTCTAATGGCTACTACCTGAACTAATAATCTGATTCTTCGTTGTTATAGTCGTCGTTAGCTATGACAACTGGCTCGCCCGGGATGCTTTTTTCCTCGTTTGCCCATTCACCTAAATCAATCAGCTTGCATCGCTCACTGCAAAAAGGTCTGGCAGGGGATTTTTCTGACCACTCTACCTTAGTCTGGCAGGTTGGGCAGTTAACACTAATACTCATGGACTACACCTTGCTAGTTCAAATTCAATATCGTGCAGGGATGTTTCTTTGCTCTCCCCGGGTAAAGGCATGAATCGTACCGTAAATCGCTGCCGATGCCCACTGATGACCGGATAAATCTTGGCAGAGCGGGGGACCTTAATTCGCAGCATGGCAAGCAGTTGCTCTGAACTTTCCTGCAGGAAACCATTTTGCAATTGTATTGGCGCAAAAACGGATTGCTCGCGTAATAATGTCAGTTTTAAGGTAATAGCCAGTTCAACAAAAGCCAGTGTCTGACTCCAGCTTTCACATTGTTGCCGCTTTTCTTCAGCAGACTGACTTAACCATAAATGTAGCTGAGGTAATTCAAATAAGCCGCTCATGCCCGGCTGGCTGAATCGCTGGCGTATACTCGTTAGCAGTGCATCGTCTTTGAGTTGGCGCAAGTACTTTGGAATATCCTGAAGCGTGTTGATGCAATGCTCAATTTCATTAATGGTTCTTCGCAATGCATCGCGGTCAACATCGGGGTGCTCTTCCCATTTTTGTAAACGCTGTTTGTCGAGCTCTAAGTCTTTCGTCAGTTCGGTACGGATGTCACAGCGCTCAAGTAGTTCGGTGACAGCAAACAGGGCGTTAAAAAAGGGTTCAGCCTGTTCATCAAAACAGACTCGGCTGGCTTTTAACTGTTCGAAGCCATGTTCTAAACGCAAATAAGTTCGCATACGCTCCTGAAGCGGATATTCATAGAGAATGTTGTCGTTATCAGTAGATGTCATGCGATTGCCGATTGTTGAACTCTGTTGCTATGATAGCGGATTACTCTTCCTGTGCAACGGTTGCCGCAAGATAGCGCTGATGCAGTTGGTTAACTTGCCGACGTAATTGGTCGATACTGCCCTCGTTATTCAGAATATCATCCGCTTTGCGAAGTCGTGTCTCACGACTCAGCTGAGCTTTCATTATTGCCTCAACTTCTTCTTTTGGACTCTCGTCGCGCTGAATGGTTCTTTGCAGTTGCAATTCTTCCGGAACATCCACGACTAATACCCGCTGGCAGTACTTATCTAAATTATTTTCCAGTAACAGCGGCGCTGATAAAATTACATAGGGTGAGCTGGCCTGTACCAGTTGAGTCAGAATTTCCTCACGTATGGCTGGGTGCAACAAGCTGTTCAACCAGTCTTTTTCTGCAGGGTCAGAGAATACTTTTTGGCGTAGCGCTTTGCGATCAAGCTCGCCTTTGTCGGTTAGCAGATCTCGACCGAAATGTTCTGCAATTGCTCGCAGGCAGGGGGTGCCCGGCATTACCACCTGACGGGACACAATATCGGCATCGATCACGGTTATGCCCAATTTTTCAAACTCAGCTGTGGCTGCCGACTTTCCGCTACCGATACCACCGGTTACACCAACTACATAGGTCATACTCAAGTTCCCCCTAACCAATGCCAGTAGCTGAACAACAGCTCCATACCATAGAAATAACTCAGCAGGCCTCCGCCGATTAGAAAAGGCCCAAAAGGTATGGGTTGAGAGCGGCTTTGCCGGCGTAACATAATCAGGCCTATTACGGCTCCGCAAACCGAGCTGGCAAGAATTGTGACCGGCAACAGAGTCGCGCCGGTAAAAGCGGTGATAGCTGCCAGCAGTTTAAAGTCACCATAGCCCATACCTTCTTTGCCGGTGATAAGCTTATAGGCCCAGAACACGCTCCAAAGGCTAAGATAACCCGCTGCGGCACCAATAATTGCGGAGGTTGGAGTCATGTCACTTAAGTCAGAGATAGACCAGAGCAAAGCCACCCAGAGTAAAGGGTAAGTGAGCTGATCGGGCAGTAACTGATGACGCCAGTCAATGACGAACAGGCAAATTAATAACGAAAAGACCGTAGCATATACCAGCGCTGGCAGAGTGAAGCCGAAATACCAGCCTATTATGCCAAACGCCAGGCAACTGATAATTTCAACCAGCCAGTAGGTAACCGGAATGCGAGTTTGACAATGGCGGCAGCGTGCGCGCAAAACCAGATAACTCAACAGCGGAATATTATCGTACCAGGCAATAGAGGCCTTGCATTCAGGGCAATGGGAACCCGGAAACGCGATGGAAAAGCGGTCCTGTTTGGTTACCGGCGTTCCGTTCATTTCGGCACATTCGCGCTGCCATTGGCGTTCCAGCTGTATTGGTAGCCGGGTGATCACTACATTCAGGAAGCTCCCAATAACAGCTCCCAGCACCAGCGCGACCATCAATGTCGGTATTGATCCGGCAGCAAGCAAGTATTCCATACTTCTATTCCTTAGTTATTGAAACTGCTGCCCCATAGAAAACAGCGGTAAATACATAGCGACCAAAAGAGTGCCTATAATGCCGCCTAAAACGACCATCAGCAAGGGCTCTGCCAGTGCAATCAGGCGCTCACAATTTTCCTCAAAACGTTGTTGCTTGAAATCGGCAAGTGCGGCGAAGGCATTATCGATTTTACCATTTTGCTCGCCAACTTTAAGAAAACTGAGAGTGCGGGGCTCATTCAGCGCACTGGAACGGAAACTGTCTACCCAACCGTTACCGGACTCTAGTTGCTGATGAATTTGACGCAAGGCTGCTTTATGGGGCAACCAGTTCAGGGACGATTCGGTGCTGAGAATAGCTTGCCGGGTTTCAATACCGGCACGCAGAGCTACTGCCAACCGGTGAAACAGCTGCTGCAGTTTCATATCCTGCAGCAATTGACCAACAACGGGTAACTGCGCGAGTGTGCATTGGGAGAATAGCGGAGCTTTATTTTTAACGGTCAAAAGAGTAACTGCCGCAGCTAATATCGCACCGAAAATGACAAATGTTTGCTCTTTCAAAAAAGCTGATGAGTTCAGTAAAACGGCAGTGAGCCAGGGTAGCTCACCTTCGCCAAAAAGCTGAGCAAAGGCAGGCAAAACCCAGCCCATCATCATGAAGCAAACACCAGCAGCTACTATTAATACAATGACGGGATAACGCAGCGCTTTGGTTAATTGTTTTTTCAGTTGCTGCTGGCGTTTTTCCAGTTCTTGTAACTGCTGTAATGCATCGGCAAGCTGGCCATTTTGTTCGGCCCAGGCTATAGCGTTAATGTCAGCTTTGGGGAGCCAGTTTTCATAATAGGTTAGGGCGTGACTGAAAGAGAAGCCATGCTCAATGCTGCGAATACAATCTTCAATTAACCAGCGCAGGCTTCTGGACCTGGTTTCGCAAATACTGTGTCGCAGAGCTTCTGAAAGCGGCAGGCCACTCTCCAGCAAACTGGCGGTTTGTTGCAACAGAATGTACCAGAGCGATAATTTAGGTCTATTAAGTTTCCTCTGACGCTTGGATAAGCGTTTTATTTTTGTGCAACGGATATGATGTTGCGATAACAGCTGTTTCGCCTGCAACAGCGAGTCTGCATGAACCAGCCCAGACGCATTGTCAGCCTGCCACTGCCAGCAGTAATCAAGCGTCTTCATAAGTGAAACGCTCCTTTTCCGCAGGGCTGATTAAGCCGCTATCGATATAATGCTGTAGCGCCTGCGAAAAATCCGGAAGCTTCAAATGGCCCAGATAGTGACGCAAATCTTCAATGGAGGCTCGTGAGTTGGTTAATGTCTCAATTAACCCTTCAGTTGTATCCAGCCAGGGCACCACCTCAAATACTGCCTGACGGTTTTTCTCTGTTCGGCTGTGGCTGTCGGCTACAGGCAGTAAACGTTGACTGACAATAAGCTTTAATGAGCTGCGAATATCCAGGGGATTAACGCCCAGAGAGTGCAAACGCTTTAATGTATCCAGGCAGTTGTTGGTATGCAGTGAACTCAGAACTAAATGACCCGTTTGCGCGGCCTGAACTGCAATTTTGGCTGTCTCCGCATCGCGGATTTCGCCAATAAGGATGACATCGGGGTCTTGCCTAAGGAGGGCGCGAAGAATCGATGCGAAGGTCAGCCCCTGGCGCGCATTGACCATCACCTGACTGCAGCCCGGCAGCGGGACCTCTACCGGATCTTCAACACTGCAAACGTTGCTGCGCTCAGTATCCAGCTGGCTCATTGCGCTGTACAAAGTTGAAGTTTTGCCGCTACCTGTCGGTCCGGTCACCAGAATTAACCCCTGCGTCTGGCTTAAACAGCGGGCAAACCAAGCGTACTGCTGTTCCAGCAGCCCGGTTTGCTGTAAGGGGGTAATGTTGTGTGTGGGCTGTAAGCACCGCAGCACCAATTTTTCACCTCCGATAACCGGACAGCAGTTTAATCTGAATTCCAGTTGCGTGTTATCACGGAATTGCACGGACAAGCGTCCGTCCTGCGGTTGACGTTGTTCGGTTAAATCGAGGCTGGCCTGTACTTTAATTCGCGAGTAAACCTGCTGCGCAAACTCTCGCGCTATAAAATCTAAACGGTGCAACTGGCCGGCTTCTCTGCCTCTGACAACAACACCTTGGTTCAGAGGTTGCAGATGCAGGTCAGACAGCCCTTTCTCTGAGCAGTACAACAGCAACTGGTCAACGTATTCGATAGCCGAGTCCTTTGGCAGTTGAATACCGGATCGCTTGCCTTTGCCACGAATGAGCAATACTCTTTTATCGCTGTAAAAGCTCAGTAGTACCGCGTCAACCGGCGCAAACCCGGGTTTTTGCAATAACATGAGCCACTTTTCCCCTTGCGCAAAAGGCAGCAAACCATGTTGTTGTAGGAAAGGGTCGTACTCATTTTCCGACGAACTCGTCGGCCCGGGCAGGTGGGTGAGTGAACAGCAGGCGAAATCAGTCATTAGTAGCTTACCTGTTGTTCACAGTTTTGCACTACTGAGCGCATTTCGCTGTAATCGGAACAGGCAATGTTCCAGTCTAAATGCGTATTCGTGGCGTTGGGTGTCAGTTCAATCTGCAGTGGCTGATTATTAATACTCACCGAGTTGAGAGTTAGGCGCACCGCAGCAGATTCGGTCAGACTGAGGTCGCTGAGCTCATCGGGGAGAGGCGAGGGTAAACCGGGGATGCCTTTATTTCCGGCTTGATTGCATTTATTTAACTGCCCCTCAATTTGCCAGCACAAAGCAATACCCAGCTGTAGTGGCTGAGCATGGGCTAAGGCTTTACTGACTTTGGCCTGCTGGGTGTAATAGGTGTACGACGGAACGGCAATAGCCGAGAGGATGGCAATGATGGCCACCACGACCATCATCTCGATAAGACTAAAACCCTTACCTGGCAAACGAAGAACGGGCAAACGGCGAAAATGTGCTTCCTGCATAATTCAGCTCCCTGTTTAAGAACAGCAGAACTGTGGTTCACCCGGGCGAATTAGTAAATTCTATTTTCCTGTAAGTTATTGGCTATCCACCGCCATTTTCTAGTTATCTTCTGAAATTCTCATTGATAAATCAATTGCCTGGACGTTCTTTGTCAAAGCGCCGGAGGAGATAAAATCAACCCCGGTGGCAGCCAGTTCCGGTAAACGCTCATCGGTAATATTACCCGAAACTTCTAGTTGCGCGCTGTGCCCGGCATTGTCACGGTTTTGCTGCACGGCCTGCTTAATGTCTTCAATACTGAAGTTGTCCAGCATAATCACGTCGGCTTCGGCCTTCAGAGCCTGTCCAAACTCATCCAAATTTTCGACTTCAACTTCCACCGTTTTACCGGGGTTCAGGCGTTTGGCCGTAGCGACAGCCTGAGTAATACCCCCACAGGCAAAAATGTGATTCTCTTTAATCAGGTAGGCATCAAATAAACCAATGCGGTGATTCACACCGCCACCGCAGCGCACCGCGTATTTCTGTGCTAAACGCATACCAGGCAGAGTTTTCCGGGTATCCAGCAGTTGTGTTTTATAACCGTCGAGCAATTTGCTGTAATGATAAGTGGTGGTCGCGGTAGCAGATAGCGTCTGTAAAAAGTTAAGTGCCGTGCGTTCGCCGGTCAGCAAAATGCGGCTGGGGCCCTTTAAGCGGCAGAGTTCCGTATTGGCTTTGACGTTATCGCCGTCTTTTACCAGCCATTCTATTTCTACCTGATTTCCCATTTGGCGAAACACCTGATCAACCCAGGCACAACCACAAATGACAGCGTCTTCTCGGGTAATAATGCTGGCGCGGGACTGGCTTTGTTCCGGAATCAGTTGCGCAGTAATATCTAAACGGGCATCTTCGCCGAATAAATCTTCTTTCAATGCGGCGCGCACACCGTCTTGAATAGCAAGTTGCAGCTCGGGCTGACTCATAGATGGCTTTACCTTTTAACAGACAATACGGATACTAGGGGGCAAACTTTACCGTTTTGTTGAGCCTGTGAAAAGCGACCCGATAAAAAATCATAAAATAACCACTGCGGTGCAGCATCCGTCCCCGCATTACGATGATCGCCCGCAAAGCGCTGAAGTCAGTCTGCTGGTCATTCATTGTATTAGCCTGCCGGAAGGACAATATGGTACACCTTATATTCGCCAGCTGTTTATGGGCGAACTGGAACCCGATGCACACCCGGATTTTGCTATTCTGAACGGACTGAGGGTGTCGGCGCATTGTGTGATCCGCCGCAATGGTACAGTTGAGCAATACGTGCCCTTTGATAAAAGAGCCTGGCACGCGGGTATGTCCCGTTACTGCGGGCGTAGGCGATGTAACGATTTCAGTATAGGCATTGAGCTCGAAGGAACCGACCACAGTGCCTATACTCAACAACAATACGAACAATTAATTGCAGTCACTAAGGCGTTAATCAGCACATATCCTAGGTTAAACCGTCGACGTATTGTCGGCCATCAGGATATCGCCCCGGGTCGTAAAACGGACCCGGGCAGTGAATTTGACTGGCAAACCTATTTAAATGCCTTATAAGGAGTCATGAATGGTCCTCATTGCGTTGCTGATTGCATTAAGCGTTGAGCGTTTGTATCACAGCCCGGCCTTTTTGCACTGGTCGTTTTTTCTGGAACGCTGGCAACACTGGAGTGCGGCACGGCTTACAAACGAAAAGTGGAAAAGTGAGCCTCTGCAACTGGTTCGCCTGCTGGTTCCTGCTTTGGCTGTCGGTTTTCTGGTGGTGTTGCTGGACAACCTGATGGTGACCTTTATTGTCAGTATTTTGTCTTTACTGCTGGCGATGAATTGCGAGCCCGCCCGCAAAAGCTATAAGGCTTATTTAAAGGCCGCAAACCGGGGCGATGAACAACAGGTAAATGAACATCAACACGCATTAACTGAATTTGCCGGGCAGCATCAGCCAAAGCAGTTAAGTGACTCGTTAATCTGGATCAATTACCGGCAATATATTGCGGTAATGTTCTATTTTGTGCTGTTTGGCAGTTTCGGCGCTCTGGTATACGCCAGTCTGCGTTATGCCGAGAAGCAAATAAGCGAACCGGAGTCGACTAAACTCTGGCAGCAATTTATGTGGTTTGCAGACTGGGTTCCGGCTCGCTTAGCTGGATTCGGTTTATTAATTGTCGGGCATTTTTCGCGGGCGTTCCCAGTTTGGGTCAAGCACAGTCTGAACCCGCAGGCCGACCCGGATAAACTGCTTTTTAATGTCGCCAGCAAAGCAGAAGACATCCCTCAGCACCCCGACGACAGAACCGAGCACATCGCTTGCCAGTTGCGCTTAATGCGCCGCCAGCAGATTTTCTGGGTGTGTGTTATTGCCGCCTTAACCTTAACGGGTTGGGTGAATTAGAGGTTGTACCAGCTGAGAAAAATTTGGGCTCAGCCGTTAAATGATTTAGAATAACCGCATCTTTTGGTCTGACCAATTCACCGTTATGCCAGATTTACCCATAAAACAGACGAAGCTTTCCGACACTATCGTGGCGCATCTGGAACAGATGATCGTCGATGGTCGGCTTAGTGCCGGGCAAAAACTGCCGGCAGAGCGTCAACTGGCTCAGCAATTTAATGTTTCACGCCCATCGCTGCGCGAAGCCATTCAAAAATTGGAAGCCAAAGGTGTGGTAGAACGTCGCCAGGGCGGCGGAACTTACGTTGTGAATAGCATCAATGAGCAACTAACAGAGCCACTGTTTGAGCTCTTGGCCAAGCACCCTGAGTCGCAGTTTGATTTGCTTGAGTTCCGTCATGCACTGGAAGGCATCTCGTCCTTTTATGCAGCATTACGAGGCACCGAGGCCGATCTGGATCGGATTTCTGAGAGTATAAAAGACTTAGAGAATAGCCGGGCTAACAGCATCGATGATCAGGTCAATGCAATAGTGGAATTCTATCACCGTATTGCAGAGGCCTCGCACAACGTTATTTTGTTGCATGTCATTCACGGCATGCAGGAATTACTGGCCGAAAATATTAGGCAGAACCTGGAAATACTGGCGGGTCGTGACGACTTGCTGGGAAAACTGAATCAACACCGTCAGCAGCTGGTTAGTGCCATTGTTGCCGGTAAACCGGAGCAAGCGCGGGATGCGTGTCATCAACATTTAGCCTATATTGAACAGACATTGTTAAACTTAGGCAAAGAACAGTCACGCATTCAACGTTCGCTACGACGTTCCTGAATTGATAAAAAGGTAAGGAATAGCTATGAGTGAAGAATTAAACAAAGATGTCGACCAGCAGGAAACTCAAGAGTGGTTAGACGCTCTTGAGGGGGTGCTTGAGGCTGAAGGCCCGGAAAGAGCGCACTATCTGTTAGAGCAACTGGTCGACAAAGCTCGTCGCAATGGCGCTTATTTACCGTATAAGCCAACCACGGCATATCTGAATACCATTCCTGCCAGTCAGGAACCCACTATGCCGGGTAACCAGACGCTGGAATCGCGCATTCGTTCAGCCATTCGCTGGAATGCCGCCATGATGGTGTTGCGTGCATCGCAAAAAGGCGAAGAGTTAGGTGGCCACCTTGCCAGTTTTGCTTCTTCGGCGATGTTATACGATGTTGGCTTTAACCATTTCTTCCGTGCGCCAAATGAAGACGATGGTGGTGACTTCCTGTTTATCCAGGGGCATGTGTCACCTGGTATCTACGGCCGGGCCTTCATTGAAGGACGTTTGACCGAAGAGCAATTGAATAACTTTCGTCAGGAAGTCGACGGTAAAGGCTTACCTTCTTATCCGCACCCGAACTTAATGCCGGACTTTTGGCAGTTCCCGACGGTCTCTATGGGCTTAGGCCCAATTCAGGCTATCTATTTAGCCCGCTTCCTTAAGTACCTGACTGACCGTGGCATTAAAGACTGTTCAAAACAACGTGTTTACTGCTTCTTAGGTGACGGTGAAACCGATGAGCCAGAAAGCTTAGGTGCTATTGGTCTGGCTGCTCGCGAGGAGCTGGACAATCTGACTTTCGTTATTAACTGTAACCTGCAGCGCTTAGACGGGCCGGTACGTGGTAACGGTAAAATCATTCAGGAACTGGAGGGTAACTTCCATGGCGCCGGCTGGGAAGTGATTAAAGTTATCTGGGGGCGCTACTGGGATCCGCTGTTGTACCGCGACACCGAAGGTAAATTGCAGCAGTTAATGGAAGAAACCGTTGACGGTGATTACCAGAACTTTAAAGCCAAAGGTGGCAAGTTCACCCGTGAAAACTTTTTTGGTAAGTACCCTGAAACCGAAGAAATGGTCGCCAACTTGTCTGACGAAGACATCTGGCGCTTAAACCGTGGCGGGCATGACCCGGTAAAAGTCTACTCGGCGTACCATAAAGCCGCTAATACCAAAGGTCGGCCACAGGTTATTTTAGCGAAAACCGTAAAAGGTTATGGCATGGGTGCTGCGGGCGAAGGTAAAAACATTGCCCACCAGGTTAAGAAAATGGATTTAGACGCGGTTAAGCACATGCGTGACCGTTTCAATATCCCGTTTGAAGACAAAGAGCTGGAAGACCTGCCTTACTACAAGTTTGACGACGACAGCGATGAAATGAAGTATTTGAACGAGCGTCGCGAGAAGCTCGGTGGTTATATGCCAGTGCGTCGTCCGGAAAGCGATGTTGAGCTTGAGCTGCCCGCACTGAAAGCTTTTGATGCGGTTCTGAAAGGTTCAGGGGATCGTGAAATTTCCTCAACTATGGCCTTTGTTCGTGTACTGACAGCGCTGCTGAAAGACAAGAAAATTGGTAAACGTATTGTGCCAATTATTCCGGATGAAGCTCGTACCTTTGGTATGGAAGGCTTGTTCCGTCAGGTGGGTATTTATTCGCACCATGGCCAGAAATACACGCCGCAGGATAAAGACCAGGTTGCCTATTATCGTGAAGATAAAAAAGGCCAGGTGATTCAGGAAGGCATCAACGAACTCGGTGCTATGGCGTCCTGGATTGCAGCGGGTACCAGTTACTCGTTAAATAACGAGCCGATGATTCCGTTCTACATTTACTACTCAATGTTCGGTTTCCAGCGAGTCGGTGACTTAGTCTGGGCCGCAGGTGACAGTCAGACCCGCGGCTTCCTGGTCGGAGGTACTGCCGGTCGCACAACGCTTAACGGTGAAGGTCTGCAGCACCAGGACGGACACAGCATGGTTCACTTTGGCACGGTGCCAAACTGCATTAGCTATGATCCGACATACGGTTATGAAATTGCAGTTATCGTGCACGATGGCCTGAAACGCATGTTTGGCGACCAGGAGAATGTTTTCTATTACCTCACTGTAATGAATGAAAACTACCATCAACCTGAAATGCCGGAAGGTGTCGAAGAAGGCATCATCAAAGGTATTTACGAACTGGATAAAGTGAAGGCCAAGAATAAGGCCAAAGGCGACGTTCAGTTGTTAGGCAGTGGCACCATTTTGCAGCAAGTACGTGAAGCCGCGACAATCTTGTCTGAAGAGTATGACGTGAACTCAACGGTTTACAGCGTAACTTCATTCAATGAGCTGGCACGTGACGGTCTGGATACTGACCGCTGGAACATGCTGAATCCTGAGAAGAAAGAAAAAGAAGCCTACATTACGCAAGTCATGAAAAAGGCAAAAGGACCGGCAGTAGCAGCAACTGACTACGTTAAGCTGTACGCTGATCAGGTTCGCGCCTGGGTACCAACCTCTTACCGCGTATTAGGTACCGACGGCTTTGGACGCTCAGACAGCCGCGCTAACTTGCGTAAGCACTTTGAAGTGAACCCGCACTATATTGTGGTTGCAGCACTGAAAGAGCTGGCAGACCAAGGTGATATCGATAAGAAAGTGGTAGCTAAAGCTATCAAAGACTACGATATCGACACTGACAAGCTGAACCCGCGTTTAGCATAAGGAGGTACTGAGATGGCCGATCAAATCGAACTCAAAGTCCCCGACGTGGGCGGCGAAGAAGTAGAAGTCATTGAAATTTTGGTCAGTGAAGGCGATACCGTTGAGCAGGAAGACGGTATCGTTACTGTCGAAAGCGACAAAGCTTCCATGGATATTCCGGCGTCTTCAGGCGGTAAAATTACCGAGCTGAAAGTAAAAGTTGGTGACACCATTAGTGAAGGCGATGTGCTGGCTATGATCGAAGCTTCCGGAGGAGCCGACGAATCGGATGAGTCTGACAGCGAAGAAGAAGCTGAAGACAAAACCGATGACAAAGCGGACGAGGAAGAAACCAAAGACAAAGCTGAGGAATCGGAAGATAAACAGGAAGAAGAGAAAGACGAAGACTCTGAACCTGAGAAGAAATCTTCCGGTGGCGGCAGTAAAGTTATCGACGTAGAAGTACCGGATATTGGTGACGAAGAAGATGTTGAAATCATTGAAATCCTGGTGTCTAAAGGTGACTCTGTTTCTGCCGAAGATGGCTTAATTACCCTGGAAACGGACAAGGCGACTATGGATGTGCCTTGCCCTGAAGACGGCGAAATTGAAGAAATGCTGGTGAAGGTCGGCGACAAGGTGTCGCAGGGCTCAGTTATTGCCAAGCTGAAAGTTTCCGGCGGCGCTGATGACTCTGAAGCTGAAGAGAAAGACTCAGCGAAAGAAGAGAAGTCAGAATCTAATAAAGACTCTGGCGAGAAGTCCGAAGATAAAGACCAGAAGCAAGAAAAAGACAGTGGTAGTAGCGTTAAGCCAAGTAGCGAACGCCAGCCGCCGGTTCCTGATCATCCAAGCCAACGTAGCGATCGTAAAGAAGGCATTCTGCATGCGTCACCTGCGGTACGTCGTGTGGCACGTGAATTTGGTGTCGACTTATCGCAAGTGAAAGGCTCGGGCCCTAAAGACCGTATACTGAAAGAAGACGTGCAGGAGTTTGTTAAATACGAACTGTCCCGTCCAAAAGCCGTGGCTGGTGCAACAGGCCAGGGTGGCGGTGGATTACAGGTTATTGACCCGCCTAAGGTCGACTTCAGCAAGTTCGGTGAAGTGGAAGAAGTTCAGTTGTCGCGCATTCAGCGTAAATCTGGACCAAACCTGCACCGTAACTGGGTGACTATCCCTCACGTAACACAGTTCGATGAGGCCGATATTACTGAGCTGGAAAACTTCCGTAAGTCAGAAAACGAAGTGGCTAAGAAGAAAGATCTGGGCTTCAAGATAACGCCGTTAGTGTTTATTTTGAAAGCGTGTGCCAAAGGCCTGCGTGAGTTCCCGACCTTTAATTCGTCCTTATCAGAGTCTGGTGAATCACTGTACATGAAGAAGTACGTGAACATTGGCGTTGCGGTTGATACGCCAAATGGTCTGGTGGTTCCGGTTATTCGTGATGTCGACAAAAAAGGCATTTACGAGCTTTCGGAAGAACTGGTGGAAATTAGTTCGAAGGCGCGTGACGGTAAGTTGAAAGCAACCGATATGCAAGGTGGGTGTTTCTCAATTTCCAGCCTGGGCGGTATTGGTGGTACAGCCTTTACGCCTATCGTGAATGCTCCTGACGTGGCCATTCTCGGGGTCTCTCGTAACGAGATGAAACCGAAATGGAACGGCAAAGAGTTTGAACCACGTCTGACTCTGCCATTATCGTTGTCATACGATCACCGTGTTATTGATGGTGCTGAGGCCGCGCGTTTCACCGCCTATTTAAGTGGTGTACTGGGAGATATCCGCAAATTGGTGCTTTAAGCACCAATTGGGGTAGGAAATACGAAAAAATTCGCGCTACAATAGCGCCACATTTAGCGTTGACTGAGCGCAGCCGGTGGCTCAACTGGCTGTGACAAAAAAGGGGTTAACATGAGCGACAAAATTACAACACAGGTAGTGGTGTTAGGTTCGGGCCCGGGCGGATATTCAGCAGCTTTCCGTGCAGCTGACTTGGGTCTGGATGTTGTTTTGATTGAGCGTTACAGCACCTTAGGCGGTGTTTGCCTGAACGTTGGCTGTATCCCGTCAAAAGCATTGCTGCACATGACCAAGCACATTGAAGAAGCTCAGCACCTGGCAGAAGAAGGTATTGAGTTTGGCGAACCGAAAATCGACCTGGATAAGCTGCGCAAACACAAAGAAAAAGTGGTTGGCCAGTTAACCGGCGGTCTTGGTCAGATGTCAAAAATGCGTAAGGTAAAAGTTGTTAACGGTTACGGCAAATTTACCGGCAGCAACACCATTAAAGTTGAAGGCGACGACGGCGAAACCGAAGTTAAATTCGATAACGCGATTATTGCTGCAGGCTCTCAAGCCATTAAATTGCCGTTCATTCCACATGACGACGACCGCGTATGGGATTCCACCGACGCGCTGGAACTGAAAGAAATTCCTAAGAAAATGTTATTGTTAGGCGGTGGTATCATCGCTCTGGAAATGGGGCAGGTTTACGCATCACTAGGTTCTAAGGTTGATGTGGTTGAAATGACGGACCAACTGGTACCGCCAGCGGATGCCGACATCATCAAGAACTTCAACAAGCAAATCAAAGGCCGTTTTGAGAATATTATGCTCAATACCAAAGCGACCAATGTTGAAGCGAAAAAAGACGGTGTGTATGTGACCTTTGAAGGTGATAAAGCGCCAAAAGATCCAGTCAAGTACGACGCTGTACTGGTTGCTGTAGGCCGCGCACCAAACGGTAATAAAATTGACGCAGACAAAGCTGGCGTTGATGTCGACGACCGTGGCTTTATCAAAGTTGATAGCCAAATGCGCACCAATGTTGACCATATCTTTGCCATTGGCGATGTTGTTGGCCAACCCATGTTGGCGCACAAAGCGGTACATGAGTCGCACGTGGCGGCAGAAGTGATATCCGGTAAGAAACACTTCTTCGAACCTAAAGTCATTCCTTCTATCATGTACACCAACCCGGAAGTTGCTTGGGCAGGTGTTACAGAGAAAGAAGCGAAAGAGCAGGGCATCGAATATGATGCAGTGACTTTCCCCTGGTCTGCTTCAGGCCGCGCTATCGCTTCAAACGCACAGCAAGGCATGACCAAGCTCATCTTTGATAAGAACAACCGTATTATTGGTGGTTCTATGTGTGGCACTAACGCTGGTGAATTGTTGGGCGAAGTTTGCCTGGCAATTGAGATGGGCTGTGATGCAGAAGATATCGCTCTGACTGTTCATGCACACCCAACCTTACATGAATCAGTTGGTTTAGCTGCTGAAATTCAGGAAGGTGCTATTACCGATATGCCGAATCCTAAGGCGAAAAAGAAGAAGTAACATTTTGTTACGATAAATCATCGGTAAAACGGCTGCATTCATCGCGAATGCAGCCGTTTTTTTTGCGCTGAATTTAACAATGCGCTAGTTTAGTGGGGTTAAAATAACGAACACAAAAGAAAGGGTAATAACCGATGAAAAAATTAACCGCTGTAGCGCTTGGCGTATCTATGGCTTTAACTCTGGGCGCCTGTTCTCCACAGCAGGAAGAATCAAAACAACAAACCCAGCAGGCTGAAGAAGCAAAACAAGAACTGAGCTCTGGCGTTGTACTTGAGAACTTTGATCACAGTGTTAAACCGCAGAACAATTTATTCCATTATGTAAACGGTACCTGGATTGATAAAACAGAAATCCCTTCTGATCGCTCATCTGTAGGTTCGTTTTTCGATTTGCGCGAACAAAATCAGAAACGTTTACGCGATATCATTGAATCAGCAGCCTCTTCTAACCCTGAACCAGGCACAAACGAGCGTAAAATTGGCGACTTCTTCAATGCCTATATGGATGTTGAAACACTGAATGAGCTAGGCGCAAAACCAATTGCGAGTGACTTAGACGCTATTCAGGCACTGGAAGATTACGACTCAGTTGCTGAGCATATGGCACGCATGTTCCGTGGTGGCGTTTCAGTTCCATTTGGTTTTTATGTTTACCCAGATGCGAAAGACCCGCAAATTAACGCGATGTATGTTTCTCAGTCAGGCTTAGGTCTGCCGGATCGTGACTATTACCTGAAAGACGAGGAAAAGTTCGAAGAATTCCGTAACGCATACGTCGAATACGCGGAAGACATTCTGGGTATGGTTGGGGTCGAAGACGCAGCAGGCGCCGCAGAGCGTATTCTGAAGTTAGAAACTCAACTGGCAGAAATTCAGTGGAGCCGCGTAGAAAGCCGCGATGCGAATAAAACCTACAATAAAAAATCAGCCGACGAAGTTGCTGAAATGCTTAACAACTTTGATTTCAAAAAGTTTATCGAGACGTCTGAGTTATCTGATGTAAAAGAAATGGTTATTCGTCAGCCATCTTATTTTGAAGAATTTGGTGAACTGTTTAATGAAGTAGACTTACAGGCGTGGAAAGACTACTTGAGCTTCCGTCTTGTGAACGAGTACGCTTCTGCGTTAAGCGAAGATATCAGCAAGCGTCGCTTTGATTTTTACGGCACAACATTACGTGGTACACCAGAGCAGGAACCTCGCTGGAAACGCGCGGTTGATGCAACCAACAGCGTATTAGGTGAAGTGTTAGGTCAAGTTTACGTTAAAGAGTACTTCCCGCCAGAAGCTAAAGAGAAAATGGAAGGTTTGATTGAAAACCTCCGTGACGCTTATGGTCAGTCTATTCGTAACTTGGAGTGGATGACGGACGAAACCAAAGAAAAAGCTTTTGAAAAACTGAAGAAATTTGACCCTAAAGTAGGTTATCCAAGCAAATGGCGTGACTACAGCGAACTGGAAATTTCGTCAACTGACTTAGTTGCTAACTACAAAGCTTACGCCGAGTTCAATTATCAGGAAGAAATTGCCAAAATTGGTGGTCCTGTTGATGAAGAAGACTGGGGTATGACTCCGCAAACAGTCAACGCCTACTACAGCCCGGTACGTAACGAAATCGTTTTCCCGGCTGGCATTCTGCAGCCTCCATTCTTTGATATGGACGCCGAAATGGCAGTAAACTACGGTGGTATCGGTGCGGTAATCGGTCACGAAATGGGACACGGTTTTGACGACCAGGGCGCCAAATATGATGGCGACGGTAACCTGCAAAGCTGGTGGACTGATGCTGATAAAAAGGCGTTCGAGGAACGGACTCAGCAACTGTCTGAACAGTATAGCCAGTACGAGCCAATTGAAGGCCTTAATGTTAATGGTGACCTGACTCTGGGTGAAAACATCGGCGATTTAGCCGGCCTGACCATCGCGTACGAAGCCTACAAAATGTCATTAGAGGGCGAAGAAGCCCCAGTTCTTGACGGCTTTACCGGTGAACAGCGCGTGTTCATTGGCTGGGCTCAGGTATGGCGCGGCAAGTATCGCGAAGACGCAATTCGTGAGCAGGTTATGAGTGACCCGCACTCGCCGGCGGAGTATCGAGTAAATGGTACTGTTGTTAACGTTCCGGCGTTCTACGAAGCCTTTGATGTTGAAGAAGGTGACGAATTGTACGTTGCGCCTGAAAACCGCGTTACTATCTGGTAATATAGCGGACTATGAAAACATTAACGGTTGTCTGGATATTGGTTACAGCACTGCTGGTGGGGAGTTTCTCCTCACCAGCAGTGCATGCTATGCCGATGTCAGACACCGTTAGTGCTTCGTCATCTCAGGATATGTCACAGCATGACTGTTGTGATGAGTCCGACATATCAATGGAGCAATCGAACTGCGACAGTGAAAGCTCCTTTTGCCAGCAGTGTGAACAACATTGTGCGGGTCAACTGGCGCTGTTGAACCCATTCAAACAACTTTCGCCAGCAGCATCCACGCACGCTGCCCATCCCCTTTATTCAAACCTTCCGGTTATTACTGAAACGCTGATACGTCCGCCGAAATACGCAGTTTAAGCCCAGTTTTTACGTCTTAAACCTTTGTTTTCGAGGAAATACCATGCGTTATTGGATAGCGATATTACTCCTGATCCCACTTCTATCTGTGGCTCAGGAACACAACCACAATCATTCAGAAGATCAAAACCCGTTTGAGCAGAGCTCCGAGTACGTGTGCCCTATGCACAGTCAGGTGGTTCGGAACGAGCCGGGAACCTGCCCAATTTGTGGGATGGATTTAGTCGAGAAAGAGCCTAAACAGGACCCTTCTGAGCATGAAGAAGAAAAAAGCTTCACCGTGCCGGAGTCCAGTCAGCAGGCTATTCGGGTAACTACCGCAAAAGCGGTTCGCAAAGATCTGCAACCGCAGCTTATGGCACAGGCTCAGGTACGCTGGCAGGAGTCCGCTCAGCGGCATATCCACAGCCGCGCCGAAGGCTGGGTAGAAGAATTACATGCTGACGTTGAAGGACAGTGGGTAGAGAAGGGTGACAAACTCTACAGCCTGTATGCACCAGACTTAGTTGTGGCTCAGGACGACTACCTGCAGTTACTTGATTCACTCTCAGATATCCGTAACGGTAACAGTCAGCAAAGTTTTAAGCGCCGCGGCCAGCAGCGTCTGCGTTTGCTCGGTATGAGCGAAGCGCAGATTAAAGCTCTGGAACAAGGTGGCGAAACCGAATATGTGGTCGATTACTACGCACCTGAGTCGGGCTATATTACCAGTCTGGATATTCAGGAAGGCATGTACGTGTCTCCGGGGCTTAAGTTGCTGACGCTGACGCAGGATAATCAACTGTGGTTCTTTGCCGATGTTCCGGCGCGTTACAGCAAACAGTTAAAAATCGGGCAAATGGCCCATATTTCTTCTGAGCACTTCCCTGGCGGCCACTGGATGAACGCCATTGACTATATTTATCCACAAATTGACCCGGTAACCCAGACAATCAAAGTACGTATTCCGGTTAACGACTCTATTGATCGGCTGCGTGAAGGACTCTGGGCGACGGCTCATATTGAACTGGAGGCAGTAAAAGATGCTGTGGTTGTGCCGGTTGCCAGCTTAATTGTCACCGGTGCCAATAACCGCGTGGTGGTAAAATCCGGAGCGCGCGAATTTGAAGTGCGCGAAGTGACGACCGGGCTGCGTGTGGGTAACCAAATTGCCATTGAAGAAGGCTTGCAGGAAGGTGAGTTAGTGGTCACTTCCGGGCAATTCCTTCTGGATTCAGAGGCCAGCTTGCAAGGTCTGGGTCTGGATAGCAGCGATGATGCCCCTGCGCCACAACATAACCACTAGGAGGTTTTATGTTAGCTCGTATTATTGAAGCCTCCATACGTAACTCGTGGATGGTGTTGCTGCTGTTCTTAGGTCTTGCATTCTGGGCCTGGCAGTCGCTGCAGCAAACCAAACTGGACGCAATACCGGACTTATCGGAAGTTCAGGTTATCGTCAAAACCAATTACCCGGGGCAAGCGCCGGCGGTAGTGGAAGAGCAGGTGACGTACCCGCTTTCGAGCGTGATGCTGTCCGTACCTAAAGCCACCTCAGTGCGCGCTTTTTCGTTCTTTGGCGACTCGTACGTTTACGTTATTTTTGAAGACGGAACCGACCCTTACTGGGCCCGAAGCCGGGTGAACGAGTATCTGGATCAGGCACAAAGCCAGCTTCCTGACCAAGTTCGGCCGGAGTTAGGCCCCGATGCGTCCGGTATTGGCTGGGTGTATCAATACGCATTGGTTGATGAAACCAATCAGCTCAATCTGGGTGAACTAACCCGCTTGCAGAACTGGTTTTTAAAACAGGAACTGCAAAGTGTGCAGGGGGTAGCAGAAATTGCCACAGTTGGCGGCATGGTTGAAACCTACCAGGTAGTGGTGCAGCCGGAAGCTTTACATCGTTATAACCTCACCCTGAACCAAATTAAGCAAAGCATTCAGCAGGCCAATAACGAAGTGGGCGGTTCGGTGGTTGAAATGGGTGAAGCTGAATACATGGTGCGCGGCTTAGGGTATTTAAAAAGTGTTGAAGACATTCGCAAAATTCCTTTGCCGCTCACCTCAGAGCAGCAGGGTACTGTGCTGTTGGAAGAAGTGGCGGATATTCGCATTGGACCGCAGGTGCGCCGCGGTATTACCGAGCTGAATGGCGACGGTGAAGTCGTGGGCGGTATTGTGGTTATGCGCCATGGCGAAAATGCTCTACAAACCATTGCCGCAGTAAAAGATAAACTGGAGGAGCTAAAACAGGGCCTGCCAGAGGGCGTTAAAGTGGTGCCGACCTATGACCGCTCAAACCTGATCCAGGCATCGACAGATAACCTCACCACAAAGCTGATAGAAGAAATGTTCTTTGTTGCTGTGGTGTGCATCTTGTTTCTCTGGCATGCGCGCTCAGCGGTGGTGGCTATTATCAGTTTGCCGCTGTCGGTTTTGTTCGCGGTGTGGATAATGAACATGCTGGGTATCAGTGCCAACATTATGAGCCTGGGGGGAATCGCCATTGCCATTGGCGCGCTGGTGGATGCCGCCATTGTCATGATAGAGAACACCCACAAGCACCTGCAGAATTATCAGGAGCGGCACAAAATCGTGGCTAAAGGCTCGGCACGGCTTAAAATTGTTAATGAAGCCTGTCGCGAAGTGGGGCCTTCGCTGTTCTTCTCGCTACTGGTAATTACCGTCAGCTTTGTTCCGGTGTTTGTGCTGCAAGGCCAGCAAGGGCGTCTGTTTGAGCCTTTAGCCTATACCAAAACTCTGGCCATGGCCGCTGCCGCAATTATTGCCGTGACACTTATTCCCGTGCTGATTGCGTTACTGGTGCGCGGGAAAATACCCGCTGAAGAAAAGAACTGGCTGTCTCGCGGTTTAATTGCGCTTTACCGTCCACTACTGGCTTTTACGCTTAAGTTCCCTAAAACCATTATTGTACTGGCTCTTTTGGTTACCGCATCTGCCTGGCACCCTTATAAAGAGCTCAATTACGAGCTGATGCCGCCGCTACATGAGGGGGACCTCATGTACATGCCCACCACACTGCCAGGCATCAGTGTTGAAAGTGCCGGTAAGCTGTTACAGCAAACCGACAAGCTCATTGCTGCGCAGCCCGAGGTTGAGCGTGTATTCGGCAAAGTTGGTCGTGCTGACACCGCCACCGATCCGGCGCCAATGACCATGATAGAAACCAGCATTACGCTGAAGCCGGAAAGCGAATGGCGTGAAGGAATGACGGTAGATGACATTATTGCTGAGCTGGATGAGCGGGTGCAGATACCCGGCGTGACTAATGCCTGGGTACAGCCCATTCGTACCCGCATTGAAATGCTCGCCACCGGTGTTAAAACCCCGTTAGCTATTAAAGTGAGCGGTAGTGACTTTCGTGAAATAGAAAAACTGGCCACCCGTATTGAAGATACGCTTTCTGAGCAGGATGCAACGGGTTCCGTTATTGCGGAACGTTCCGGCGGCGGCCGTTACATTGAGATAGAGCCGAAATTGCGACAAGCGGCTCGTTACGGCCTGACCCAGGCAGATATCCACGAGCATATTCAGTACGCCATTGGTGGTGCAAATATTGCGACATCGGTACAGGGCAATGAGCGTTTTCCTATTAACTTGCGTTATCCTCGAGAGCAACGTGACCATATCGAGAAGCTGAAAACCCTGCCGGTTAAATCGACTTCCGGGCAGTGGCTTACTCTGTCCGATGTCGCCGATATAAGGGTAACTCAGGGACCGGCCATGCTGAAAAGCGAAGATGCCCGTTTAAGCAGCTGGGTCTTTATTGAGCCGGATAAAGGCGTCACGGTTGGTGACTATATTACCCAGGTTAGTGGCGTTATGGATAAGTTGGAAATACCGGTAGGTTACAACTGGAGCTGGACCGGGCAATATAAAGCCATGCAACAGGTGGAAAGTGACTTAAAAGAAATCATTCCTCTGACATTGCTGGTTATTTTGTTGTTACTGTACATGACCTTCCGTTCTCTACCGCAGGCGTTACTGGTGATAGGTACCTTACCGCTGGCATTAACCGGTAGCTTATGGCTGATTTATTTGTTGGACTACAACCTGTCACTGGCGGTTATTGTCGGCATGATAGCTCTTGCCGGTGTCGCTGCGGAATTCGGAGTGGTTATGCTGTTGTACCTGAACAACGCATGGAAAGCCGTGGGATACGACAAAAATCAGCTAAAAGCAGCAGTAGAAGAAGGCGCGTTGCTGCGCGTCAGACCGAAAGCCATGACCGTGCTGACCATTATTGTCGGCCTACTACCGATAATGCTGGGCGGCGGTGTTGGTAACGAAGTCATGCAGCGCATCGCCGCTCCTATGGTGGGTGGTATGGTACTGGCACCACTAATTTCCATGCTAGTGATCCCCGCGGTGTTTTATCTGGCGCGGAAATAACGCGGAGTAGCCTGACATTTATGTCAGGTGAGGTGGAAGATAGCGAGTGGAGGTTGCAGGAACCATTGAGGAGGACGCCCGTAAATACATCCCTGTAGGGCTTGGGCAGCGCCATCCATGGCGCCGCACACCTCCTCAATGGTTCGCCGCAACCGTCGGGCGCGCTCACTATCTGCCACCGCACCTGACGCAAACTGCACCGATCTTTCCGCCCGGCATCTCACCTGACATAAATGTCAGGCTACGTGCTGTGATCGTCACGCGCGCAATTCCCCCAAAATTAACGTCAGGCGAAACTTTCCCAAATGGCATTAGCCGCCGGGCCTAACGTCCTGTTTGCAGAGCGCACTAGGTGAATTTCCAGGCGCACTTGCTGGACGAATCCGGGAATGCTGATTTCTACCAGCTTGCCCTGCTCAAGGGCGTCCAGAGCAATGTGTTTAGGAATAATGCCCCAGCCAAAACCTGCCATTAGCAATTCAAACTGAGTGTTAACCTCATTTACCCTTATGCGCTGCTGGCTGGGCAGACGCAGTACTGCATCCAGATTAATGCCTATCTCCAGGTTTTGCGGCACCAGCATAGGCAGCTCTAATAAATCCTGGCGGCTTTGCGGCATACGACCAAACTCTTTCATTAGCGCAGTTGAAATCACAACCGTTAATTCAAACGGTGCTACCGGCAGGGTTTCAAAGTCGCCATATTGACGAAATAAAGGCAGCCAGGGGCACAAAGCTAAGTCGGCACTGCCGTTATCTATACGCTTCAGCGCCCGCATTTGTGACTCGCCGTCTACGTGCAGTTCGGTAGTCGGGTATTGCTGTTGAATGTGCTGGATGCTGGGCACCCAAAGCTTACTGTCGCAGGTATGGTCATAGCATAGTGTCAGCAGGGGTTCGGCCCCATGTTTCAACTGTGTTGCCAGCGACTGGAGACGCTGTTGCTGGCGCACCACTTCTTCTGCCTGGCGTAAAAAGTGTTGCCCCTGCTCGGTCAGTTCCAGTCGATAGCCATCGCGGTTAAATAGAGCGAAACCCGCGTTCTCTTCCAGTTTTTTTAAAGCCATGCTAACCGCGGACTGTGTGCGGTTGAGTTGCTCGGCTGTTTTTTGCAGACTACCGAGGTTAGCTACCGTGATCATCATTTTTAGGTGAGATAAATTCATTAAATTTTTCTGATTATCTTTTTAATTTTAATTCAATATAACTGTAACTATACTTACGGTAAACTTATTCCAATTAAATTTCCCTGAAAATATCGGAACCGAATTCATGCGCTGGCTGAAACCTCTTTCTATCGCTCTGGCTGCTGTTGTTGTAGCGGCGTGCAGTGAACAAGCAGAAGTTAATGATACTCAACAGGCGCGCCCGGCGCGGCTTATGCAGGTGACTGAAGCTGACGGGCCACGGTTGCGTGAATTCCCTGCTGTGGTAGAGGCGGCCAAAGTGGCTCAACTGACGTTCCGTGTCGCAGGTGAGATTACTGAGTTACCAGCTCGCCCGGGTACCGAAGTCAAGCAGGGCGATCTCATCGCGCAGTTGGATCCAACCGACTACCAACTGGCTGCTGATCAGGCAAAAGCACAATATGAGCTGGCATCATCTCAATACGACCGAAACAAAGTTTTGGTTAATGAAGGAGTCATGTCGGAAGGCCAGTTTGATCAGATAGAGTCAGAGCTTGCGGTGGCAAAATCAAACTACGAAACCGCCAAAGCGAATTTACGCTATACCAAGCTCACTGCGCCTTTCGACGGCGTTGTGGCGAACCTAGCCGTGGAAGCTTATGAAAATGTGCAGGCTAAGCAGCCTATTGTTACCTTACAAATCAGCAACGCGATTGATATCAGCATTAATGTACCGGAAAAGCTCTTTGCTAAGGTGAAGAAGCAAATCGATTACCAGCCTGAAGTGCGCTTTGATGCCGCGCCGGAATTCACTTATCCGGCTCACTTAAAAGAGTGGGATTCACAATCGGACGGCGCGACGAATACCTACGAAGTCGTGTTCACACTACCTAAACCGCAGAATATCAACGTTCTGCCGGGTATGACGGCAACAGTTATTGTCGACATTAATGAAGTACTGCGTTCCTCTCAAATAGGCATGGTGGTGCCGGCAAAAGCGGTGTTTAGTGACACAAATGACGCTTCCTATGTCTGGGTTGTTAACGACGATATGCGTGTGCAAAAACGTAAAGTGAATGTCGGACCAATGACTAACGATGGCCTTACGGTACTTGACGGGCTGCAAGAAGGTGAAACCATCGTCATAGCCGGGGTTCATCAGCTGAAAGAGAATCAGCAGGTGCGTGAATGGCAACGTGAACGGGGTCTGTAATGAATATAGCTCAATACAGTATGGAGCGAAAAACCACGAGCTGGATGTTATTTCTCATCCTGTTAATTGGTGGTCTGGTTGCCCTGACTCAGCTCGGTCGCCTGGAAGACCCCAAGTTCACAATTAAGCAGGCCATGGTCATTACGCCATACCCGGGCGCATCGGCTCAGCAGGTAGAAGAAGAGGTAACCTATAAGCTGGAAAATGCGATTCAGGAGCTAAGTTACGTTGACCACGTTAAGTCTATTTCCAAGCCCGGGTTGTCGCAAATAACGGTTGAGATGAAAAGCATCTACCGCGAAGAGCATTTGCACCAAATATGGGACGAATTGCGGCGTAAAATTAACGACACCAAAGGTCAGCTTCCTCCTGGCACCAGCGAGCCTATTATTCGCGATGACTTTGCTGACGTGTATGGCGTTATGATGGCCATTACCGGGCCCGATTATTCCTACAAAGATATTGAGCATTATGCTGACTTTTTGCGTCGTGAACTGGTTTTAGTTGATGGTGTAGGCAAAGTCACTCTTGCGGGAGAGCAACAAGAGCAGGTTGTGGTAGAAGTGTCGCGCTCACGCCTGGCAAATTTTGGGGTTCCCCCCAGCCGTATTGCTGGGCTGCTGCAAACTCAGAATGCCGTAGCAAACGCCGGACGGGTAACCGTTGACCAGGAAGCATTGCGCATTGCAACCAGCGGTGAATTTGCCAATGTGGAAGATATGGCAAAGCTGGTTATTAGTAACCCCGGCGCTGAACAGCGTATCTACTTGCGTGATGTAGCGACCATTTATCGTGAAACCAAAGACATTCCGGATCATGTGGTGCGCTATAACGGAAAGGCTTCCTTGTGGCTGGCATTGTCATTTGCGGATAACGTGAATGTTGTCGAAGTGGGAGAGCGTCTGCAAAAACGAATGGATGAGCTGGAGTATGCTAAGCCTATAGGGATGTCTGTCGACCGTATTTACGATCAGCCGCATCAAGTTGAAAACTCAGTTAATGATTTTCTGCTGAACCTGGTAGAGGCGGTGGCCATCGTTATTATTGCATTACTGCTGACCATGGGCTTCCGTAGTGGCTTGCTGATTGGCACGGTACTGTTGTTGACGGTGCTGGGCACCTTCATTTTTATGCGCCTGGGAGATATTAACCTGCAACGAGTTTCCCTCGGTGCGTTGATTATTGCGCTGGGCATGCTGGTGGATAACGCGATAGTCATTGCCGACGGTATTATGGTTGGTATGCGACGGGGCATGAGTAAAGTGGATGCCGCCGTTAGCGTGGTCAAGCAAAACCAGTGGCCGCTACTGGGAGCGACTGTTATCGGCATTATTGCCTTCGCGCCAATCGGTTTATCGTCAGACGCCACTGGTGAATTTGCCGGGAGTTTATTCTGGGTGCTGCTGATCTCCTTGCTGCTGAGTTGGGTGACTGCACTGACCCTCATTCCGTTTTTAGCCGACCGCTTATACTCTGCGAAGGACATTGGTAATAGCGATGAGCAGGACGATGTCTTTTCTCATCCGGTTTATCGTGGCTATAAGAAAATGCTGGCTGTTTGTTTGCGTCACCGCATTATCAGTATGCTGGTAATGCTCGTGACGTTGGTGGCAGCGGTGGTTGGATTCGGACAGGCGAAACAAGCATTTTTCCCGCCATCGACAACGCCGTTATTTTATGTCGATCTCTGGTATCCTCAGGGTACCGACATTCGTCATACCGAACAGGACTCTAAGCGCCTGGAAGATTATCTTCTGGAGAAAAGTGACGTCACTTCGGTTGCGACAACCATCGGGCAGGGCGCGCCGCGATTTACCCTGACGTATCTGGTGGAAAAAAGTTACGAAAGTTATGCGCAGTTGCTGGTACGGGTAGAAGGCAAAGACGCGATGGATGCGTTAATGCGTGACATTCGTGAGCGAATTCGTGAAGAGCATCCGGACGTTGAGGACAAACTGATACGGGTTGAAATTGGTCCGGCTACTCCGGCAAAGATTGAAGCACGTTTTTCCGGCCCGGATATTGGTACCCTGCGTGAGCTAAGTAAAAAGGCCCAGGCTATTCTTGCCGAGGATTCAGGCGCAGTAAACATTCGTTCCGACTGGCGTACGCCGACCAAATTGTTGCGGCCGGAATACGACGAAGCGGCAGGCCGGCGCGCCGGCATTACAAAAGAAGACGTGAACAATCTGCTACTGGCTAATTTTGTTGGCCGGCAAATTGGCATTTACCGCGATGGCACCGATTTATTACCGATAGTGCAGCGTGCACCCGCGGCAGAGAGGGTCGATTTAGACAACTGGCAGGAGCTGCAAATTTACAGTCCGGCGTTCGACCGTTTTGTACCTTTGGCTCAAGTTGCGCGTTCAATTGATGTGGTTTGGGAAGACCCTTTAATACTCCGTCGTGACCGTAAGCGAACACTCACTGTTATGGCCGATCACGACTTACTGGGTGAGGAAACGGCCGCGCAAGTATTTGAGCGGGTCCGGCCTAAGCTTGAGGGTATCGACTTGCCGCTAGGTTACGAATTAACCTGGGGCGGCGAGCATGAAGCCGCCGGTAAAGCCGAAAAAGCGTTGTTTGGTGCCTTGCCCTTAGGTTTTCTGGTGATGTTTATTATCACCGTGCTGCTGTTTAACAGCATTCGTCAGGCCGCTGTGTTGTGGACGACCGTACCACTTTCCATTATTGGTGTGACTGTTGGGCTCCTGCTGTTGGATAAACCCTTTGGCTTTATGGCGTTACTCGGCTTCCTCAGCCTTTCCGGCATGCTGATTAAAAACGGTGTGGTGTTACTGGAACAAGTGAATGCTGAGCTTGACGCCGGTAAAGAAGCAACCCAAGCGTTAAGCGATGCTGCGGTTAGCCGTGTTCGTCCGGTAGGCATGGCGGCAGCCACCACCATTTTGGGGATGATACCGTTACTGTTTGACGACTTCTTTGCGAGCATGGCAACGGTCATTATGTTTGGTCTTGGTTTTGCCACCTTGCTGACCTTGTTTGTTGTGCCTGTCATGTACGCCATAGTGCAACGAGTACCGCGCCCGTAACCCGGGCGCATTCACCCCGTTTATACCCTGAATTATCTGTTTTATAGCCCCGTGTCATGGGAATTTAACAGTAAAATCCGTATAATGCGCCGCACTAGTGAACCGTCTAGAATTCATGCAAGCAAATGAGAGGTACTATAAGTGCTTAAAGAATATCGTCAGCACGTAGAAGAGCGCGCCGCAGAAGGCATCCCTCCGAAGCCATTAAATGCCGAGCAAGTAGCCGATTTAGTGGAATTACTGAAAAATCCTCCAGCAGGCGAGGAAGACTTTCTGGTCGAGCTGTTAGCCGAGCGTGTACCACCTGGTGTGGACGAAGCGGCTTATGTTAAAGCAGGCTTTTTAAGCGCCGTTGTTAAGGGCGAAATTGAAAGTCCGGTTGTGAGTAAAGAATACGCAGTGAAGCTGTTGGGCAATATGCACGGCGGTTACAACATCGTCACTTTGGTGGAATTGCTGGACGACTCTCAGCTGGCTGAACTGGCGGCAAAAGAACTGAAAGAAACCATCTTAATGTTCGACGCCTTCCACGACGTGGAAGAGAAAATGAAAGCTGGTAATGCGCTGGCGAAAGAAGTGGTTGAATCCTGGGCCAATGCTGAATGGTTTACCAACAGCGACGAGCTGGCTAAGTCCATTAAAGCAACTGTCTTTAAAGTGACTGGCGAAACCAATACCGATGATCTGTCTCCGGCACCAGATGCATGGTCTCGTCCGGACATTCCTTTGCATGCTAAAGCGATGTACAAAATGCCACGCGAAGGCATTACCGATGCAGGCAAGCAAATTGAAGAGTTAAAAGAAAAAGGTCACCCGGTTGCCTTCGTTGGCGACGTAGTGGGTACCGGTTCTTCACGGAAGTCGGCAACCAACTCCGTATTGTGGAACATTGGCGAAGACATGCCGGGCACACCGAACAAACGCGCCGGCGGTATCTGCATCGGCTCTAAAGTTGCACCTATTTTCTTCAACACCATGAAAGACGCAGGCGCGTTGGTGTTTGAAGCCGACGTCGAAAAAATGAACATGGGCGATGTCATCACTATCTACCCATACGAAGGCAAAATCGAGAACGAAGCCGGCGAAGTTATCGCTGAATACGATTATGCGTCTCGCGTCATTCTGGATGAAGTCCGTGCCGGTGGCCGTATTAACCTGATCATTGGTCGTGGCCTGACAGAAAAAGCACGTGAATCCCTGGGCATGGGTCCATCAGACTTATTCCGTAAGCCAGAACAACCAGCAGACAGCGGTAAAGGTTTCTCGCTGGCGCAAAAATTGGTCGGTAAAGCTTGTGGTATGGAAGGTGTTCGTCCGGGCGCGTACTGCGAACCTAAGATGACTACCGTGGGCTCACAGGACACTACCGGTCCTATGACTCGTGACGAGTTAAAAGACCTGGCATGCCTTGGTTTTAACTCAGACTTAGTTATGCAGTCGTTCTGCCACACCGCCGCTTATCCTAAGCCGGTTGACGTTGAAACTCAGCACACCTTGCCTGACTTTATCATGAACCGTGGCGGTGTTAGCTTGCGTCCAGGCGACGGTATCATCCACAGCTGGTTAAACCGCATGTTGTTGCCAGACACTGTTGGTACCGGTGGTGACTCACACACGCGTTTCCCGCTGGGTATTTCATTCCCTGCCGGCTCTGGTCTGGTTGCGTTCGCCGCAGCTACAGGTGTTATGCCGCTGGATATGCCTGAATCTGTATTGGTGCGCTTCAAAGGCGAAATGCAACCGGGTATCACCCTGCGTGACTTAGTTCATGCCATTCCTGCATTCGCTATCAAAGAAGGTCATCTGACCGTTGATAAGCGTGGCAAGAAGAACATTTTCTCAGGTCGTATCTTAGAAATTGAAGGTCTTGATCATTTAACCGTTGAGCAGGCATTTGAATTGTCTGATGCTTCTGCTGAGCGTTCAGCGGCCGGTTGTACCATCGATTTGTCTGAAGAGTCGGTTGCCGAGTACCTGCGTTCAAACATCACTATGCTGCGTTGGATGATCAACGAAGGCTACGGCGATGCGCGTACGTTGGAGCGTCGTGCCCGTAAGATGGAAGAATGGTTAGAGAACCCGCAGCTAACGCGTGCCGACAAAGATGCCGACTATTCTACGGTTATCGAAATTGACCTGAACGACATTAAAGAACCTATCGTTTGCTGCCCGAACGACCCGGATGACGCGAAGTTCCTGAGCGAAGTGTCAGGTAACAACGTTGATGAAGTCTTCATTGGTTCGTGCATGACCAACATTGGTCACTTCCGTGCGGCGGGTAAATTGTTAGAGAAAAACTCTGACCCATTAAATACCCGTTTGTGGATTGCACCACCAACGAAAATGGACAAAGCGCAGCTGGAAGTTGAAGGGTATTACGACATTTATGAGCGTAATGGCGTTCGTACCGAAATGCCGGGTTGTTCACTGTGTATGGGTAACCAGGCACGGGTAGAACCGGGCGCAACGGTACTGTCTACTTCAACTCGTAACTTCCCGAACCGTTTGGGTGATGGCGCTAACGTTTACCTGACTTCTGCAGAGCTTGCCGCTGTCGGTGCAATTGTTGGTCGTCTGCCAACACCGGAAGAATACCTGGAGTACGCTCAGGACATCAATTCGATGGCTGGCGAAGTTTACAAATACCTGAACTTCGACCAGATGGATGCCTTCCGCGACGCAGAAAAAGCGGCCAAGGAAAACATCATCCCAACCATCAACGTGGCTTAATGAGTGCTTAGGTTGCAAGGACTCTTTACGAGGACGCCCGCAAGTACTTCCCTGTAGGGCTTGGGCAGCGCCATCCATGGCGCTGCACACCTCGTTAAGAGTCCTCGCAACCGCTGATCGCACTCATTAGCAACTTATAAAACCGCTTCGGCGGTTTTTTTGTGCCCGATATTCAGTAGCCTGATGTTCACATCAGGTACGATACTTAACTTGTCTTATGGTCTATTAGTGGTCTATATTTAGACTGTTCAGTCGGGAGAGAATCATGCAGATAAAAACCATTAGTTACATTAAACAAAATGCGGCATCGCTGGATGTGGAGGAGCCTATTGTGGTCACTCAAGGCGGCAAGCCTGTCTACCGGATTGAGTCGGAAGCGAGTGCTCGACAGCGCGATGAGGCTATTGCGACACTTAAACTGATGAACCTGGCTGAAAGGGATATTCGCAACCAGAATTTGCTATCCCTTAGCGAAGCGAAAGAAAGGTTAGAGCGTGAACTCGGCACAAAGACGTTTGAGCTTTAGCCCTCACTGATGAATTACGATGCCTATTTCACAGAGCTCAGCTATAAAACACTGGCCACTTTAACTCGTTATATGGAAACCTTTCTCGGTGAAGAGGAGGCCATTCGACTCGGTAAGCAGCTCCTTGATTTCGCCGCAATTAAGCTAGGTGCCAACCCTCTGCAATTTCCTGTTTCCCACGAGCTTGAGACATTAGGTATAGTCGATTATCGAGTGGTGCTTGTGGATAACTATAAAATCTTATTTCGCTTAGATGAGAAAGCCCGGGTGAGCTACGTCATGGCCTTCCTACGACAGAAACAGAATACCCAAGAACTTCTTTATCAGATAACGATTTTGTAGTGAGATCTCTGTGCAATAAACTGATACGTCATCGTTCTGTGTTGGTCAGCGGTGTGTTCGTAAGTTTATAGGGCAGGTTCTTCACTTATGAGCGTTATGAGTGTTGAGTACTTCTGTGGCGGAGTGTCGAAGGCCATGGATGGCCTTCGTCAAGCCCTCATGGATGAGCTCGTAGCGTCGCCGTCACAGAAGTACTCAATGCTCAAGCGAAATAAGTGAAGAACCTGCCCCTACCTGATAGCGGGGCTTTTGTTCTATTTCTGCTCAGCAATCCAGTCGTTGATGTGCTGCTCGAGTACTTTCAGTGGCACGCTGCCGTTTTCCAGTACCGCATCGTGGAACTCTCGAATATCGAACTTATCACCCAGCTGTTGCTCGGCTTCTGCACGCAAACGCTTAATGGTCAGTTCGCCCAACTTGTACGAAAGTGCCTGCGCAGGCCAGGTAATGTAACGGTCAATTTCGGTTTTCACGTTATGCAGTGACAACGCGGTGTTGTTGGCCATAAAGTCCATTGCGCGTTCACGGCTCCAGCCTTTGGCATGCATACCCGTATCCACCACTAAGCGCGCCGCGCGCCACATTTCGTAGCTTAAACGACCGAAGTTGCTGTACGGGTCCTGGTAAAAACCGGCTTCCAGACCTAAGTACTCAGAGTACAAACCCCAACCTTCACCAAACGCAGAAATATAGGTTTGCTGGCGGTACTCTGGTAAATCTTCCAACTCGCCGGCAATAGCGTTTTGTAAATGATGACCCGGAACGGCTTCGTGCAATGTCAGCGCTTCCATCTGATAAAGCGGACGGCGATCCAGTGCGTAGGTATTGACCCAGTAGAAACCGGCGCGGTCGTCGCGATTCGTTCCAGAATAGCGACCTGTGGTGTATTTCGGTGCTATTTCTTCAGGAACCGGGGCAATGCCGTATGGCTTCCGTGGTAGGGTCTTGAACAGCTTGGGTAATTCGCCATCCATCTTTTTTGCTATCCAGGCAGCGTAATGCAGCAATTCTTCTGCGGTTTCCGGATAGAACTGGTCGTCGGTACGTAAGAACTCGACGAATTCATCAAAGCTGCCATCAAACCCGCTTGCTTCAATAGCTTCCAGCATTTCACCGCGAATACGCGCCACTTCCTGTAGACCAATTTGGTGAATTTCATCCGCAGTTAAATCTAACGTAGTGTAATGTTTAATACGGTTTTGATAAAAAGCGTCGCCATTCGGCAGTTCGCTGGCACCAACGGTTTCACGTGCATTTGGAAGATACTCGGTGACCATAAAGTTGAAGTAGTCGTCATACGCCGGCATGACTTGCTGGTCAATGGCTGTTAAGGCATCTTCTTTTAGTTGCTTCCATTGCTCGTCATTAATAAAGCCCGGTTGTTCGGAAAACGGCGAGAAATAAACGCTTTGATCAGCGTCCTGTACAATGTAGGCCAGTATACTCTCTTCAAAGCCCGCCATTGCGGCAGCTGGCTGGGTATAACCCTCTTCTATTGCTTTACGTAACCAATGCGTTTGTTGTTCCATGTAACGAGGAATGGAACGCAGTTTCGCAATGTAATTCTGATAATCGTCAGCCGAAGAGAACGAGGTGTACGATGGCATAAAAGCAAGAGAACTATGGAAACTACCCTCTGCTGTCAATGGCATGTAGTGTGCTTTAAAACGATACTCATCTACTTTATTTTTTAACGTATAATGGATCATCGCATGATTAATTTGGTCATCCCGGCTAAGCGCGTTAAGGTTAACGGCGTTAAGCTGTTCGAGCCACTTTGAGCGTTGTTGATAGCGTTTTTCTAACGCCTCCGGTGACATATCGGTCAGCTCAGTATCGCTGGACTTATTCAGTTCTTCCCAGATAGTGTCAGCCAGCTGATGAAACTCGGCAGCAGGGCTCTGTTGCTGTGTGCTGCTACGCTGGGTTTGGTTATCAGCTGTGGTGGTGCAGGCAGTAACGCCCAGCAAACCAAAAATAAGTATCAGATTACGCATGATTTTTCCTTGCGGTGTCATAACGAATACAGGCATTCTATAATGCCTCTTACGCTAATTAATGTAAAAGCGAATAGAACGAACCCACAAAAATAACAGTTAAATGGGAGAATAGGGTGGATAAAGCTCAGTCAGGAGTCTACGCGGAACCTAATCTGCATGGTCTGACGTTGTTTTGTCACGTCATGAGCGACGACGTTGAAAGTTTACGTCGCAAGTTAGCTCGCTTTCCAGCAATTTTACGCGATCTTGACGCCCGTTTCTCTGAAGGCATGTTAACAGGCTTTGTTGGCATAGGGGCGGACTACTGGGATATTCTTTATCCGCATAAGCGACCGCTTCACTTGCAGGCTTTTCCCGAGCTCAGCGATGGCGACCGTGAAGCGCCAAGACACCCCTATGATCTTGTTATACAGATTCGTTGTGATCGTTTTGACGCTAACTACTTGGCGGGACGCACGCTAATGGAATGGTTTGGCTACGACATTGAAGTGGCTGAGCAAATCCGTTCCTTTCGTTATCTGGACGGCCGCGACTTAACCGGCTTTATCGATGCGCCGGATAACCCGCGGGGTATGCGCAAGCGTAAAGTCGCTTTAGTTGAGGCGCAGGACGATGCGGACTTTGTCGACGGCAGCTACTTATTCGTACAGAAGTTTCGGCATGACTTGCGTCGTTGGGACTACTTAGGCCCTGAAAAGCAGGAACTGCTAATGGGACGCGAGAAAGTATCTGGTGAACGTTTATCAGAAGCCAAAATAGAAGGTGTCACTCACGCTGCGAAAAGTCGCTTAATTGATAGTAGCGAACAGCCTATTCCACTATTGCGGCAGAATATGCCCTGGGGCGACTTGCGCGAACAGGGGCTTCTGGCAATGTATTTTAGCCATTCGCCTAAAATGGTTGTTCAGTGGCTAAAGAACCGTTATTACGCCGACGAACAGGGAGCTTACGACCCTTTACTAGATTACTCACAAGCCGTGTCCAGCTCAGGTTTTTTTGTTCCTTCAATGCGCTTTATGGAAGCGAACAAAGAAGTTGCCGACGACATAGCTGACTATGAAGAGGGCAGTACCGCCTGATTCGCAAACAGCTCGCGTACTTTTCGCAGAGTGAATTCAATATCAGCAACTTTAAGCGGTGCAATAAAAATCGTGTCGTCACCAGCAATAGTACCAAGTACGCCTTCCTTTTTACCGACCGAATCCAGCAACCGCGCAATTAACTGGGCGGCGCCTGGGCTTGTGCGAATAATGACCATCACATCATTATGCTGAATATCCAGTACAAGCTGGCTTAATGGTGCCCGGGTGGAAGGCACGGCTAAATCAGGCGGTAAACAGTAGACCATTTCCTGTTTCGCATTGCGGGTACGAACCGCTCCTTGCTTACTCAGCATGCGCGACACTTTAGACTGGCTAATGTTATCAAAGCCCTCGGCTTTTAAGGCGTTAACAATTTCCCCTTGAGAGCCATAACGCTCTTCGCGGAGCAAAGTTTTAAAAGCTTCGAGTAACGTGTCCTGCACCATGTGAGTGTCAAATTCCTATGCTGTTTACGTGCTATAATAATAGACAGTGTACTGCATAAAGATGCGCTATTCGAGTGCTGAATGTGTATCGCGCAAAGTTGTATTTTTATTGATATAGGAGTACAGTTTTGCCCCAAATTCTGCATTTTTAAGCAGTTTAAATTGACCAACAAAAACGGAGTCTGAGATGAAAGTAGCCGTATTAGGTGCGGCCGGTGGTATCGGCCAGGCATTGTCATTACTTCTGAAAACCCAATTACCAGCAGGTTCAGAATTATCGTTGTATGACGTTGCGCCAGTAGTTCCAGGTGTGGCGGTTGACTTAAGTCATATCCCTACCGACGTGAAAGTAACAGGCTTCGGTAAAGACGACTTAGCATCAGCATTAGTTGGCAGCGACATCGTATTGATTCCTGCCGGCGTACCACGTAAGCCAGGTATGGATCGCTCTGACCTGTTCAACATGAACGCCGGCATCGTTAAAAACTTAGTTCAAGGCGTTGCAGAAAACTGTCCTAACGCTTGTGTTGGTATCATTACTAACCCAGTAAACACCACGGTTCCAATCGCTGCCGAAGTCCTGAAAAAAGCAGGCTGCTACGATAAGCGTAAACTGTTCGGTGTTACTACGCTGGACGTTATCCGTTCAGAAGCCTTTGTTGGTGAGTTGCGTGGTCTGAACCCGGAAAACGTTAATGTACCAGTTATCGGTGGGCATAGCGGCACAACCATTTTGCCATTGCTGTCTCAGGTTGAAGGCGTTGAGTTTACAGAGCAAGAAATCAAAGACTTAACTCACCGTATCCAGAACGCAGGTACCGAAGTAGTTGAAGCCAAAGCTGGCGGTGGTTCAGCAACCCTTTCTATGGGTCAGGCAGCAGCACGCTTTGCCTTGTCACTGCTGAAAGGCCTGCAAGGTCAGGACACTATCGAGTGCACCTACGTAGAAGGCCCGGGCGACAACGCTAAGTTCTTCGCGCAGCCAGTACGCTTAGGCAAAAACGGCGCAGAAGAAATCCTGTCTTACGGCAAACTCAGTGCATTCGAACAAAAATGCATGGACGAAATGCTAGACGGCCTGAAAGGCGACATCCAAACTGGCATCGACTTCGCCAGCTAAGCTGAAATAACTTTCAGCAGTCCGCTTTTGAAAATATTGGGGCGGCTATTACAGGAGACGCTACAAGCTCATCCATGAGCGCTCGACGAAGGCCGTCCCTGGCCTTCGACGCTCCTGTAATAGCCGCCCCAACATTTCCACGCTACTTGCTGAAAATTATCTCAGCACTTTCTCCAGATAACCCACAATGGCGTATCGCCAATACTGACCTTCCCCAATATTTTTCCAGCTAGACGTACGCTCAAATGTTCCAATTGATACACAGTGTTAGCTTTTTAATTATCAGGCTAGAAGATGGTTAAAAGGGGCAGGCTGTTGGATTGCGAGCGTTACGAGTGTTGAAGGTTTCTATGGCGGAGTGTCGAAGGCCATGGATGGCGATGCTAATTGGAAATGCCTAAAGCGGGAAGGGTTGTGTTTCGGAGGTGTGTAGCGCCATGGATGGCGCTACCCAAGCCCTACAGGGATGTATTCACGGGCGTCCTCCGAAACAGAACCCGCTCCCCCAAGGCATTTCTTACGCCACCCGGTCGACTGCAAGGTGGGTTAGGGTGAGCAGGGCTTGTTTGTAGTCGGAGTTTGGGAGTTCACTTAGGGATTCACGCGCTTGTTCGGCGGCTTCTAAGGCTTTGTCGCGTGTGTACTGCAAGGCTCCCGTTCGTTCCATAGCGGTTAGCACGGTTTGTAAGTGCTCACGCCCGTCGCCTTGTTCAATGGCTTCACGAATCAGCTTTTGTTCTACGTCGTTGCCATGCCACATTGCGTATAAAAGCGGTAGCGTTGGCTTACCTTCAGCTAAGTCATCACCCGCATTTTTGCCCATAGATTCGCTGTCCGCAGTGTAATCCATTAAATCATCTACCAGCTGAAAAGCAGTGCCCAGGTAACGACCGTAGTCGGCCAGTTGCTGGGTTACTTTTTCGTCTTGTGCGGTTAAGACACCGGCTAACTCTGTAGCTGCTTCAAACAACTTGGCGGTTTTGCCGTAAATAACATTAAAGTAGCTGGCTTCTGAGGTATCCGGGTCGTTACAGTTCATTAACTGCAGTACTTCACCTTCAGAAATGATGTTGGTGGCATCCGCTAAAATCCGCAGAATCCGCAGTGAGTCTAAATCGACCATTAACTGAAAAGCGCGGGTATAAAGGAAGTCACCAACGAGTACGCTGGCTTCATTACCGAACACTGCGTTGGCGGTTTTGCGTCCGCGGCGCAGTTCCGATTCATCAACGACGTCGTCGTGAAGCAGAGTCGCGGTATGAATAAACTCGATAATCGTAGCAAGTTTGCGGTGGTCGTTACCTTCATAACCCAGAGCCCGACAAGCTAATATGGCGAGCAGCGGCCGTAAGCGTTTACCGCCACTGTTGACAATATAAAGGCCTAACTGGTTAATTAAGGCAACATCCGATTGAAGTTGTTCACCTATTAATGCATTAACACCAAGCATGTCGTCTTTGGCTAATGCGTTAATGGACTGCATATCCATCATAGATATCTGTTTATTTACAAAATTTAACGGAAAAGGGATGGTACACTATTTATAGCAGAGCGGAAACTCAATCCGCGGTAAGCGGTGCCGCTTTTAAGTTCAAATTAAGGGTTGCGATCGCTGACTGGATTACGTACAATTCGCGCCCTGATTTGAATTTGGATGCCCAATAGGGTTGTGGAGAATAATATGTACGCAGTATTCCAAAGTGGCGGTAAGCAGCACCGTGTGTCTGAAGGCCAAATCGTCCGCCTGGAAAAACTGGAAGCAGCTACCGGTGATGTAGTTGAATTCGACCAGGTTTTGATGGTTTCTGACGGCAACGATGTAAACATCGGTGCTCCGTTCGTGTCCGGTGGTAAAGTGAAAGCGGAAGTGATTGATCACGGTCGTGGCGATAAAATTAAAATCGTTAAGTTCCGTCGTCGTAAGCATTCTCGCCGTCAACAAGGCCATCGTCAGTGGTTCACGGAAGTGAAAATCACTGGTATCAACAGCTAATTAAGGAGTAACGACATGGCACATAAAAAGGCTGGTGGTTCTACTAAAAACGGTCGCGACTCAGAGAGTAAACGTCTCGGTGTTAAGCGCTTCGGTGGTGAGTCTGTGTTAGCAGGCAACATCCTGGTTCGTCAACGTGGTACTAAGTTCCACGCTGGTGCGAACGTTGGTATTGGTAAAGACCACACATTGTTTGCAACCTCAGAAGGCAAAGTGTCTTTTGATGTGAAGGGCAGCAAAAACCGTAAATTTGTGAGCGTTATTACTGACTAATAATGCGAACATAAACTGAAAAGTTTCGGTTCTGAAAGCCCTGCCTTACGGCGGGGCTTTTTCATATGTGCTAGAATTTTGCACAGTATTCTATAAGTGATAAGTAGCAGATTGCGATGAAATTCGTTGATGAAGTAGAAATCCGCGTAGACGCGGGTGACGGTGGTAATGGTTGTATCAGTTTCCGTCGCGAAAAATATATTCCCAAAGGCGGCCCTGACGGCGGCGATGGTGGCGACGGCGGTGATGTCTATCTAGAAGCAGACGAGAACCTGAATACCCTTATCGATTATCGTTTTGAACGTTTTCATAAAGCTGAACGCGGTAAAAACGGTATGGGCAAAAACTGTACGGGCAGGCGCGGTAACGACATCGTGCTGCCGGTTCCTCCTGGTACCCGCGCTACCGATATTGATACTGGCGAAGTTCTTGGCGATTTGACGAAACATGGTCAACGTTTAATGGTAGCCAAAGGTGGTTTCCATGGTCTGGGTAATACGCGTTTTAAAAGCAGTATAAACCGTGCGCCACGACAAAAAACCGATGGTACTCCTGGCGAAGTACGCCCGCTAAAACTGGAACTGATGTTGTTGGCTGATGTTGGTTTGCTGGGTATGCCGAATGCCGGTAAATCGACTTTTATTCGCTCGGTTTCCGCAGCACGCCCTAAAGTAGCCGACTATCCGTTTACCACCCTGATACCAAACCTGGGTGTTGTGCGTCCCGCTCCGCATCAGAGTTTTGTTATTGCCGATATCCCCGGTCTTATTGAAGGCGCGGCCGAAGGTGCTGGACTAGGCATACAATTCCTAAAACATTTAGAGCGCTGTCGTTTATTACTGCACTTGGTAGATTTAGCCCCGTTTGATGAAACCGACCCTGCCGAGCAGGCGCGTATTATTATCAACGAGCTGGAAAAATACAGCCCGAAACTGGCTGAAAAGCCACGCTGGCTGGTCATCAATAAAGTCGACTTGCTGCTGGACGAAGAGGTTCAGGAGAAAGTAGACGAGCTGGTTAAATCTCTGAACTGGGACGGCCCGGTGTTCCAAATCGCAGCTCTGGAAGGGCGTGGCAGCGACGCGCTTTGTCGTGAGGTAATGTCTTACCTTGAAACATTGCCTGCACCTGACACTGAGCAGCATGAAGAAGCCGATCCGGTTGAGTTCATGTGGGACACTTACCACGAAGAAGTTCTTGAAGAAGAGATGGATGACGAAGATGACGACGACGATGACGATGATCACGACGTCGAAGTTATTTATCAGAAGTAGCCTGACATTCATGTCAGGTGAGATATTGGTCCTGACGTAAACGTCAGGCTACGCATTAAGGATATCGCCGAATGAAAATATCACTCGTGGTTGCTATGGCCGATAATCGGGTTATTGGAAAAGATAACAAAATGCCATGGCACCTGCCGGACGAGTTGCAATATTTCAAAAAAATTACCTTAGGTAAGCCAATTGTTATGGGGCGCCGGACTTTTGAGTCAATTGGTCGTCCTTTGCCCGGCCGCAAGAATATCGTTCTAAGCCGTCGAACGGATCGTTCGGAAAATCAGGACAGTCAGGTGGTTTGGGTGTCTGGGGTGCAACAGGCAATAGCCGCTGCAGGTCCGGTTGATGAGCTGATGGTGATTGGCGGAGGAAAAATTTATGAAAAATTTTTACCCCTCGCAGACCGACTATATGTTACTAAAATAGAACTAAATGTTGAGGGTGATACTTACTTTCCCGATT
The DNA here is from genome assembly GCF_002364295.1 of Idiomarina sp. UBA3176. Classification (NCBI taxonomy): domain Bacteria; kingdom Pseudomonadati; phylum Pseudomonadota; class Gammaproteobacteria; order Alteromonadales; family Idiomarinaceae; genus Idiomarina; species Idiomarina sp. UBA3176. Next base: position 136,807 of record NZ_DEXU01000018.1, read on the forward strand.
ATCATCAAGTCGCCGACTGGCAAGAGATAGAGCGGCAAAACTTTGCCGCTGATGAGCGCAACTCCCATAACTTTAGTACTCTTATTTTCGACAGAGTAAGTTAATAAGAAGTTATAAATTCAGTAACTTACATGTATTTTAAGCCATTGCAGCAGGCTTGAGTTCGTAGTATCATCTTGATGAATTTTTGAACAATCTTGTGATGGGGTTTTAGATGAAAGCAATTGTATTAGGCACCATGATGGCTGCCGTTGCGGCAACTGGCGTAACGTTTTCAAAGAGCGCAGAGGCAAATGAATTAGCCTTAAGCTTATGCACATACGTACAGGGTGATGACACCATGCGTATGCGTAAAAAATTACGTGATGCTCGTGTCCGCGTACGCGATATTTACAGTGGTATTCAGTGTAATGGTCAGAGCTTATTGCAATTTGCCATGTCAAATGGCTCACAAGACATTGGTGAGTTCATTGTTGGTCGCTTGTCAGTAGATGAACTGAAAGCTTCTGGCGACTACGAATGGGCGCAATCTAACGGTCATGGTAGCAGTGCAATTGCAGTAGCAATTAAAGATCGCGCTGGCCTGTAAGTTAGGCACTAATAAAGTTATTTTCTAAAAGCCTGCAATTTTCGCGGGCTTTTTTACATCTTCTAACAAATCAATCAGTGACTTACCTTGTAATTCTCCCCTGTTCTCTACGACAATAGTTCCGTTGCATATATAAACGGAACCGCTATGAAACAATGGATGGCATTATCGCTACTGTTACTGGGACTGATACCGCATAGCGGTCAGGCACAGACAAAAATAAATGAAGCTTCGGGCTGTTATTTACCCTGCGTGCAAGAGAAACTGCACTGTGGCACAGTTTCAGTTCCTGAAAATTACGAACAACCCGACGGCAAGCATATTGGTATTTACTACGCGATTCTTCCCGCTATTCAGGAAGGAGCGCAAGCCGATCCTATGCTCATTCTGGCCGGAGGGCCGGGACAGGCCGCTACCGAATTAACTCCAATGATAGCGCGTATGTTCGAAGCGGTGCGTCAAAAGCGCGATATCCTTCTAATTGATCAGCGTGGCACGGGTAAAAGTCACCCGCTTGAATGTGGTATTGAACGCCCTGATGAATTGATACGAGCTGACGATGAGCAGGACCTTAGAGCCTTGAGTCGTGAATGTCAGGAACAGTACCCTGATACAGACACAACGCAATATCATACGGTTAACGCAGTTAAAGACTTTGAGCGAGTACGTGAACATTTAGGTATAGAGCAACTGAACCTTTATGGCGGCTCTTATGGAACGCGCGTTGGACTAACTTATTTACGTGAAGCACCGAGCTCAGTTCGTACGGCCACCCTCGATGCCGTAGCTCCGCCTCAGGTGATCATCGGGCCTTTTGGTCAACACGGAGCCAATGCATTTGACGAAATGCTCAAAGACTGTTCCGAACAAAGCCCGTGTCATGAGAAGTTCCCTAACCTAGAGCAAGAATACTATGAGGTGATGAGTGAGCTTGAAGCTGAGAATATATTGCTGGAAACGCGTGATCCCCTCTCTTTTGAGCCGCTGGAAATAAAACTGACTCCCGGGCGTTTTAGCTCAATTATTCGTGTTGCTTTATATCACCCCAGTACTCGTCAGTTATTGCCTTACGCGATTCACTCAGCAGCTGAAGGAAACTACCATGCAATACTGGGGCTGATGGGCGGTACTATGTCACAAAACAGTATTTACCTGGGGCTTATGCTCTCGGTTGTGTGTGGCGAAGACTTGCCAAGGGCGACTCCTGAGCTTTTCGCTCAGGACGGCAACAATGAGTTTATTGGCAGCCGCACCGGTGATGCCTTTGTCGACATGTGTGCGGGTTGGCAATCATCGAGTGTTCCATCTTATTGGTCCGATCCGGTCGTTAGTGATAAGCCGGTTTTGTTGTTATCGGGAGAGCTGGACCCGGTGACGCCTCCGGAATGGGGCGAAATTGCGCACAGAACCTTACCTAACAGTAAACATCTGATTGCACCTAACGCCGGGCATACCATAGCCAGCCATACCTGCGCTAATAAGCTCATTGCAGATTTTATCGAGCAAGGTTCTATCGAAAATATTGATGGCAGCTGCTTAAAAGAACAAAGGCTGAAGCCATTTGTGCTGAACCAGAATGCAGCGGGGCTATAAATAATGATAAACGTAGATGCACTGACAAAAACATTCAAAAATGTGCAAGCGCTGGACTCTCTTTCATTTCAGGCAAAAGATGGCGAAATTACCGGGCTTCTTGGGCCAAACGGAGCCGGGAAAACGACTTGTCTGCGTATTATTTACGGGTTGTTGCAGGCCGATACCGGCAAAGCAGAGATTGAAGGTGTTGATGCCAACCAGAACCCGATTGATGCACGCCGTAACCTCGGTATATTCCCTGATAAATTCGGTTTATACGAACGCTTGACCGTACGCGAGCAAGTAGCTTATTTCGCCGGTTTACACGGGCTAAAAGGCACGGAGCAAAAGCAGGCGGTTGAGAAGGTGATAGAGAAGCTGGATATTAAAGAGCTTGCAGACCGTCGTACTGCTGGTTTTTCACAAGGCCAGCGGATGAAAGTAGCGTTGGCTCAGGCTCTAGTACACAGCCCGAAACATCTAATTCTGGATGAACCCAGCCGCGGTCTGGACGTTATGAGTACCCGAATTTTAAGAGATGTGCTGCGCGAACAACGCGCTCAAGGCACCTGTATCTTGTTTTCCAGCCACGTTATGCAGGAAGTTGCCGCTCTCTGTGATCGGGTGGTGGTGATGGCAAAAGGCAAAGTTGCAGCTGAGGGAACGCCACAGGAGCTGTGCGATATGACCGGCGAGCAACAGCTGGAAGACGCCTTCGTTAAAATTATCGGTACCGACGAGGGGATAGCAGCCTAATGAGTGCATTAACTTCCGTATGGAAAAAAGAGTTCCGGGACGCTATTCGTGATAAACGTTCTGTTTTAGCGGCAATGTCCTATGCGTTTTTTGGCCCTTTATTAATGGCCGTAGCCTTCTTTTTCTTAATAACTCAACTGACCGACCCAGCAGACGTTGAAATTACCATTGAAGGCAAAGAAAATGCCCCTCAACTCGTTGAATTTTTGAACGAACGTGGTGTTGTTGCTAAAGAAGGGGAGTGGGCGAAAACCGAAACGCCAATAATATTGACCTTACCGCAAAACTGGCAGGAAAGTGTGAGTAAAGCTGAGCCGGTAGAGGTAACCTTGCGTGCTGATTGGTCTGCACAAAAACAGCAGACCGAAATTAAGCGTGTAGAGCAGGCCGTTCAGGCATACTCCAGTCAAATAGCGGCTTACCGTCTGACTTTACGGGGTGTGGATCCGCGTGTCGTGCAACCAATACAGTTACAAAAGCAAGACTTAGCAACCCGGGGCTCAAAAGCGGCCTTGATTATGGGCAGTGTGCTGGTATTTATTATCTTGTCTGTATTCTGGTCTGGTATGAATGTGGCTATTGATATCAGTGCTGGTGAGCGTGAACGTAACTCGCTGGAATTTTTGCTGAGTCAGCCGTTAAGCACCTGGGACATTGTTACCGGTAAAGCACTGACCGCAACGACCTTTTCATTATTCGGGGCAATACTGTCACTGGTACTCATACCCATTATATTTGCCTACGTTCCATTACACGAAATTGGTATGAACGTGAACTTTAGTGTGGGTATGATGCTACTAATGTTTGTTTTGCTGGTACCGCTAGCTTTGTTCGCGACCGCCCTGCAATTGTTTGTTTCCTTCCGCGCGAAAAACTTCAAAGAAGCACAAACCTATATTAGTTTCTTGCTGATTATTCCAATGGCAGCGTCTTTTGGTGTCGAGTTCGCACGACTTAAAAATCCAATTCTCTACTATCTCCCGCTAACCGGTCAGCATCAGGCTTTTCTGTCACTGATACGCGGTGAGAACGTGAATGTCATGGGAACGGTCATCAGCGCAATTGCCACCCTGGCAGCCGCATTGCTGCTAATGAAATACATAGCCCGAATGCTCAAAAGCGAAAAAATCGTCTTCGGCCTGTAGCGGGGCTGAATAGCGAGCGCTGAGGTTACAAGGGCCATTGTGGAGGACGCCCGTAAATACATCCCTGTAGGGCTTGGGCAGCGCCATCCATGGCGCTGCACACCTCCACAATAGCCCTGTGTAACCGTCGGCGCGCTCACTATCTTCCGCTTTAGTTAAGAAGCCACTTAAGCCGTGATGAGAGAGATTAGAAGGGCAGACTGTTCACTTGTGAGCGTTACGAGTGTTGAAAGCCTCTGTGGCGGAGTGTCGAAGGCCATGGATGGCCTTCGTCAAGCTCTCATGGATGAGCTCGTCGCGTCTCCGTCATAGAGGCTTTCAATGCTCAAGCGAAGCAAGTGAGCAGCCTGCCCCTGTCCCCCCTCAGTCGCGTAGGCGGCCGTAGTGGTAGTAGAGCCATTGGCCTAGGCGGCGGAAGCGTGGTAATGGAAAGGGCTTTAGTTGTGACTGGTAGTAAGGCAGCTCGGGCAGGGGCTGTTCCATGGCGGCTTCTGCCAGTCTTTGACCGGCCAGAGCGGTAAAGCTAACACCGGCGCCGCAGTAACCCATGCTGGCGTAGATATTATCTTTCACTTTGCCTACTCGCGGGTAATCGTCCAGTGACACACTGACCCAACCACTCCAAAAATACTCCCACTTGTTCACTTCTCGCAGTTGCGGGAAAGTCTGGTGTAATGCCTGCAGTAAGCGTTTAGCATATATCGGCTTCTCTGCGCTTTTCCCCTGAATGGCACCACGACCACCAAACAATAAGCGGTTATCGGGCAGTAAGCGGAAGTAATACTTCAGAATGCGCGTATCCATTATGGCGTATTGAGGTGACAGCTTAATGCTCTCAACCTGTTCTTTACTCAGAGGTGGGGTGGTAATAATGCTCGAAAGCACCGGTAGCGAGCGACTGGCAATCTCCGGCAACAAATGCCCTGATGTATAGCCATTAGAACAAACTAACAGCTTACGGGCGCGTACAGCGCCTTTGGCTGTTTGCAGATACACGCCTTTGCCGCCAAGTGACACTGCCTGAGTTACCGGGCAGTGTTCAACTAACTGTGCACCGGCGGCCGAGGCTCTTCGCGCGGTAGCTGCTGCCAACAAAATGGGGTTAAGAGCAAAGCAGTCGGTGAAACGCAATGCGGCATGGGCCTGTGGGCTTGAAATAAGCCCCGAGAGTTGATTTTGGGTGAGCCATTCAACGGGTTGATTAAACTTTTTAAGCTGCTCATATTGTTGTTTCAATGGTGCCACGGCGCTGTTGCGGTGCGCTATTTTCAGGTAGCCGCCGTTTTGGCGCTGGCACTGCGACGGGCAATAACGCAAAGTTTCTTCAACCAGTTGCAGTGCCTTTTGATGTTCATCGGCAATGTCTTGCGCAATGTCAGCACCAAGGCGTTCAGCCCAGGCCGACAAGCCCAGTCGGCCGGTACTTTTCATCACAAACCCGGCATTACGCGACGAACAACCCCAGGCCAGTTGGTTGGCTTCAAATACTGCAACAGAATGCCCATTTTCGGCCAGAACCCGAGCCGCGTTTAAGCCCGTGTAACCCGCACCAATAACAGCAAATCCCACTTCCTCTGGCGCATTCACACACTCCGGAAAGTCGGCCTGTGTATGCTGCTGCCAATAACTAGGCTCAGGAGCATCATGAGGCCCCGGAGGCGCATTAACCAAAGGATCATACATAAACACCCACCTATAAAACGGAGAGGGAAGACAGCGAGCGCTGAGGTTACAAGGGCTATTGTGGAGGACGCCCGTGAATACATCCGTGTAGGGCTTGGGCAGCGCCATCCATGGCGCTGCACACCTCCACAATAGCCCTATGTAACCGTTGGCGCGCTCACTATCTCCCGCCTCATATAAAAAGCCAACTTAAGCCGCTATGAGGGAGGCAAAAGGGGCAGACTGTTCACTTGTGAGCGTTACGAGTGTTGAAGGCCTCTGTGGTGGAGTGTCGAAGGCCATGGATGGCCTTCGTCAAGCCCTCATGGATGAGATCGTCGCGTCTCCGCCACAGAGGCCTTCAATGCTCAAGCGAAACAAGTGAGCAGTCTGCCCCAAGCCCATGCAACCTCAGCGCTCGCTATTCGGGGCCTTACGTATCGAATTTCAGCAGCATTTCGCCGGCATCGCAGTAGCAGGTGCCGTCGCATACTGGGCAATAGTAGCCGTCTTCTACTGAGGCTTTGTACCAGCGCTTTTCATGTTGCTTAATCATTTCACCGCCGCAGCGGGTGAAATATTCATAGGCGCTGTTATTGGGGCTTTGCATCCAAATATGCGCTAAACCACCACGGCAGCCCAGCTCTTTGGCGGCTTCAATACTACGGAACAACAGTTCTTTGCCTATGCCCAGACCGCGTGCCTTTTCTGACACCGCCGCGCATTTAAAGTAGCACAGCTTATCGGCCGGAATTGGCCAGGCGTCTGGGGTGCAAAAATCATCAATTGGCCATTGTTCGGGCGCCAGGGTAATGCGCACGCCCAATGGGGTCTCACCGCGCAGGGCTATCCCGTTTAGCTGCACGTCACCGACAGTTCCGGCAATTAAATATTGCTGAAAACTGTCCTCGTTCAGGTAGTTGTCACCATGAACTTCGTTGGCCAGATCAATAACGGCCGCCATATCGGCAGCCGTTATTTCACGATAAATAATATCGCTCATTAGTAGCGGTACTCGTCTGTCTTAAACGGACCTTCCACATCAACGTGAATGTAGTTAGCCTGATCCGCTGTCAGCTTAGTGATAACACCGCCAAAGCCTTGCACCATATAACGCGCAACTTCTTCATCCAGTTGCTTAGGCAGAACTTCTACACGCAGATATTCTTCCTGCTTCTTATTTTCCATGTCGGCAAATTTCTGCTCGAACAAGTGAATTTGAGCAAGTACCTGGTTAGCAAAAGAGCCATCCATAATACGGCTGGGGTGACCGGTTGCGTTACCCAAGTTCACCAGGCGGCCTTCGGCCAGCAGAATTAGGTAGTCGTTGTCGTCGTCTGAACGATAAATTTTATGAACTTGCGGCTTAATTTCTTCCCAGCGCCAGTTTTTGCGCATAAAGGCCGTATCAATTTCGTTATCAAAGTGGCCAATGTTACAAACCAGGGCAGTAGGCTTAAGCGCAGCCAGCATGTAACGGTCACATACGTCCATATTACCGGTTGTGGTCACAATCAGGTCGGTGTTTTCCAGCAAGGCTTTGTTGATGTTGTCGCCGGTACCGTTGTTTTTGCCTTCAAGGTAAGGAGAAACCACTTCAAAGCCGTCCATGCAGGCCTGCATGGCACAAATTGGGTCAATTTCGCTGATTTTAACAATCATGCCTTCCTGACGCAGGCTAGCGGCAGAACCTTTACCCACATCACCGTAACCAACTACCAGAGCTTTCTTACCTGACAATAAGTGGTCAGTGGAACGCTTAATGGCATCGTTTAGTGAATGACGGCAGCCGTACTTGTTGTCATTTTTTGACTTAGTTACGGCATCGTTCACGTTAATGGCCGGTACTTTCAGAGTGCCTTTTTCCAGCATATCGAGCAAACGGTGAACACCGGTAGTGGTTTCTTCAGTAATGCCGTGAACTTTCTCCAGCATCTGCGGGAATTCGTCGTGGATCATCAGGGTTAAATCACCGCCGTCGTCCAGAATCATGTTGGCATCCCACAATTCGCCGTCTTTGTGACAAGTCTGCTTTAAGCACCAGTCGTATTCTTCTTCGGTTTCACCTTTCCAGGCAAATACCGGCACACCGGCAGCAGCCATAGCGGCAGCAGCGTGATCCTGAGTAGAGAAAATGTTGCACGATGACCAACGCACTTCGGCACCCAGTTCAAGCAATGTTTCAATCAACACAGCTGTTTGAATGGTCATGTGAATACAGCCAATAATACGAGCACCGGCCAGTGGTTTGCTGTCAGCGTATTTACGGCGGATAGTCATCAACGCCGGCATTTCAGATTCAGCAATCGCAATTTCCTTGCGGCCCCATTCGGCTAAGCTAATATCTGCTACTTTGTAGTCTTGTGAATTTTCTGCACTCATAGTGACTCTCTTTTTCAGTGATTTCTGTCAGTGAATTTTAAGTAAATTCAAGCAGTTTGGGCGCTCATAATGCGCTCAATTAATTGTTGCTGTCGGTCTTTATTCAGTCGGGGACCAAATTCAGTGACCAGCTCCGCCGCCGCATGGCTGGCTAAACGACCAGCGTCTTCCAGCGACATATTACGCGTTAAACCATAAAGCATAGCACCAGCAAACATGTCGCCTGCACCATTGGTATCAATGGCTTTAACCGGCACGCCCGGAATATGTACCTGACGTTCACGGTTAGCAATTACAGCACCGTCTTTACCTAAAGTAATAGCAACCGTGTCGGCCTGCTTTAGTAATACGGATAAAGCCGCCTGAGGATCGTCCTTACCGGTTAATAATTCTGCTTCTTCGCGGTTGCAGAACATTAAATCGACACCACCATCCAGAATTTCATCAATTCCGCTACGGAAAAACTTCACCATGGCAGGGTCAGAGCAAGTCATAACCAGCTTTGTATTGTTTTCCCGTGCCACTTTTTTCGCATGCTGGATCGCGCCACGCGCAATTTCTGAGGTAATTAAATAACCTTCAATATAAAGGTAGTCGGCTGCTGCAATGGCATGGTCGTCAATTTCCGCACTAGATAAATCGGCCGTTATGCCCAAATGAGTACGCATGGTGCGTTCGGCGTCAGGAGTCACCATAACCAGACAGCGCCCAGTAGTGCCCGGGTTCTTCTGTTGGTGAAGGCTGGTTTCTATGCCTATTTTTTCTAAATCCTGACGGTAAAACATGCCGGCTTCGTCGTCAGCAACTTTACAGCAGTAGTAGGCCTTGCCGCCGAATTGAGCGAAAGCCACCAACGAGTTAGCTGCTGAGCCACCGCCGCTTTGCTTTTTCAGTTCGCCCAGTTGGCTAAGTTCTGCAATCAGAGTGTTTTGAGCGTCTTCATCAATCAGCTCCATCATGCCTTTTTTTAAATCGTGCTTCTGCAGGAAGTCTTCAGAGACTTCAAACTCCTGATCCACCAGCGCATTGCCAATGCCGACTACATCAATGGTTTTCATAATATTAAACGGTTGCTTATTAGGGCGCGTAGTATACCCGATGAGTCACTCAGGGTCGATAAATGAACAAGGCAAAAAGTGCAATAACCAGACAAGCAACGAAAAAAAACTGCCACTGCCTTTGCCAGCGGGGCGCTCTCGATATCAACAACTCGGCGGGACGTCCTTCAAAACGTTGCCTTGCGATACGAATTCCCTGCACTTGTATAGGCCCGCCCAAACTGACCCGGTGACAATAGCTGAAGCTTTGTATCCAGCTGAGCAGAATAGTAGAGAACAAAGGGTTACGTTTTAACGGCTGCAGCCTGAATTTATTACGCTGAAATAGCGCTATAAACCGTGCAGCCAAGGCCAGCAAAAATGAAGGCAAGAAATGGGTTACGGTGTGAAGCCAGTGTGTTGCCAGACCAAAGTGTCGGTACTTTGCCTGTGCAACCGGCCAAACCTGAGTCAGTTCGGAAAGGGTTCGTACCCCAAGTGCCGCCAGTGGCCCACCAACAAACCAGAAGAGCAAAGGCGTAAAGCGATGCTCCAGAATGCTGGTTGCGCGCAGTTCGATGCTGGTTTTGGCAATGCCATGTTCACTCAGTAAATCGCAGTCGCGCCAGGTTATGCGGCTTAGCCAGGCGCGGGCGGCATTCTTGCGGCCGCGTTGCAGGTGGCTATCGGCTAATTTTATGGCGTGACTGACGGGCTGCTGACGCAGACTCACCAGTAAAATTAGCCAGCCAATAGCCAAAGACACTTCAGCACCGGCAAATACAATAGCTGCTGGCAGCAATACCAGCAGTGACATAGTTAACCACGCCAAAAAACCGGCAAGGCGCTGTTGGCCGACAGGACGGTTGGGTTTGTTAACCTTGCCGCTCATGTAGGCGGCCATTAGCCGCAAAACGGCAAAGGGGTGCCACTGCTCTGGCCAGGGAAACCAGCGCTCTGCCAGCAAAGCCAGCAGAGCCAGAGCAACAGGTGATAATAATATGTCGGTTAAAAGTTCCGTGTTCATGCAGCTATACTGCCACGGAGCAAGTTAAGCGGCAATCGGCTGGTTATTCTTATCTTTATTTGTTGGTACCGCGGCACGAACATGTTCAGCCTGACGGATTTTACCGTGAATGTAGTCGTGCAGCTCGGCAACGCGATAGCCAGGTTTTGCTTTAAAACGCAGGAACGGCAGACCCGCAGCGGCTAAGGTGTTTTTCAGGAATAAGTTACGTTTCTGCTGGTTCATTGACGACTGACCGGGTTCCAGCTCTATAGCCGCTTTAACCTGCATGGTGTGAATATCACACAACACGTAGTCAAGGATACGCTGGCTGGCTTTGTTGTGGGCATCTTTGCGTGCAGTGGAAGACAAGCCTGAACGCACGGTAACAATGTCGCTTAAACGAACTTTAGTGAATATGCGGAAGTTGTCGCCGACTGACTTTTCCAATAGTGTCAAAAACTGATCCTCCTGCGCGGTGCACAAGGAAACGTCTTTTAGCTTATAAGGGTAGGGCACATAGTTTTCAGACATTCGGCTGGCAATAATAGCCACCGCAATTAACACTACAACAAACAACAACAGGATAATTTCCATTTTTCACACCTCATCAGAAAATTGACGCTCTGTGAGGTGTGAAGCAAAAGCTGTGCCAGCTATGGCTGCTTATGGAATTTATTTAACCCAGTTATGCCGAGTAACCGCCGGGAACACCTTTGGTCGTGACACTTACTGCGTCGTGCGCGTGCAGTGACTCATAGTGATTAACTCGCAACCAGAAATCACGGAAGTTTTGCATCTGGTTTAACTGGTGTTGTAAGCGACGCGAGGCGTCCTCACAGAACATCAGGTTCTGTCCATTTAAGCGCGCAAACTCTTGCTCGTCTTCACGTTTAACGGCCGCTTGTACTGGTGTTTTAAGAGCCCCTTCAATGGCATCAATAAGTTCCACAATGGGGAAGTCATTAACACTGTCGCTTAAGGCAACTTTTACCTCAGCAACTGAACGTTGGCTGTGCGGTGTTGCAACAATACCTTCGGTGGAACCCAGCCACTCGTGCATGATGCTGGCATCTACCTGTTCCTGACCGGCAAATTTCTCGCTAAAGGCATCCTGAATTAACTGGCGCGCTAAAGCCGCAGAGCAAGGGCAAGTCGATGAATAAGGGACATCGACAGACAACTCCAGCTTTAACTGACCCGCATCGTAGCGGCCGGTTAAGCTGACGGGGTACGCTTTCCAGCCCTGCTTTTTGCTAATCAGCGATTTGCGGCGCAGGTGATAGTCAAAATCAAACTTAATAAAGGCCTGATCACTGATGTCTTTATGACTTTCGATAAAGTCATTCAGCAACTGCTTTAAAGTATCGTGACTGAGCTCACCTTCGGTCGACATTTTGTCCAGCAACAAATACAAGCGAGACATGTGAATACCCTTGGTTTTCGGGTTTTTCAGATTGACAAAAGCTTCCACTTTAGCTGCTACCGGGCGTTCTGGTACGCCGGCTGCTGCTACCATCAATGGAACTTCAATATTGCTCATGCCAACCCAATCGAGAGCTCCCTCTGTCTGGGCCTGCGTTTGGTTGGCTACGTCGGGCATAACTGTTGGCATTCGTTGTGAACTCCAAGTGTCGTGAATATTGTCCGGCCTGTTTGATCTTGATCAATGAGGCTCAGTCTAAAGGTGGGCATTATATCGCAGAATTTCACCAGGTGACACCGATTGCCCTAATCGATTCTGTCTGCACAGTGGTTGACTCAAAACAGGAATACGCCGAGGATAGGGTTTTGGATTGATGGAGCATAAAAAGATGGCAGAAAAATCGGCGATAGACACCGAGTTATTACAGCAATACGTCGATACCTTAGGCGTTGAAGGCGTGAATTCAACGCTGGCGACTTTTGACGGTATTATTCAAAGCTATGCGCAATTATTGCATCAGGCAGCTAAAAGCCGTAATGAAGACGAGCTACGCAAACAGGCGCATAAAGTTAAAGGTGCTTGCGGTTCAGTCGGTTTAACTGAGTTATCTAAGCTGATGGAAAAGATTGAGAAAGAAGAGTGGGAGTGGCCGGTAGCTGAGCGTTTATTAATTGAATGGGCCGATGCGGTTATTCCGCACCGACGCCAAATTGATGCCTGGTTAGCTGAGCATCACTGAGCTTGCTGATCAACCTCGCCGATAAAGCGATAGCCTTCACCATGGATGGTGGTTATTAAGTTCGGTGTTTCCGGGTGAGACTCGAAATGCCGACGAATTCGGCGAATGGCAACGTCAACGGTACGGTCATTCGGACGCAGTTCTCGATCCAGCATACGTTTAACCAGAGTTTCACGGTCAAGAATGCGGCCCGGGTTAGATAAAAATAACTCCAACGCACGATACTCACTTTTCGGCAAGCGGAACATTTGGTTTTCCGGTGAGTACAGGCAGCGACTGTCGCTGTTCAAACGCCAGCCATGGAACTGGAATTCAACACTGTTGTTTTCAACCGGACTGCCTGAGCGTGATGCTTCAATACGGCGACACAGGTTGCGTACACGAATTGTCAGCTCTTTTGGGTTATAAGGTTTAATGAGGTAGTCATCAGCCCCTAACTCCAGTGCTAACAGGCGGTCATCTTCGCTGTCACGACCGGTTAAGAAAATTAACCCAATGTTGTCGCTTTCACGTAATGATTCCGCAAGTTCCAGACCATTTTTACCTGGCAAATTGACGTCCATAATTACGACATCCACACGTTCCTGACGCATGATGTTTTCCATTTGCAGGCCATCAGCAGCATCAAAAACTTCGTAGCCTTCTTGTTGGAATAGACGTGTGAGGGTCTGGCGCGTAACAACTTCGTCTTCAACAATCAGTATTCTGGCATTCATAAGCGTTGATTTTCCCGGAAAGTTCGTCGCTGTGCGTACGGGTTGAACTTATATTTATAAAAGTTATGACGTTACATTATGACTTTTGTTTGAGATTTTTCAAGCATTGCTGACCAAAGTGACAGGAAAACGGACAATAAACTCCACGCCGTTCTTTTCTTCACTAAAGAAGTGAATGTTTCCGCCCAGTACCTGAGTCACTAAATTATAGACCAAATGCAGACCCAGCCCGCTGCCGCCGGAACCTCGTTTGGTGGTCACAAAAGGGTCAAATATTTTACGGTTAATATCACTGGGAACACCTTTACCATTGTCGGTATAAACCATTTCCAGCTTGTCATCACCTACCATAGTAAAGCTAATGTCGACTCGTCCGCTGCTATACCCTTCAAAAGCATGGATCATAGAATTGACAATAAGGTTAATCAGCACCTGATTTAACGGTCCGGCTTTAGCGCGCACAGTCAGCCCTTCAGGGCATGAAATACGGATAGGGTATTTCTCCGGATCCAGGCGTCTGGGCTTAACCGAAATAAGAACATCGTTCATGAACGACGGAATATGAATATCCCGGTCAATTTCTGATGACTGATCAACTGCCACCTGCTTGAAGCTGGTAACCAGATCCGCCGCCCGGCCCAAATTACGGTAAATAATTTGCAGGTTTTCATCGCAATCACTTAAAAAGCGCTCGAACTCTGAGGTTGAAATTCGCTTCTCGTCGAATTTCTCCTGCATTATCGTTAATTTGTCCTGCAGCAAAGTGGAAGCGGTAACTGACAGACCTATTGGTGTATTAACCTCGTGGGCAATACCGGCCACCATGTCGCCCAGTGACGCCATTTTTTCCGATTCAACCAGTTGCCCCTGATACTGGTGCAGTTGTTCCAGTGTTTTAAGCAGCTCACTGTTGGATTCTTTTAGTGCCTGGGTACGCTGAGTAACCTGACGTTCCAGCTCGGTATTTAACTGACTGGCTTCTTCTTCGGCCCGGCGCTGCCGGCTAATGTGTTGCTGCACACGATCAAGCATGGTGTTAAATGCGTGCGCCATCATATCGAATTCAACCAGCTTTGACGGCGCCAGGCGCAATGAATAGTTTTTGTCCCGGGCAACCTGAGAAATCACATCAACTACGCTGTCTAATGGCGTGACAATAGTCTTTCGCAAGCGCAAAGTTATTAGCCAGCAAAGTAGCAGTGTCAGTACGAAAACCACGCTGGCAATGCCAATTGAGCGCCACATGAATAAGCGGGCCTGCTCCAGTGAGCCACGCAAATACACGTAACCAATGACTTCATCGTCAAGTACTACGGGCTGAGAAACTTCAATGTAGTTGTCGTTAGTTTGCGGTGTTGTCAGTTTATCCAGTTTAGCGAACCGCGCCGGAATAGGGGGCAGGCCTTTTTTATTGTAGCTCGAGAAAAAGGTCAGTTCGTTACTGGTTTCATCCATTTTGTAGACATGAACATGCTGAATAAACGAGGTGTTCTCTAATGAACTCAGGCGTTGTTTTTCGTTAGCGTTGTCATTAAAAACTAAGCTGCTGGCAGCGTTGCCAGCCACAATGCGGGAATAAGACAAAGCCTGGTCATGCAATGATTCCTGATATTGTGCAACCTGACTCACAATATTAACCGTAAAACCGACGAGAAGCGCGAAGCTGGTGACCAACAACACGATATAAATCAGTATGCGCTTCAGTGAAATGGTATGCATTCAGTCTACGGCTCAATCTCTGAAAAAATTATATGTTTACTAATGTTAGCAAAGCGTTAACAAAAAGGCATCAGTTAAACAAAAAAACGGGTTATTTATCGACAAGTTGCATGGTAAACACGATAACGGCCATTATCGGCTATAACACTGCAGTTGCCAAACACCGATTCAATAACCTCTGGCCAGGGCAGAAAACGGTTAGCAACGACTCTAAAAGCACCTTGTTTATTAAGGTGTTGCCGGGCATTGCTAATAAATTTCCGTGCAATTTCATAGTCGGTTCTCTGTCCGGTGTGAAACGGGGGATTACTGACAATGAAATCAAACTGTCCGGCATTTTCCGGTATGCCATCGGCTAAACGCAACTCGGGTGTTATTGGTTCATTGGCCAGTGTTATCTCACTGGCGGCAATGGCAATAGGACTCACATCACAGGCCATAAGTTCAGTGGCCACTGAAGCTAACTGCTTAGCGATAACTCCCGCACCGCAGGCAAAATCCATACCGCGGCCTTTGGGTAGATCCTTAATATGTTGCAGTAACAGCAAAGTTGCCGGGTCAATATGCTCACGACTGAATACGCCAGGCAAAGTAACAAAAGACTCTTGTTGCTGGTTTAATTCATAAGTGATGTTTTTGGCGTAGTCCTCAACCGAGGCGCTTTGATGAACCTGCTCATTGCGTTCACTGGCAAAAAGCAGGCAATGGTTTGCCGAAGCCAGTTTCTGCGGCGGCTGTAACCAGGCAGGCAAATGTTTCATTAAAGGTTGAATACCAGAGCGTTTTTCGCCGGCAAACCATACCGGAGTGCCAGTTGGTAACGACGCTAACTGTTCCAGTAAATACTGATTTAGCTCTTTTTCCTTTGCTACCAGAAATAAAACACCGTCGTAATGACTAAGGTTAGGAGGTTGAATTTGGCAAAAAACCGGGCGCCCGGCTGCTTTCCAATAAGCCGCGTGACCCGCGTGAAAACTCCAGGCCGAGGCATTAGGTAAGGCAGATAATTCGCCACCACCGGGATGAATAACCAATAATGAGCCATTAGCCCAGGGTTGCCCGGACTGACGTCCAAGCATAGATAAAATTGCAGCTGACATAGTGATACTCAACGGCTTAGAGCAAGCTGTCTACTCGTAGTTTTTTGTCCTGAAGTAAGAACATTGTACCATTTCGATGTTCTTTTATGCGCAGACTTTTCTCTTTAAAGATAAACAAAATACCCGGGAAGACTTCTTTGCTGACCATAGTGCGCAAAACGGGGTGGTTTTCGAATGCTTCCAGTATCGAATCTATGCTGGTTCGGGTATTAACAATGCGAGCTTTAAGTTTGCGTAACTCAATTTTTAGCTTTTTCTGGTATTCGAGTTTTTTCACGCCATCTTCCAGTTTGTCGCAACGGTTTAACCCCTGCTGTACCACTTTTACTCTGGCCAGAGTTTTTGCCAGCAGCGCCCGCATACTGTTTAAGTGCTGAAGTGACTGGGGGTCAGCGGGCGGAAGCGACCAGTAAATACGGGTTTTAGTGCCAGCCGGAGCGCCCAGCTGTCCACAATAGACATGATCACAGGTTTCAATAGTGCCACCAATGAGTTTGCCGCGGGCATTACGGCCTTCACCACCAATGGCCAGCGGTCCTTTGGTTATGACATGGCAATGGGTTAACTGTTTGTCCGTATTCACACCGGTTTGAGCTTCAAAGTAGGAATACTGAGCATAGGCACACCAGATGGAACCACCGGCAACAAGCTTGGTGGACACATCGGGTATCCATTCGTCGGCATCTTCGTCGTGCTCGGCATTGTCACCTGAATGAATCAGGTGGCCAATACAGCCTTTACGCACAGTGATATTGCCATCGGCGTATAGCTCGGCAGAATCGACATAGCCGCCAACCGTAATGTCGCCTGTACAAGTTACCTTCATTCCTTCACTGACATTGCCGGTGACAATCACGCTGCCCTTAAACTTAACGTGACCAGTTGATACATCGACGTTGTTTAGCTGCATAACATCATCAACTTGCACGCTGTTTTCGTTAAAACTAGGCATGCCGGTTCGGTCAGCAACAATTAAATTGGTATCGGTATCGCTGACGCGTGTCCCTTCTCCGGGTTTAAAGTCCCGATCTTCACCGTCCCGGGCTTCCAGTTCCCGTCCAAAAACAGTAAAACCAACACGACCTTTGCTCGGAGGTATCTTCTGCAATAGCGGAGAGTCTGGATCAACCGTGACTTCGGCTCCTAAATCGCGCATGTCCGCTGTACCGTCTTCACGCAACTGAGGGCGTAACACGCGTTTTCGAGCATCATCTGTCAGGGGTTTAAATTTGGCATTGCTGCCATTGATAGGGTATTTTCCCTTGGCCACGGTAACCGATAGCTCAGCACCGGGTGGAGCTTCATTAGTGTGTTCAACCAAGGCGTCAATAGCCTTGCGCTGAATGCCCGAGGTGATTTTCTTTTCCTTCAGCTTGGCAATGATAGATTCCTGCGTCAGGGCTTTGCCGCCATAACCGACAATACCGCTGGCAGTGACTTTCATATCATCGTCGCTTACTTGCAAATTTAAATCAGCGTCAAAAATCTCGGCAATAGCGACTTGAAAGGGAATGCTGCTGTTAGAGTCTTTACTGTAATGCTGGGAATACTTTGTTGCGGTTTGCAGCAGCATTTGTGGATCAAGCAATTTTGCAGCCGAAAACTTAGAAGCCTGCCAAGCTTGCTGTAGTTTATCTGCTTTGACCTCTGAGGGAGGGGTGCCGGCATCAATACTGATGTACACATCTCTTTCAGAAACCCGGAAACTGACCGGACTGGACATAGGGCGCCTGTACTCTAATTGTTGTTATAATTTTTATCGGGCTATTTTAACGAATGTTTACCCTTTTTTGTATTAATTTTAATCGTCCAGGACAACTTCATTACAGTAGCTTGCTATTTTTTCATTCACTGCGGCTAATTCAACGTTAACTTGTGTAATTGCTTCAGCGCGCTGCTCATAAGTCTTCTGCTGCCAGTTTTTGAAAAGTTGTGCAGCCAAAAGGCTCAAGTCAGTCGCGCCAATAGTAGCACTTAAACTTTTTAACGTATGTAACTGTAAGCGGGCCGCTTCAACATCTTCTAATAAGTCCTCTGTATTCAGCAAAGGAGCAAACTGTTCCAGGTAACAGTTCAGCACTTCCCGGTAGAGGTTGTGCTGGTTATCACAATGGCGCAGACCGCGGTTAAAATCAATCTGTACTGAATTACTGCTCATAAGGTTTGTTCTCGTAAACCTCGGTAAAAGAATCAACGCTTTCGGTAGCGTCCGACATGGCGTCTTTATCAAACTGTGCAACGTTGAATAAGGCTTCGCCTTCATTAGCTACCGGAATATTACTGCAGCCTATAATAATGCCGCGTACCGGAGATTCAACCGCATCGCCTTCGCCACCATGCGGGTTAACGCTTAAGGCTAATACTTGTTGTTTCTGAATGGTTTGTCCTAGCTCAACTTTGGGAATAATAAGGCCGTCGCGTTCTGCCCGAACCCAGGTGGAACGACGGGCAATGACAGGTGTAATACGACGACCACGACGGCGGCCTTTCATCATTTTTAAGTGCTTCATTACATTCTGTACGCCAATAACGCCGGCACTTATCGAGGCCTCATCAAAGCGCAGTCCTTCACCTGCCTCATATAAAATGAGAGGAATACCGAGCTCATTGGCTAAAGCCCGCAAGGAACCGTCGCGCTCTTTAGAGTGCAGAATAACCGGCGTGCTGAAAACCTTCGCCATGGCCAGTGCTTTTTCGTTTTCAACGTCTACCCGAATTTGCGGCAGGTTACTGCGGTGAATAGCTCCCGTGTGCAAGTCCACAATGTGGGTCGACTTTTTGACCAGCTCTTCACTGAACAAATACGCCATACGACTTCCCAGAGCACCGCGTTCCGAGCCCGGAAAGCAACGGTTTAAATCACGCCGGTCAGGCAAATAGCGAGACTGCTGAATAAACCCAAATAAGTTAACAATAGGCACCACAACTAAAGTGCCGCTGAGCGTGCGGGCGTCGGTGGTATTAATTAAGCGTCGGCAAACTTCAATGCCGTTCAGCTCATCACCATGAATAGCCGCGCAAACCAGCAATACCGGTCCGGGCTTTGTGCCATGAAACACATCTATGCGTAAGTCCAGCGGTGCGTCGTTATATAAACGCAACGCGGGCAGAGTTATATGCTGATGCGATCCCGGCTCTACCCATTGTCCAGCCAGTTCAAAACCGTTCATTTTATCCTTGCCCTTTGGTACGGGTTTTATGCGCTTTGGCGTTTTTCTCAAGAAAGGTAATAATTTGCGACGCAACGTCTTTCTCGGTTGCCTGTTCAATACCTTCAAGCCCGGGTGACGAGTTCACTTCCATAACTAATGGGCCATGGTTAGAGCGTAAGATATCCACACCCGCTACGTTAAGCCCCATGGTTTTAGCGGCTTTAACCGCCGTTGCGCGCTCAGCCGGTGTTAGTTTAACTAACGACGCGCTGCCGCCACGGTGCAAATTTGAACGAAACTCACCGGCTTTTGCCTGGCGCTTCATTGCTGCAATGACTTTGTCGCCAATAACCAAACAGCGAATGTCCGCACCACCAGCTTCTTTAATATATTCCTGCACCATAAAGTTGGAGTGCAGACCCATAAAGGCTTCAATAACACTTTCAGCGGCCTGACGGGTTTCGGCTAACACCACACCAATGCCCTGAGTACCTTCCAGCAATTTAATAACCAGCGGCGCGCCGCCAACCATGTCAATGAGGTCAGGAATGTCCTGTGGCTGACTGGCAAAACCAGTTGTCGGCAGGCCTATGCCTTTTCGCGACAGCAATTGCAGCGATCGCAACTTGTCGCGGCTACGGGAAATGGCAACCGACTCATTTAACGGATAGCTGCCTATCATTTCAAACTGGCGCAAAACAGCGGTGCCATAAAAGGTCACTGACGCTCCAATACGCGGAATAACGCAGTCGTAGTGGGGCAGTTCCTTGCCGTGCTTATGGATGGATGATTCACGCGCATTAATGTTCATGTAACATCTTAGCGGGTTAAGCACGTCAACTTCGTGTCCACGCTCTTCAGCGGCTTCCACTAAGCGGCGAGTTGAATAAAGTGAGGCGTTACGCGATAAAATCGCAATTCTCATTGCTCTTCTCCTAATAAGTGAGAGGCTTGTGGATCTACGATAAAGTTTCCGCGCATGGCTTGTCGACCCAATAACATACGGAACTTCATGGTGTCTCTATTAGTTAATGTCAGTTCGACCGCCTGGTCAAACTTACCCAGTTGTAATCGGGTTCGGATCACATAACGGGTTTCAGTATGACCGCCGGAGTCGGTTACTTCACGTTTATCAAATACCGGGGCTTCGCACACTTGTTCGCGCAAAGAGCCTTGCTCCGGGTGCATAAAAATACGCAACCATTCCTGGCTGTCGCGTTCAAAAGGTTCAAGTTTGAACGCGTGTAAACACGAAGTTTTGGCGCCAGTATCGACTTTCATATGAATCAGATTAATATTGAGTTCAGGAAGTGCTCCCCACTCTTGCCAGCCAATTGTTGTCATTGTGCTACCTTGTTGTAAATCTTGAATGCTTAATACAGTATTTTTGGTAAAACGCAATTTTTATTGATCGATAGCCATAATTTTTACGTTCGTTTTGAAAACTGCTAGGTTTAATAAGATACTTAGTAATAAGACTCAACTTAAGGATAGCTCATGTCTGTTTGCCCATCTTGTGATTGTCGAAAACCTTTGGGGTTTGGCATTAAAATGGCCTTTCAGCCCATTGTCGATATTTCCAGGAAAAGCGTATTCGCACACGAGGCTCTGGTTCGCGGAGAAAACGGCGAGGGTGCCGGACGAATATTGGGGCAAGTGACTGAAGACAACAAGTACACTTTTGATCAAACCTGTCGGGTTAAGGCAATAGAGACAGCTTCTCGTATTCAATTACCGGGTAGTTTAAGCATTAACTTTATGCCTAACGCCATATATGAACCGGAAACTTGTCTGGCAACCACTTTATCGACAGCCCGCAAAACCGGGTTTGACCGGAATAAAATTATTTTTGAGGTGACTGAGCAGGAACAGGTTGTGAGCCAGGAGTTTCTGGTGGAAGTGTTTGAAGCTTATCGTAAAGAGGGGTTCAGAACCGCCATCGATGACTTTGGTGCCGGTTACGCCGGTTTGAATTTATTGGCTGACTTTCAGCCGGACATCCTGAAAATTGATATGAAGCTGATTCGGGACATTAATCACAATAAAGTGAAGCAAACACTGGTTCGTTCCATTCAGCAAATTTCAGAAGAGCTGGGTATCCAGCTAATAGCCGAGGGCATTGAAACCGAAGACGAGTACAAATACCTGCGCGACAGTGGCATTACCCTAATGCAAGGCTACTTCTTCCAAAAACCCATGCTGGAAGCCTTCCAGGACATTAATTTCCCGTAACCTGACATTTATGTCAGGTGAGATCCTGGTTCTGTGCGCCCTGTAACCTGACATTTATGTCAGGTGATATATCGCTCCTGACGTAAACGTCATATATG
>NZ_DEXU01000009.1:0-42019 GCF_002364295.1 Idiomarina sp. UBA3176
CTGACTGCGTAAAGTTTCAGCAACACGCTGCTTTTCTCGCCAAACTTAGGCCAGACATGACCTATTTACCTCTATCTGCTATAAAGGTTGTAACAGCTTTTAACTCAGGAGCACACTTATGGCAGATATCCGTAGTTACTGTGAATATGAACCAGTTATCGGTGAACGCGTTTACCTGGACCCCAGTTCGGTCATTGTCGGTAATATTACAATAGGCGATGACAGCAGCGTATGGCCTATGGTCGCAGCAAGAGGCGATGTTAACCGTATTACTATTGGTAAGCGTAGCAACATTCAGGATGGAACCGTTCTTCATGTTACGCGTAAATCCAAAGCCAACCCTGATGGGCATCCCTTAGTTATTGGGGACGAAGTTACCGTAGGCCACCATTGTATGTTGCATGGTTGCAAACTGGGTAACCGCATATTAGTAGGCATGTCAGCCGTTATAATGGATGATGTCGTCATAGAAGATGATGTCATTATTGGAGCCGGTAGTCTGGTTCCTCCGGGCAAACGCTTAGAAAGTGGCTACTTATATGTCGGCAGCCCAGTTGAAAAGAAAAGACGCCTTAATAGCGGTGAGGCGAACTTTTTAAGCCAATCGGCACAAAACTACGTCGATTTAAAAGACGACTACCTTTTACAAGTGAGTCCAGTTTCTTAAGTTAATGAAAGCTTAGTGGAAACGACGGCTTTCCAGTCGAGTGAAACTTAACAGGCCGGATAAATCCTTTAACCGGCCTGCAATAACATGCACCACACCATCGTGAATTTCGACAATGCCTTTTACCCAAAGCAGGTTGCTGGTCAGGAAGCATTGTCGAAATTGGCGAGCGGTATTCGCCCAGACCACCACATTGCTGTTTCCGCTTTCATCTTCCAAAGTTAAAAAAGTGACGCCGCTACGGGTGCCAGGCCTTTGACGGCAGGTGACTAAGCCGGCCAGAGTCAGCACTTGTCCTGAGCGGCAGGTCATTAGGTCGCTGGCCAAGACACAGTTTTTTAACTCAGGGTTATTTCTCAGCAAAGCTAATGGGTGGCGGCCTAAGGTCAATCCGGTCGACTCATAATCCGCTTTTATATTGTCCGGCTCATCAGGCGCAGGCAGTTGGCGGGCAGGGCGATCCTTAACATTCTCAAACAACGGCATTTGCTGATCACTCATAGACAAGCTTTGCCAATGTGCCTGATGCCGGTGTCCAGCAATGCTCTTTAATGCGTCGGCGCGGGCGAGGGCGTTGATATCGGAGTCCCGCAATCCGCTTTTTCGCAATTCATGCATGCTGGTGAAACCGTCCTCCGGCCTTTGCATCAACGTATGTTTTATTCTGCTTTCGGATAGGCCTTGAATTTGCCTTAAGCCCATGCGGACAGTCTCATCAGAGTTCGTATCTTCTTTAGGCAACCAGCAATAGTTCCAGTCGCTGGCGTTAATATCCGCAGCCAAAAACGCTACGCCGTGGCGTTGTGCGTCCTGTACCAACTGCGATGCCGAATAAAAACCCATAGGCAAACTGTTCAGTAAGCCGACATAAAAAGCAGCCGGGTGGTAGGTCTTAAACCAGGACGACACATAAGCTAAATTAGCAAAACTGGCAGAATGAGACTCAGGAAAACCATATTGTCCAAAGCCACAAATTTGCCGGAACAACCGTTCTGCAAACTCCTGCTTATAACCTCGCTCCAGCATGCCGTTAATAAGCTTGTCTTCAAAGCGGGTTAAATGCCCATTTTGCCCCCACGAAGCCATTGCCCGACGAAGCTGATCCGCTTCGCCACCGCTAAAGCCAGCCGCGACCATAGCCAGCTTAATTACCTGCTCTTGAAAAATAGGTACGCCCAGCGTTCTTTCTAATACCGACTTTACTTCATCGCTAGGGTAATCAACCTCTTCCAGACCTGCGCGGCGACGTAAAAAGGGATGCACCATGTCGCCTTGTATGGGGCCGGGCCGCACTATCGCAATTTGAATGACCAGATCATAAAAAGTTTTGGGCTTTAATCGCGGCAACATATTCATTTGCGCCCGCGACTCTATCTGAAAAATCCCCATAGAATCGGCGGTTTGCAGCTGCTGATAAACCCGGCTGTCTTCCTGCGGAATGGTTGCCATGGTCAGTTGCTGGTCATAGCGCGAATTAATAAGCGCCAGCATTTTCCGCAAGGCCGTCAGCATGCCCAGCGCCAGCACGTCTACTTTTAATAAGCCCAGGCTTTCGAGATCCGTCTTGTCCCACTGAATAACCGTTCGGTCCGTCATCGAGGCATTTTCTACCGGAACCAGCCGTGACAAGTCATCGGCAGCGATAACAAAACCGCCGACATGCTGCGACAAATGCCGGGGAGTACCCATCAATTGCTCAGTGAACTGTAAAAGGTGCTGCCCCCTTACCGAATTTGTGACTTCGGGGTGCTGTTGCACCAGCTGTTGCTGCCAGCTTTGCTCTTTGTCGCGTCGGTCTAAGTTGCGACGGAAATACTGCAGTTGCTGCTCACTAAAGCCCAGAGCTTTGCCAACATCACGAAAAGCACTTTTAAAACGGTAGGTAATAACCGTTGCAGCCAACGCTGCGCGCTGCCGACCGTACTTGCGGTAAATATACTGAATGACTTCTTCGCGGCGCTCGTGCTCAAAGTCCACATCGATATCGGGAGGTTCGTTCCGTTCCTTAGAAATAAAACGTTCAAACAACACCTGAATTTGCGCCGGGTTAACCGCGGTAATGCCCAGACAATAACAAACCACCGAGTTTGCTGCCGAACCACGCCCTTGAAATAAGATTCCCTGCTCACGGGCAAAACGAACTAAGTCATGAATGGTTAAAAAGAAAGGCTGGTAGCTTTGCTCTTTTATCAGGCTTAGCTCTTTTAAATAAAGCGCTTTTATCGACTCGGGCACACCTTGCGGATAACGCCAGCGAGCGCCTTGTTCAGTTAACTGCTTTAAATAGCCGGAGGCACTCATACCTTCAGGAACCAGTTCGACGGGGTATTCGTAACGAAGTTCGGACAGACAAAACTGACACTGCTGAGCAATAACCAGTGTTTCGGCTAGCCACTTTTGCGGGTAGCACTGTTGCAACTCACTCAGGCTTCGCAGATGATGCTCCGCGTTGTTACTGGCTAACCCCGGCTGATGCGCTAAAGAGCCACCATGTTGAATCGCGTTCAGAATGTCATACAGCGGCTGTTGTTCAATGGTTGCCATGCGAACGCCACCAGCGCAGGTGACTTTCACTTTAACGGCCTGTTGTAGCTCAACCATAGCCTGAAAAGCCCTTTCATCGTCAGCCTGGTAATGCCGCTCGTATAATAGCCAAAAGCGCTGCTGCCATACCGATTTCAACTTTTCACCAATGGCCAGAAGCTGGGCCTGAGAAAAGTCTGGCTGCCACAATAAAAGACACTGAGAGAACCCGTCGAAAAAATCATCGATGTTGGCCTGATAATGGCCTTTTTCACTGCGACTACGGAACAGTGTAATTTTTTTACAAAGCTCCGCATAGGCTTCCCGGGTTGGCGCCAGCACAACCAGCGTACCCACTTCGGTCACCCTGAATTCACTACCCACAATCAGTTTAATACCCTGCGCTTTTGACTCCTGATAGGCTTTTACAATACCGGCCACAGAGCATTCGTCAGTTATTGCTATGGCGGCATAACCCAGATCATCTGCGCGCCTCACCAGTTCCTCCGGCGAAGCGGCTGAGCGCAAAAAACTGTAGTGGCTTAAACTGTGTAGCTCAGCAAAAGGTTTTCCACCGGAACCTTTAAACATATCAGCTGAACCAACCATGCAAATACCATTGTCCGGACTCAAAATAGAGCCAACCCACACGCTGAAACTTGTCCCGGGCAATCCAGTAATCGC
The DNA here is from genome assembly GCF_002364295.1 of Idiomarina sp. UBA3176. NCBI lineage: Bacteria > Pseudomonadati > Pseudomonadota > Gammaproteobacteria > Alteromonadales > Idiomarinaceae > Idiomarina > Idiomarina sp. UBA3176. The sequence goes on from NZ_DEXU01000009.1 coordinate 3,875, forward strand.
GCGCTATGTCACCAGCGTCCCACCAACCACAGACTTTGCGTTCCGGCCCGTGACATAGTTGCCATAAATCCACTGAAGTTGGCTGCGGAGGCTGTAATAGCCAAAGAGGCCGCTTAGGCGCCGCAGATAAAATTTGAGGCTTTTCCCCTGCCGGGCGTCGAAATTCGTTATTACCGGGGCGAGGGTCGTCATTCATGGCTGGCGAGAACACGGCATTGTTGCCAAGCTTAGCTTGTAACCGGCCAATAAGCTGCAGTGTTTCATGCCGGTGTTGCTGCACACCAAAAAAGTGACTGTTGTGCTGTTCAGACTGCAATAGCTCGTTAGCTACCAACGTAATTTCTATAACCGCTTCTGGCAAGGGTATAGATTCCATTTTTAACTGCAGTAACGACAAAAAACTCTGCCCCCGCCAGCCGGGTTCAGCTAAAGCGACGGGAACAACAGAAGGAGGTTCATATCGGTGATGCAGTTCAATACTAACCTGCTGGGTTACTTTTTGCCGCTGATAGAGAAAATCTTCCAGCTCACCGAACAGTCTTTTTAGCGGAAACAACAACCCTTGCCAGTGAGGAATTTCAGTGACCAGATCCAGGCTTTGCCGGAAACTTTCCGGTGGAGTGAAAAAATTATAACTTTGCTGCTGGCGACCCTGAATTCGCTCCAGATATAACTGTGTTTCCAGGCCCAACTGCCGGCCGACTTCATCTCCCGATAACTGTATGAGCTCTCCCAGCTGACGAAAACCAGCGGCTTTACAATGCTTCTGTGTTTTTGTTCCTAAACCGGCAGCACCAATAGGTAGCTGAGCCAGCAGCTGTGCAGACTCTTTGGGGTTTAACGAAACCGGGCAGTCATATTCTGCTAATAATTGAGCGGCTAAAGGGTTATCCGCGACTGCCAGCTGAGCCTTAATTGGCAGCGCATCAACCTCTCGGGATAACGTGTTAAATACCGCATCCATCCCGCCATACAACTGCGCCAGACTACTCAACTCAATTGCCAGACCTTTGGATGGATACAAAACTAACTTAGCTGCCCACTGGTAAAGTCGGGTGGCTAATTGCTGCAACACCTGCTGCTCACGCTCCGGAATATATTCAACGAGTTGCAGTTGCTCACAAAGCGATATTGCCATAACCGTCTGGATAGAGGTTTTGACCCCAGCCTCCCGCGCCAAGGTGTTGCACTGCACTATAACCGACTGGTTACCCTGTAACTGGTAAAGTGCCAGCGGCAGGGTGTTGCTGTCAGGCTGTAAGCGCACCCGATTATCCAGTAGTAGTTGGGGAAAATGACAATATAGCCACATTAGTTCAGAACAACGCCTTCCAGCGGCCAACCCACTTTACGTTTTAGTATGTCGAGCGTGACACCCGATTCACCAAGCTTTAACCGTACACGGTTAGAATAAGCCCGCGCCTCTTCATTTAAAGCGGGTTCGCTCAAGACCACGCCCATCTGCCCGGTTTGGGCAGCTTTATACCAACGCCGAACAGATTGAGCTGTCGTCTCTTTTTGTGCAAACCAGCCTAAAGCCAGCGCATTTTTTGTCTGCAATATCTGCTCAAACGCCCAGGCAGCTTTCTCTGCACTGGTCTGAACAACCACCTGCATAGACTCATTAAGTCCATAATGATGTAAGCCAGCAGCCGACAACCAGGCCGGAGGGTTTACCCAGAAAACTGACTGCTTTTGTTGCACCGCACGCTGTATTAATGGCAACAATAGTGCCTGCTCCGAAAACGGAGTTTGCAACTGCCATTCATGCAACCCCGGGTATTGCCAGCCACCGCCCAGCGCCGTATCTAACGACGAAAAACCGGAGCTTAAGGTTGCTGTCTGATTGTCGGTAACCTGACCATGCCAAACAAGCCCTTGCTGAATAAGAGTCTGAAGCTTTGTCTGCATAAAACCTCCGAATACTGTACATATATACAGTATCATTAATTTTTACTCGTTACCAACAGACATCATTACTGGCTTCAGTTATTATTTATCTCATTGTTTCTAATTAGGATAGGGCAGCATGCTGACATCAATACTCATTCCCTTCAGAGTCGTTATTAACTTTTCATGGGGATTAATCACCACCGCTATTATTGGTGTTTCGATTATTAGTATTGGTATTTTTAAAGTGTTACTGCCTTTTAAAACGCCTCAGCGCATTTGTTCTTTTCTGGGGAATGCTCTATTCAGAGTCTGGGCATACTGTATGTCGATGATGTTCCAGCTGACTCAGCGTATGGAGTGGCACATTAAAGGGGATCTCGATATCCACGAGAAAGGCTGGTACATGGTTATGGCTAACCATCGTAGCTGGGTAGATGTGCTGGTACTAATGCACCTGACTCGCCGTCATATGCCTATGCCGCGCTTCTTTTTAAAGTCGCAACTTATGTGGATACCCATTATTGGCTGGGGTTGCTGGGTACTGGATATGCCTTTTATGAAGCGCTACTCAAAAGAGTTGCTGGAGAAAAAACCGCATTTAAAAGGCAAAGACATTGCGACAACAACGCGCTCCTGTGCCAAATTCCGTCACATTCCTACAACTGTGGTCAATTTCTGTGAGGGCACGCGATTTACTCCAGAGAAGCACGCGAAAAAACACAGCCCTTTTAGCAACCTGCTGCCGCCTAAAGCAGGCGGAACGGCCTTCTCTTTGCAAGTTATGGGCGGTCAGTTTGAAGCCATTCTGGATATCACTATAGTCTACCCGGGAACCGACAAACGCCCGGTAGTCTGGCATTTATTAAGCGGACAGCTGAAAAACGTCTATGTTGATATAAAGACACGGCCGATTACCGAGGATTTAATTGGCGATTATGCCAGTGATAAAGCTTTCAGAGCTCATTTTCAGCAATGGCTGAATACGCGCTGGCAGGAAAAAGACCAAACCATCGACGAAATGCGTAAGGAAATTCACGGCACACGCTAAGAGAGTTTTATAATGGACTTCGAGTTTGTAAAAGAATGGCTAAAAAAATTCGGTATCGAAAGCAACCTACAAGAACTGAGCTTGGCTATCAGCTCTCTATTGGTTCTAATTGGTTGTTACATTACCTATGCCATAGCGCGTTGGCTTATCGATCATGCCATAGAGCACTTGTTAAAAAGGGCGCCCGAACGCTGGTATAAGTCGCTGGTTAACAGTGGCCTTTTTAAGCGTTGCGCAAACTTAGCCCCAGTTATCCTGATACACAGTTTCATACCCATTCTATTCATCGATAACTTTGAAAGCTGGCAGTCACCTTTACGCACCGTTGTCGGTGTTTATCTGACCTGGGTTATTACCAGTATTCTGACAGCCCTGGCCAACGTCGTTTCCATTGCCTATGACTATACTTATAAAGCGCGTGAAGTCCCCATTACCGGAGTCATTCAGGTCATAAAACTGATACTGGTACTGATGGCAATTCTCATCACTATTGCCATCATTATGAACAAATCGCCTATGTACTTACTAAGTGGTTTCGGCGCAATGACAGCCATTCTCATGGTGGTTTTCAGGGATACCCTAATGGGCTTTGTAGCCGGGGTGCAATTGGCGACCAACCGTATGGTTGCTATTGGTGACTGGATCGAGCTATCCGAACACGGTGTAGACGGTAAAGTTCAAGAGGTGGGACTCATTTCCGTAAAAGTTGAGAACTGGGATAAGACAATTGTTTATTTACCCACCTATATACTGATTCATGAGTCGTTTAAAAACTGGCAGGGAATGATCAATACCGGTGGTCGCCGAATGCGTCGCGCCTTAATGATTGACCTGGACAGCTCCAGAGTTTTGTCCGATGAAGAACTGGAAGAAGTTGCCGAGAAGCATTTTAACCAGTCCGTTGACAACTGGTTGAGCGAAAACGAATTGCAAAAGCCAGTCAGTAATTTAACGGTGTTTCGAGTGTTTGCTAATAACTACCTGAAAAACCACGAACAAGTGAGGGAAGACCTTCTGTGTATGACTCGCCTTATGCAGCCTACAGCAGCAGGGTTACCGCTGGAAATTTATGCGTTTTGTAAACAAACGGACTGGATGAAATACGAAGCGGTACAAAGCTCAATTATCGAGTATTTATACAGTGTGATGCCAGACTTTGGACTGAAGAATTATCAGTACTTGAATAACAACCACGCCTTCTCTGAAAACAAAGAAGGCGCTTATTGTGACTATAAACCGGAGTCCTGAGTTACTTTTCTAACAGATAACCGGCTAAATCAGAAAAGTCTTCCTGAAAATTATCGCTGTCACGGAAACCCTGTGGCAGCATTTTGTATTTACCGTTAACGATAAAAGTTGGCGTTGCGTTAACCCCTAAGTTGCTTGCCCGGCGATCCATTTTAGACGCCGCAGCGCGCACAGTGAAGCTCGCCATAGCTTTGTCAAACTCATCACCGGAAACACCGTTAACAATAAATACATTTCGAATGTCTTGTTTGCTGGTCAGCATGCTATTTTTATTAAAGTTGTAATCAAAAATAGCCGCGGCAATCTCTTCTTCCTTATTCAGTTTTTGCGCAACGACAAAAGCCTGAGTCATGGTCTCGCCCACGTTACCGCGAGGACTAATGAACGACACATGAGCCTTCTTGAAAGCATCCGGGTATTCAGATTTCAGTTCTTTTGCAATAGGTTCAAAGCGGTAGCAGTGCACGCAGTAAAACGAGAAGAACTCTGCAATTTCCGGCTTGCTGGTCGCTTCATCGGCTACCACTTCGTAGTGGACACCTTCTTCAAAATTCTGAGCCTGAGCAAAACCCGCTGCGACCATTAATGCCCCGGCAAAACCCATTAACCACTTTTTCATTGTCATTTCCTGTTATCCGTTAAAACTGTCTATTCAAACTAGCCGTTAAAGCCAAGGTTGATCGGTGCTTCATCCAGCCCCGCCAATTGTTCTTTCAATGCCAGAATCTGCTGTTCCCAATATCGGCTTTCTGCAAACCAGGGAAACGCTCTCTGAAAGGCACTATCTTGCCACCGGCGTGATAACCATGCCATATATTGAATGATTCTGAAACTGCGCAAAGGTTCAATTAATATCAATTGCGCCGTATCGAACTCACAAAAATCTTCGTAGCCGGTCAGCAGCGCATCCATCTGTAATGTTTGCTCCTGATGTGACCCGTTCAGCATCATCCATAAGTCCTGAACCGCAGGCCCGGAGCGACAATCATCAAAATCGACAAAAGTCAGTTGCTCTTCATACTGCAGAATATTACCAATATGGCAGTCGCCATGCAGCCGCTGATACTCGAAGTCCTGCAAGGGTGTAGAACGTAAGCGCTCACTTAAGGGATCAAGAATGGCAAAAAAGGCGTCTTTTAATTCGGCCGGTAATAAGGCGGACTGACGTAGCTCGGCAACAGACTGTTCAACAAAACCTTCGTAGTCAATGGTTTCCCGGACTTTAAACTTGCCCGCCTGAGCCACCGCGTGCATACGGCCTATTTGACGTCCCAGCCGCTCCAGTTCGTCCAGGTCATTAGGCTCAAAGGCTCTGCCACCAATGCTTGAATACACACAAAATCGGTAGCCTTCAAACTCGTGCAGGCGCTTTTCCTGCAGCTCCAGAGCCGAAACCGCCGGAACCTCGGCTTGCGCCAGCTCCTCAACAAACTCCAGTTCTTCGTTAATTTGCTCTGTGCGCCAGCGCTGCGGGCGATAGAACTTTGCCACGTAACGTTTGCGATCATCGTCAGCAAACTGATAAACCCGGTTTTCATAGCTGTTAAGTGCCAGCAAGCCCGATGCGGGATACAAACCGACACTTTCTAAGGCATTAACAACCAGATCCGGCGTCAGTCCCTGAAAAGCAAAGTCCGACGCGTTCTCTGTAGAATCATTCATATAAAAAGCGGCTCTGATGCGTATTAGTTATATCCGCATTATCAACCGCTGTGACCACGAAGTAAAACTCTGTGACCTGACCTTCTAATAATGAAGGTGGAACCGCTACGGTTACCGGCAATGTTCCGACTTCACCCGCAGAAACCTGTTTTGTAGAATCGCCAATTAACTCGAACTCGTCAAAGCCTCTAACTTCCACGCGGTAAGTCATGTCCTGTTGCGACTTATTGACCAGCTTTAAGGTAAAGACGTTTTCAATTTGCCCTTCAATGTTTTCTCTGAACAGCTGGTTACGATCACGTAATACATCGACCTCCAGGGGCACACGAGTTGCGACATCCCATACCATTACACTACTCACCACCAGAACCATAATAAAGTAGCCGATGCTCTTCATCCGCCACGGATTGGTTTTCTCTTTTTTGTTTTTCGCGGCTAAGTTACGTTCGGTGGTAAAGCGGATAAGTCCTTTTGGATAATTCATTTTATCCATAACGTCATTACAAGCATCAATACAAGCACCACAGTCGATACACTCATATTGCAGACCGTTTCGAATATCGATACCGGTAGGGCATACCTGCACACACATATAGCAGTCAATGCAGTGACCTAAGCCTTTTTCAGCGGGGTCAGCCTTACGCGAGCGTGGGCCTCGGGGCTCGCCCCTTTCAGCATCATAAGACACGGTGTAAGTGTCTTTATCGAACATAGCCGACTGGAAGCGCGCATAGGGACACATGTGCGTACACATAATTTCTCGCATATAACCGGCGTTGCCATAGGTACAGAATGCGAAAAAAAGAACACTGAAGGTTGCCCAGAAGCCGGCGTCCAGAGTAAAGAAGTTCAGAAAAAGTTCGCGTATGTCGGTAAAATAACCCACAAAGGTCATTGCGGTTAATAAGGACACCAGAATCCAGCCGGTCTGTTTACCGGTTTTACGCCAGAACTTGTCAAAGTCCATTTTGCGTTCATCCAGTTTTATACGCTTATTGCGCGGCCCTTCGAACTTTTTCTCAAACCACATAAAAATAAAGGTCCAGGTGGTTTGCGGGCACATAAACCCACACCAGACCCGGCCAAAAACGGTTGTCACAAAAAATAACGCAACGGCGGCCACAATCGCGAACCAGGCAACTACAGTGAAGTCCTGCGGCCACAAAGTTAAGCCATAAATACGGAAACGCTGATCCATAATATCGAGCAGAACCGCTTGTTCGCCCTGATAAGTTAGCCAGGGAATGAGAGCAAAGACAGCCAGCAATAGAAAACCAAATCCACGCCTAAAATACTCCATGGCACCTTTGGTATCACGCACGTAAATTCGGCTGCGGGGGGAATAGTTATCGTTGTGTTTCTGTCCGTCTGGACGTTGAATTTTGACTTTGTCGGCGGACTGAACCGTTATTTTTTGTTCCATGAGCAATACCACATAGTGTCACGGCGAGGTGCGCACAGTATAACGGATCTTAACTGTTTGCGCAGCTCACTGGGCTGAATTAATGATGCAATCAAAAAGTATGTTACAACCAGCTTCCACGTCATGCCAGTGCGACCACTCATCGGGTGCGTGACTGACCCCATTTACAGACGGGATAAATATTAGCCCAGACTCCGTAATCTCTGTAAAAAATTGAGCATCGTGTCCTGCGCCACTGGGCATTTTAAGACACGAATAATTTCGGGCTTTAGCTTTCTCTTCTATTTGTTTTGTCAGCTTTTCTGAACAGGCCTGAGGGTTCAGCCAACTCACTTGTTCGTATTCAAACTTCAAACGGTGCTTACGCGCTATTGCTGACAACGCCTTGTTGCAGGAGTCAGCCAGCTCTTTCATTACATCGTTACTCATGTCGCGACCAACAATAGTAAACACAGCTTCACCCGGCACGGTATGCGGACTTCCGGGCTTCAAGTCCACTTTACCCACGGTAATACGCGTTTTATCGGTACCGTCTTCAGCAATAATGCGCTCAATTTCGTGAGCAAAATCTGCCAGCCCCATAAAAGCGTCACTGCGCATATTCATTGGTGCTGTACCAGCGTGGTCGGCTTTACCTTTTAAGTGAACTATCCATTTAAACACCCCGGAAATACCTTCCACTGCGCCAATGGTTATCTCTTTTTGGAACAGCACCGGCCCTTGTTCAATATGCAACTCGTAAAAGGCTTTTAACCGCTCCGGAGGCCAGGCAGCGTCCAGCGCATCCATAACGTCCATGCCATGGGCAGCCATTGCGTCCTTTAAGTACACATTATCAGCATCGTGAGCCGACATAAGCCAGTCCGGATTAAGTACTCCCGCAATAGCCTGAGACCCCATCATGCCGCCAAATCGACCTTCTTCTTCGGCTGTACCAACCACCCATACAGGATGCGCTAATTTGACGTCATTTTCTTTGATCGAGCGCAAAACTTCGAAGCCCGCTAAAACCCCGAGCGCGCCATCGAAAATCCCCCCGGCGGGAACGGTATCGAGATGTGAACCGGTAAGAATAGCTGGCTTTTTGCTGTAGTCGCCAATACCAAAAAACACATTACCGGCACCATCCATAAAGGTCTTGAAACCTTCGGCTTTAGCTTGCTCCATCATCCAGCGGCGGGCTTCCATATCGGCATCGGTAAAACCCCAACGGTACATACCATGATCGGTCTCGTTATAACCAATTTTGGATAGCTCCAGCACGGATTTTTTTAAGCGGTCAGCATTAATACTCAGCATAGTCACCTCCTTTGCTTTTATTATTAAGCGTAGGACATAAACTAAGGAGCACCAAAGGCGTAAAAAAAGCCCGCACCAAAAAGTACGGGCAAAGGTTGCACGGGGCAAAGGGGAGCCCCTAGAGGGTTTACGACAGTTTGCGTGCAGTTAAGGCTGCATTAAGTACCGCCGCCAACTTAATTGACGATTGAATCGCTTGCGCTGAGACCTCGTGCTTCAGCAAAGTTTGTACGTGCGAATCAATGCACATACCACAACCATTCAGGGCCGACACCGCCAGTGAGAACAGCTCAAAGTCTGCTTTGTCCACACCCGGGTTAGCCATTGCATTCATGCGGAGCCCCGCAGGAAGCTTAGAAAATTGTTTATCGCTAGATAAGTGCAGGAAGCGATAATAAATGTTGTTCATTGCCATTAACGACGCTGCCGTTTTCGCTGCTGTCTTAACGTTTTCTTCAATTTTGCCATCGGCTTCTTCTTCCACTGCCTGAGTCAGCTCGCCGTCCGACAAAGTGTAAACCAGCGAAAGTGCTGTGCCATAGAACTGGTCGCTGGTTAAACCTGACTGCTCAACATTTGAAAACAAGCTCGACAGGTTAAGCTTGGTGTCTTTACTGTGATCACCCAATAACTGTTTGTAGTCTGCAATTGCCATACTTTACTCCTGAAATCCTCTGAAAGTGGGGAACAGGCGCCGATGGCAATACCATCAGCGCTTAGTTTAGGGGAGTAACCACCAATTAAAGGGTGTCGCCGCCCAACGCGCGGTTACAAGGACACAGTTCATCGGTCTGCAAACCATCTAAAATACGAACGATTTCTGCCGGGTTACGACCTACGTTCAGGTTGTTTACCGATACGTGCTGGATAACATTGTGCGGGTCAACAATGAACGTAGCACGCAGAGCAACATTCTCAGCTTTGTCACGAACACCTAATCCGTCGACCAAAGAACCGTCGTCAGCAAAAGAGTACTGGTTCAGGCGGTCAAGGTCAGGGTGCTCACGGCGCCATGCCAATTTCACAAATTCGTTGTCGGTGCTGCCACCCATAACAACGGCGTCGCGGTCAGCGAAGTCTTCGTTCAGTTTTGCGAACTCAACAATTTCAGTTGGGCAAACAAAGGTGAAGTCTTTCGGGTAGAAGAAAATGATTTTCCACTTACCTTCAAAGCTGTTGTTGTCGATAGTTTCAAAAGCGCTTTCGCCGTTTTCTTCCGGCATGTTGAACTTAGGTTTTGCCGCAATTACGCTGAATTCTGGTAGTTTATCGCCTACTGTTAACATAAATTGTCTCCTTGATTGAGATTTAAAATGTATTCGTTCCTTAACGAGTCGAGAGCTAGTGTACGGACGGAGAGAGATTGGATAAAACGAATAAAACGGATTATGATAATCGGAAATACCAATTAAAACGCGACGGATAACCTATGAGTAAATTACCGAGCCTGAAAAACCTGAGCTACTTACTGGCACTGCACCAGGAACAAAACTTTAATCGTGCGGCAGCGGAATGCAATGTCAGCCAGTCAACACTGAGCAGTGGCATTCAAAATTTGGAAGAACAACTCGATTGCCAACTTATTGAACGCGACCATAAATCCTTCCTCTTTACTGCCTTAGGCGAGGAAATTGTGGAGAAAGCGCGGGACATTATCAGCGCCTCAGAAGAATTACTGCATTATGCTCAGGGGCAGGGCAATATTATGGAAGGACCGTTAAGACTCGGCATTATTCCGACCATAGCCCCGTTTGTTATTGGTGAGCTCAGTAAAAACTTACAGAACAAGTTCCCTAAACTGCTGCTGCAGCTTTCCGAAGATACCACGCAAAACTTACTGCACCGCCTGCGTAACGGCGAACTGGATATTCTTTTGCTGGCTCTGCCTATGGATATTCAGGGGAATCAGAAGTGGATACTGGGTCGAGACCCATTCAAACTAGTGGTGCATAAAGATCTGGCAGAAACCGTCGGCGAACCAGTCGATTACGATAAACTGCCTGATCGCAGCATTTTCCTGCTGGAAAAAGAACACTGCATGACCGGGCATGCGGTCGCAGCCTGCCAGTTAACGGACTCGATTAAGATGAACCCGTTTACAGCAACCAGCCTGCACAGCCTGGTACAAATGGCTGACGCCCGCTTAGGCGCTACCTTTATTCCACAAATGGCCATTGACCAGGGCATATTGGAAAATACCGACCTTGTTTCATTAAAGCCCACCGGGCAGGAAGCCTCCCGCGATATTGGCCTGGTATACCGCCCAACCACCAGCCGCCGACAAACCTTCCGAAAAATTGCGGAAGAGGTTGCCAGGCTGCTGCCAGTCAATACGCTGAATTAAACTAACGCCGTCTGGCCGGCGGCAACGGATAACGCTCGGCCAGACTAATGCTCTCCCCGTCGGGTTTAATGACCCGGGCATGACGACGATTCAACCGACGCGGATCGGTCACACCACAAGAGTGCGCAATGATATTTACACCATATTCCATATACTTGTGGTAGTTGGCGACACGCACCGATTTATCTTCTGGATCAAGCCCTCGCATTAACTTAGGGTCGTCGGTAGTGACTCCTGTTGGGCAAGTATTTTTATTACACTGCATAGCCTGAATACACCCCAGCGAGAACATAAAACCACGTGCAGAAGTAACAAAGTCGGCTCCCATAGCAATAGCCCAGGCAACATCTGCAGGTGTGATCATTTTACCGGAGACAACTACGCGAACACGGCCGTGCAACCCAGCTTCGGTGAGCTTATCAATAAGCATAGGTAAGCTTTCAGTCACTCTCAGACCAACATAATCCATTAACGGCTGTGGTGCTGCGCCGGTTCCACCATCAGCGCTGTCCAGCGTAATAAAGTCTGGGGCGTATTCTTCTCCACGGGTCAGGATGCAGTCGATCAACTCGTCAATCCAGGACGGGTCACCCATAACAAATTTAAAGCCGGTAGGTTTGCCAGTAATTTTGCGAACTTTTTCAATGAAATCGAGCAGTTCTTCATTGTTACTGATTTCCGGGTGCCGGTTCGGGCTAATGGCATCTTCGCCCTCCACAAGACCTCGAATTTGTGCAATTTCCTTATTCACTTTTATGCCCGGCAAAATACCACCTTTACCCGGCTTAGCGCCCTGACTCAGCTTTATTTCAAACATTTTCACATTGTCGTGGCGGCCCAGCTCAGCAAGCCGATCTTCATCAAGCCGCCCTTCTTTATCCCGTACCCCAAACTTCGCGGTGCCCATTTGGAAAACAATGTCGCAATGTCCCATCAAGTGGTAAGGCGATAAACCGCCCTCGCCGGTATTCAGCCAGCAGCCGGCCTTCGCCGCCCCCTGAGACAATGACTTAACCGCAACCGGTGACAAGGCACCATAGCTCATCCCGGACACATGAAAGTACGAAACCGGAGAATAGGGCTTTTGACAATAAGGACCAATAATAACCGGCTCCGGCGATGTAGCCTGCTCAGCCATAGGTGGGTAAGGAGCGTTGCTGAAAATAATGGTACCCGTGCGGCTTAAATCCCGGGTGGAGCCGAAAGCCACGTTACGGTCCGCATTTTTTGCGGCACGGTAGACCCAGCTTCGTTGGGCACGATTAAATGGCATTTCTTCGCGATCCATAGCAAAGAAATACTGGCGCATGAATTCCCCCATACGCTCGAATAAATAGCGAAAGCGCCCCACAACCGGATAGTTATGGCGAATAGTATGCTTATTCTGGGTTTTATCGACGACATACATAACGCCAATAGAAATCACCAGCGTAATAATAGCCAAAACAAAAATGGCGGCTAACCACTGCGCTAAAGTAAGTAAGGAATCCGTGCTAAAAACGTTGCCGCTCATGGGTACCTAATACATTTCTAGTAATTGATAAGAGTATTAACGGTTAAAGCGACAAACAGATCAAGCGCAGTGTCATCAAAATTTTGAAGAATGACGTATACTCTAAATAATTCAATAACAAGGAGAGACCTATGTTCAATCCAAAGTTTGTTTTAACGGCAATATTGGCAGCTTCAGTAAGCGTGACGGCCACAGCCGAAGATGTCGAAACCGAACGCCATAAAGTCAGTGTCAGCACACTTGCGGATGGCTTTACTAACCCCTGGGGTATGACTTTTCTTCCTGACAAAAGCATTTTAGTTACCGAGCGCTCCGGCGACATCTACTGGGTATCCGCCGACGGCAGTTATCGCGAAAAGATAAGCGGAACGCCAGAGGTCGTAGCACAAGGCCAGGGCGGTATGCTGGATATTACCACTGACCCTGACTTTGCTGAGAATAACTGGGTTTATATTAGCTACTCTGAAGCAGCACAGGACGGTGGGAAAGGGAATAGTACGGCCGTTATGCGGGCGAAACTTGACGATAAAGAATTTACTGAGCAGGAAGTTATTTTCCGTCAGGCACCTAAGTACGAAAGCAATAACCACTTTGGTTCCCGGTTAGTCTTTTCACCTGAAGGGCACTTATACATTACTTTAGGTGACCGCTATTCACGTATGGATGACGCACAGACACTGGATAACCATCACGGTAAAGTGATACGCATATGGCCTGATGGCAGCATCCCGAAAGACAACCCTTTTGTTAACAATGATAACGCTCTGGACGAAATCTGGTCTTACGGTCACCGCAATGTGCAGGGTGCCGATATTCATCCTGAAACGGGCGAGCTCTGGACTGTTGAACATGGCCCACAAGGCGGTGACGAAGTAAACATTCCGGAAGCTGGCAAAAATTACGGTTGGCCAGAAATTACTTATGGTGTTGATTATGGCGGTGGCATTATCAGCGAAGACGCAGTCAAAGAAGGTATGGAGCAACCCTTCTATTACTGGGTACCCTCTATTGCCACGGCCGGAGCCACATTTTACAACGGCGATGCGTTTCCTGAGTGGAAAGGCGATTTCTTTGTCGCAGCTTTGAAAAGTTCACTGGTTGCTCGCCTGGACTTGTATGAAGGTCGCATGATGCATGAAGAGCGTTTATTTGAAGATGCTGTTGAAGCTCGTATTCGCGACATTAACCAAGGCCCTGACGGTTACCTCTATTTATTAACCGACCAGCCTGACGGTGCCATCATTCAAATAAAACCGGCGGATTAATATGTTGTACTCAGCTGTATTAAGAAAACTCACTTACACGGGGCTGCCTTTATTGGCGGCCTCTTTCGTTGTTCACTCCGCAGACGTAGACGAAACCGTTGTTGTTACAGCGACACAAAGCGAGACGCCCTGGTTGACTACTGCGGCCAGTATCGACCGCGTGAGCGTGGAAAACACCTTACCTTCTATGAAGATTGATGCTGGCGATGCCTTAGCCGGGGTGGCGGGCATTCAGGCTGACAACCGTTACAACTACGCACAGGATACACGCCTGGTGGTTCGGGGCTTTGGCTCGCGTGCGGCCTTTGGAGTAAGGGGTTTGCAGTTAAATGTCGACGGCATTCCGTTATCTATGCCCGACGGACAGGCACAAACTTCGAGCATTTTTCTCGACAGCATTGATTCGCTGGAAGTATTGCGCGGTCCATTAGCAACGCTGTACGGTAACTCCGGCGGTGGTGTGGTTGAATGGTTCAGCCGCAAGCCAACAGAAACCGCGTTGGAATGGGGTGGACAGTTCAGCGAAAATGACACTCAGCGGTACAATGTTAATGCCCAGTGGGCAACCAACACCAATCAGCTGCAAATTTTAGCCTCAGATTTTCAGACCGACGGCCCGCGCAGGCATAACTCAGCCGAGCGCCAACAGCAGGCGATACGCTGGTATCATCAGTGGGACGAGCAGAACCGCTTTGTTATTCGTTACGACAATAACGATGCGCCATTATTGCAAGACCCCAGCGCACTAACGCCCGAAGACTGGCGCGAAGACCCAACTCAGACAGTACAACGGGCAATTGATTTCAACACGCGGAAAGATATTCACCACCGTCAGGGGTCTTTTAGCTGGTTTCATGAGAGCAACAATGGTGAGGGGTTACTCTCGCTGTGGCAGGGTGACCGCGATATAGAGCAGTTTCTGCCTTTTGCCGGTGACGACACAACAAGCTCGGGCGCCGTCATTGATGTCTCTCGTCAATTTGAAGGTGCTCATGCGCGCTGGCGTCAACGCGGAGTTAACTGGTCAGCAACCCTGGGAGCGCAATTAGAGCGCCAGCAGGATCATCGCTTTGGTTATGTGAATGACAGCGGTGAAAAAGGTGATTTGCGCCGCAACGAATTTAACTGGATTGAAAATGCATCAGCTTATCTACGTTTTCAGTGGCAGTTATCGGAAGAGCTTTCAGCAACCGGCGGAGTTCGTTACAGCGACATCAATTATGAAGTAGAAGACTACTTTACCGATCTGGATAACTCCGATGACAGCGGCAGCAGCGACTTTAGTGAGACCACCGCAGCTGTTTCATTTACCTGGCAGTTTCTGCCTACCTCGGCGACTTATCTGAGCATCGGGCAGGGATTTGAAACACCGACACTGACTGAGCTGGCATACCGTAACCAGGGCTCGGGCCTGAACCGCGAACTGGGTCCGTCCACGAATGATCAATGGGAATGGGGTATCAAACACCAACTACCACAAGACTGGCGACTGCATTTCGCGTTCTTCGGTATTAAAAGCGAGGACGAAATACTGGTGGATCAGTCAAACGACGGTCGCACAACCTACCGCAACGCGTCGGAAACCTCGCGCGAAGGTGCTGAACTCAGTATTAACGGCGCACTGACCCAGCAGTTAGATTTACTACTGTCATACAGCTATATAGACGCGACTTTTGATAATGGTCCGTTACAGGGAAATCAGTTGCCCGGCGTAGCAAAAAGTCAGGGCTATCTGCGTCTTAACTGGCAACCCACAGAGCAGTGGCTAGTTCAGTTAGCCGGCCAGTACCGTAACGAGACACCGGTTAATGATGCAAATGATACCTTTGCCCCGTCTTACACGACCTGGGATATTGCTGTAAGCCGCGATTGGCAATGGGCTAAGAGCGAGCTGGATGTGTGGGTACGGGTTGATAACATTACCGACAAAGACTACGTAGGAGCTGTTGTGGTTAATCAGGGCAGTGGACGTTCATTTGAGCCCGCCGTAGGCCGGCAGGCAAGCGTCGGCATTAGCTGGCGCCGACGCTTTTAAGCCAATTACAGGCTGGCTCTTAACACATCGAGCAGGCGCTGTGCCGTCTGCTCAGATGAACCGGGATTCTGACCGGTAATTAACATACCGTCCTGAACGGCATATGCCTGCCAGTCATCCACCTTACGATAATGGCCGCCTTTGGCGGTCAACTCGTCTTCCAGCAAGAACGGAACTACATTGGTCAGTTCTACTGCAGCTTCTTCGCTGTTACTAAAGCCAGTTACCGTGCGTCCCTGAACAATCGGGTCACCACTTGGCGATTTAGCATTTAACAACACGGCTGGGGCATGACAGACCGCAGCAACGGGTTTACCCTGACTCCAGAAATGCTCAATCAACTTAATTGAATGCTCGTTATTGGTTAAATCCCACAATGGTCCGTGACCACCCGGATAGAAAATTGCGTCGAAACCTTCCGGATCAACTTCATCAAGCTTACAGGTCGTTTCTAATTTGTGCTGAGCCGTCTCATCTTTATCAAAGCGTTCTGTTGCTTCGGTTTGTGCATCTGGTGTGGTGCTGTTTGGATCAATCGGTGGCTTGCCACCCTTAGGCGATGCCAGAGTCACGTCCACACCGGAATCCGTAAAAACATAGTACGGAGCAGCAAACTCTTCTACCCAGAAACCCGTTTTATGGTCTGTGTCACCAAGCTTATCGTGTGAGGTTAATACCATTAATACTTTCACTTAGTACTCCTGTTAAATGATTCAAAAACTTAGTATAGACTACGTGCCTAAACGCGCGTTTGATCACTCGCCATGCTGTTCCAGCCAACGGTATAGAGTGCGCCTTGTGACTCCGAGAATTTCTGCCGCTTTAGATTTATTCCCTTCGGCATGCGTCAATACCTTACGAATGTACTGATTCTGATATTCATCCAGAGTCGGCCACTCGGTGCCATAATCCACGTCGGGTTCATGCTCACTATCCAAAATTCTTTGCGGTAAATCTTCAACCGCTATTTTATCGTCTCTGGAGAAAGTAAAGGCACGTTCAATAGCATTCTGTAATTCACGTACGTTGCCCGGAAAGCGATAGCAATAAAGCTGCTCCAGTGCAGCCGGAGAAATGCTGCGAACCGGTTTATCACTGTTTTTCTGCAGCTGCTGTAGGAAAAAATTAGCTAAACGCTCAATATCTTCTCCCCGTTCCCGCAGCGGTGGTACTCGTAAACTAAAGGTTTCCAGACGGTAAAATAAATCCTGCCGGAAGCGCCCGTCTTCTACCTGTTGCTCTAAGTTCTGGTGGGTTGCAGCCAGGATCCGGACATTCACCGTTTCTTCTTCGTCGCTGCCCACGGCGCGAATCGTGCCTTCCTGCAATACACGTAGCAGTTTAGCCTGCAGCGCCATTGGCATTTCACCAATTTCGTCCAGCAACAAAGTACCGCCGTCGGCCTGCTTAAGCAGACCCTGACGCTTTTTCTGAGCACCGGTAAATGCGCCAGCTGTGTGACCAAAGAATTCGCTTTCCATTAACTCGGCTGGAATGCCCGCACAGTTCACCGCCTGGAAGCTCTGCTCAGCGCGGTCACTTAACTGATGCAGTGCCTTTGCCACCAACTCTTTACCCGTACCGCTTTCACCGGTAATTAAGACGCTGCCGTCTGCCGGAGCTATGCGCTCTATCTGGTCATACAGTTTACGCATTGACGGGCTTTGGCCGACTAAGCCCCCGGGGCCCTTTTGTTGCTGACGATACCGTTTAAGCTCACGCTGCAGTGACCGATGTTCTAATATCCGTTTTACGCTAAGCAATAGGTGTTCAACATCCAGCGGCTTGGTTAGAAAGTCATCGGCCCCTTGTTTTAAGGCATCAACCGCCTGATCAACCGTACCAAATGCGGTAATCAATAACAGCGCAGGGGAGTTATCTTCATTTTTTAAACTTTCCAGTAAAGACAAGCCTGACAACCCCGGTAAGCGAATATCGCTGATAACCAAATCCAATGGCGTTACCGATTTTTTAAAGGCTTCAATACTTCCCCACGCGGTGACTTTATAGCCCTCGGCCTCCAGCTCTTCAACCAGCAACTCCTGCAGAGCCGGATCATCCTCAATAACGCCTATCATGGCTTTTGCTGCGGTCATTCACTACCTCCTTTAATAACGGCTTGCCGAAGGCATTGCGCAGGTAAACTCAAGGTAACCCGACAGCCACCATTGGGGTTGTTTGTTAAAGACAACTCTCCGTTATGGTCATTCAATACGTGTTTCACTATGGTTAAACCAAGCCCGGTGCCTTTTCCCTGAGGTTTATTAGTTTCAAAAGGCTGCAAAGCTTTATCTTTCATAGACTCGGGCAACCCCTCACCGTCGTCATCAACGGTGATAATGACACCTTCACCGGCGTACTCAGCTGCCACCACAACTTCCGATTCAGCGGCCTGCAAACCATTGCGAAGAACATTAACCAAGGCCAGTTCCAGTCGCTTGATATCCACTTTCAGAATAACATCGACAAGCTCCTTAATTACCACTTTGGCCGACCCCTTATCCTGCTCAAACTCTATGCTGGTCATGGCTGTTGCTATCAGCTCACGTAAAGAAATGGTTTCGCGCTGCTGTACCGGCGTACGGGAGAAAGCCAACAGCTGGTTTACCAGCCCGGTTAACCGCTGCACCTGGCCTCTTACCGCTTTTAGCTGGCGCTGACTGTCTTCGTCTTTATGGTTGCGTAATAAGCGGCTGGCGCGGCCGTCAATAACGGTAAGCGGAGCACCTAGCTCGTGCGCAACACCACTGGCGACACTCCCAATAGCCGCCATTTTTTCCTGTTCTCGCAAAGCTTGCTGCAGAGAGGCCTCGTGCTCTCGGCGCTGCTCCAGCTCTTGTTCAGCCTCGGTGATACTATCAAGCATACGGTTGAAACCCTGCGCAACCTCCTGCAATTCTGACGGGCCAGCAGGTGTAACCCGCGTACTGCGGTTCCCTTCAGCGACCCGCAACATGGCGTCCTTAAGTGCCACCACATGCCGACCGACACCGCGATAATGACCAAAAACCAGTACCGCAATAGTAATTAAACCGAACGCCGCCCAGCTCAGCCATGCGTATTGGCTTAAAGTTTCAAAAGACTCATCAAAGTCACTCGCCCGCCGGTTTATCTGTAATAAACCAATAATGCGACCACCGCGATCAACAATAGGCAGGAATTGAGAGAAGACATCGCGGCCTTCCACCCGACGATAATCGTCTTGCTTTATTCCAGTCTGAACGGTTTGTAGCGCTAACTGACTGTTGCTTAAGTCGGTTTCAGTAATGCCCGCTTCCGCTACCTGCTGGCCATACACGTTATAAACCGACGCACCATAAACCCGACCAATATTGAACACCGAATCCAGATTCGCCTGTACTGTAGACAAGTCGTTATTCAACAAGGCGTCGCTTATAGGCAAGCTAATGGCTCGCCCCAGAAGTTCTAAGTCACTTTTTAGCCGCTCATTAGACTCATCAGAGGCAACCTGTAACCCAACGCTTATTGCTACACCGGAAATCAATAACATTGGCATAACGACATAAACCAGAAGCCGCCTTTGCAGACTGGATAGTGGCCAACTGTATCTTTTTGTCACACGACCTCCTTTAATTGTGTACTAAGGATACACATTTTTTGGTTGGTTTTCTCGGCGCAAACTTCGCAAGAACAAAAAGTTATAAAAATCAGACAATTGAAAAGTTGGCACAGTCTTCGCTTTAGTTAGAGCGTAAGTAAAACTGATAAATTCATCTAGGAGATTATCATGCAAAAGACAATTATCGCATTAGCAACAGTATTCGCACTGGGTAGCACAGCAGCAGTAGCTCAGGAACAACAAGCTCAGGAGTCTATGGCGCAACAGCAGCAAACTCAGGAAATTTCTGAAGGCATGCTGGTTAAGTTTGTAACCGCTATGGAAGATGTTCAGGGCGTTACTGAAAAATACCGCGACCAGTTCCAGCAAGCTGAAAATCAGGAAGAAGCGCGTGAGATTCAACAATCTGCACAGGAAGAAATGATTGCAGCAGTTGAAAACGCAGGTCTGACTCCGCAAGAGTACAACATGATTATTCAGCAGGCGCAAAACGACGAAGAACTTCGTGGCCGCTTAGAAAAGCTGACTGGTGACGAAAACTCTTAATCGATTTACTCGATTGTAGTTTAAGAAGGCAGCCTTTTGGCTGCCTTTTTTGATCATCTCTCCTATGCTTTACGTAGGCCTAACTAGAAGAATATTCTTTAACGCAAGGAGAAAGCGAAGTGAAAGCATCCGATTTATTCGTAAAAGCACTTGAAAACGAGGGTGTGAAGTACATTTTCGGCATTCCCGGCGAAGAAAACCTGGACTTACTTGAGTCGCTCTCAAAATCCAGCATTGAGCTAATTTTAACCCGCCACGAACAGGGCGCAGGTTTCATGGCCGCCACTTATGGTCGCCTGACCGGCAAACCCGGGGTGTGCCTTTCCACCTTAGGCCCGGGGGCAACCAACTTGGTTACACCGGTGGCCTACGCGCAACTCGGCGCTATGCCTATGGTTGTCATTACTGGACAAAAACCCATAAAGGAACGTCATCAGGGTCAATTCCAGATCATTGATGTGGTCGACATGATGACTCCCATTACCAAATACACTCAGGCGATTATTAGCGCCAGCAGTATTCCGGCGCACATCCGTGAGGCTTTTCGTCGCGCTGAAGATGAACGCCCCGGCGCTTCTCACCTGGAGCTCTCGGATGATATCAGTCGCGAAGAGGTCAGCAGCCTTCCGATAGAAGCCAGTCATTCGCGCCGCCCCATTACCGAGCATAAATCGGTCCGCCACGTGCTGGAATTACTGCGCGAAGCAAAACACCCGGTACTGTTGATAGGGGCTGCGGCCAATCGGAAAATTACAGCAAAAATGCTGCGCGCATTTGTCGATAAAACCGGTATTCCTTTTATTACCACGCAAATGGGTAAGGGCGTTATTAACGAAGACCACCCACGCTGGCTCGGTAATGCGGCGGTTTCCGACGGCGATTACCCGCACCGCGCCATCGAAAAATCTGACCTGATTCTTAATGTCGGTCACGACGTGGTGGAAAAGCCGCCCTTTATGATGAAAACCGGCGACAACGACAATCGTAAAGTGGTACACATTAACTTTCAGGGTGCCCAGGTTGATTCGGTTTACTTTCCTCATGCCAGCATGATCGGCGATATTGGTAACAGTATCTGGCAGTTAAAAGAAGGGATTGAGCCGCAAAGTCACTGGGATTTCGACTTTATGCTGAAAGTTCGCGATCACATGCGCGACCATACCGATGAAGGCGCTCATGACGGAAGCTTTCCGGTGTTACCCCAGCGTCTGGTAGAAGATGTGCGTGAAGCTATGCCAGATGACGGTGTCATTGCACTGGATAACGGCATCTACAAAATTTGGTTTGCACGTAATTACCCGGCTCGTCAGCCAAATACGGTACTACTGGATAATGCCCTTGCCTCAATGGGTGCAGGCTTACCATCGGCCATGGCCGCGAAGCTGGTTAATCCGGAAAAGAAAGTCATGGCAATATGCGGTGACGGCGGTTTTATGATGAACTCTCAGGAGCTTGAAACTGCTGTGCGCATGGGGCTGGATATCGTTGTCGTTATCTTAAATGACAGCGGCTATGGCATGATCAAGTGGAAACAGCAGCATATGAAACTGAGCGACTACGGCTTAGATTTCAATAACCCGGATTTTGTGAAATATGCAGAGTCTTACGGCGCTAACGGTTACCGTTTAGATAAAACGGAAAATTTGATACCGCTGTTAAAAGACTGCCTGAACAAACCCGGCGTACACCTTATTGATGTACCCGTGAACTATTCACAAAATGACCGACTGCTGAACGAGGAAATCCCCGAACGCAGCCGCGCCATTAAAGATATTTAAGAACGGTTCGGATCAGTATCCGCGAAATAAGGGTAGTCGTTTAACTTATCGACAAAGGCCTGAAGTCGCGGATACTTATCTAAGTTAAAACGCTCACGGAAAAGCCCCCAGCTAAGGAAACAACCTAAACGTAGCTCTCCGTCACTAAAGGGATGAGGCCCTTCATAAGCCACCGCATGCTCTTTATCTTCCATCAGTTGCAGTATGTCATCAATACGCTGCTGTTGGCGTTTAACATACTTAACACTGTCAGCTGTTACGCCTTCTCTCTCCAGCAAAAACACGTTAATTGCCGAGTCCATCGCCGTATTGACCAGACAGTACTGATCAAAATCTTTTACATCGGCAATGAAGCGCTCATCCGCCTTGTCCCGCACGTATTTGAGAATGCTGGTAGAGTCGTGCAGGCGCAAATCATTGTGGTGAAGAAAGGGAACCTTTTTCGCCGGACTTAATTTGGCACTGGTTTCAAAATCCGTTTCGGTAAATGAAAACTTTGTCTTAGTTTCAAGTAAAGCAATACGGCAATGTCTTACGAACGGCGAGGTATAACTTCCGAACAATTCCATGATCTTCTCCTGTTAATGGTCTCGACAAGCTTCGTCAGGGTATTCCAGTTCAATGGTGGTATGAGCTAATTCAAACGCTGCCAGCTGCTGTGATATTTGCTGCTTTAAAAGTGCGCGCTCTGAACATTCCAGTTCTTTTGATACCACAATATGCGCGGTTAATACATGACGCTCGCCATCCAACGACCAAAAATGCAAATGATGGGCGTCATCAACCAGTTCCAGCGAGGTCAATTGTTCACGTATTTTCCGGTACACTTCGGGGTCTGGTGAGGCCTGAACAAAGAGCTTAACGGTAGAACCCAAGTGACGAAGAACGTTAACCAGAATGAACAAAGTGAAGCCAATGGAAAGCAGAGGGTCAAGAATAGGCCAGTCGACAAAGATTAAGATAATCGACACGATTAAAACAGCAACCCAGCCCAGAACGTCCTCTAGTAAGTGCCAGTTAAGTACGCGTTCGTTTAACGATTTACCATGCGACAATTTAAACGCCGCATAACCATTCACAATAACGCCGAATACCGCCAGTAACGCCATACCCTCCGCCATTGGCATTACCGGGTTCCATAAACGGGGAATGGCTTCAAATAAAATCCAGATTGAGCCTGCAGTCAGTACAACCGCGTTAATAAAAGCGCCAACCAGAGATAAGCGTTGATAGCCATAGGTAAAGGTCTGCGTGGCATCTTTACGACTGAATTTATCCAGCAACCAGGCCATACCAATAGAAATGCTGTCGCCGAGATCGTGCACCGCGTCAGCTAAAATGGCCGTACTATTGGTTAATATCCCACCGATAAATTCAATAACGGTAAAGCACAGATTAAGGAAAAACGCCCAACCAATTCGCTCCGATGAACTCTCGTGGTGATGATGGTGATGGTGCATAAAGCTCCTTATTACCAATGTCGGTATTCATTCATCTTAATACTAAGCGAACCAGAATTCGACATTAGAAACCGATTGTTATAATATAACATTACGTTTTTAATTGAGTTGTGTTGCCCCCATGAAATACCAAGCAGTTACTCTAAGTTTACTCTCTATCATGAGTACGGGCTCGTTCGCGCAAGAACAGGAGTCTTTCGAACACATTGAAGTCAATTATCGTCAGGCTTACCGCGGAGATGTTCCTGTTTCAGAAATTCCTCAGGCAATTACTACGCTGGACCGCAGCCTGGTGGATGATATTAATATCTCCCGTTTTCGCGATGTTTTGCTGTTTTCTCCGTCAATTGCTTTGCAAAACGACGGCGGTAACTTATGGGACAGCTACTCCATGCGCGGGTTTCCGGGCAACGAAAATGTACCTACTGGTTATTTAGTTAATGGTTTCTCCAGTGGTCGCGGATTCGGCGGGCATCGGGACGTTTCCAATATTGAGTACGTAGAAGTTCTGAAAGGCCCGGGCTCTGCACTGTATGGCCGCTCGGACCCGGGAGGGGTGATTAACGTGGTTACCCGCAAACCGCAGTACGCTCCAGAAGGATACTTAAAAACCTCGCTTGGCAGCGATGACCGCTATCGTATTGAAGGTGACTACACTGGCGGTATTAGCGATAGCGTATCCGCGCGGATAAACGGTGCGATACAGGATGATGACAGTTTCCGGGATCATGTCAGCAGCAAGAAAAAGGTTGTTAACCCGTCTCTGCGCTGGCAACTGGGTAAAGACACCTCCATACTTTATGCCTTTGAATTCATGCAGCAGGAGCAGCTGTTTGACCGTGGCATAGTGGTTTTAGATAACAATATTAGAACCGTGCCAAGAGACCGCTTTCTGGGCGAACCAAGTGATGAACCTACTGAAATCATTTCACAAGGCCACCAGTTAACCTTTGAGCACTACCTGCTAAATGACTGGTTTTTAACCGGTGGTATTAATGCCAGAAGCACAAAGTTAGACGGCTACTCGTCGGATGCCGAACTTTCCGGCTCGCGCCAAAAATTATTTGAAGACGGTCGCACTCTAACCCGTCAGCACCGTCGTCGTGACTACGATTCCGATGATTTATCATTAAGACTCGAATTAAGCGGTAACGCAGAGTTGTTCGGCATGACCCATCACTTACTGATGGGAACCGACGCATACCGTTATGACTTATACACTTTATTAGACCGTGTCCGTCCGGAGCCAGGTACTTACGAGCTGGATATTTTTAACCCTCAGTATGGTGCAGCTAAACCGGAACTTCATACCCAGTACATTAACGACGAGAATCAAAAAGGTTTTGGTTTGTACCTGCAGGATCAGCTTGAACTTAATGACCAGTGGCATCTACTAATGGGCTTAAGACTGGATCAGTACACGCAAGAAACCTTAGAACTGGTATCAGGTACGGAATCTGAACAGGATGAAAGCCGAGTGAGCCCGCGCGTGGCACTGAGCTACCTGCCAACGGATAACTTAACCCTTTATGCCAGTTATTCAGAAGGCTTTGTTCCTATTAGCGGCACCGACTTCGAAGGTCAGGGGTTTAAGCCAGAAGAGAGCGACTCAGTAGAGCTGGGCATGAAATATTCCGCTAACGGCTTTCGGTTAAACGCTGCTGTTTTCGATGCCACCAAAACCAACATTCTTACGGATGACCCGGTTCACCCAGGCTACCCGGCCACGCTGGGCGCTGCAACCAGCAGAGGGTTTGAAATAGATGGGGGCATGTCGCTGGGCAGTTACACCGATTTACGGGTTGCCTACAGCTACATAGACAGTGAAACAAAAAATGATATTACCGTTTACGACTGGGGCGTCAATGTCCCTGCCGGTAGTGACCTGGTAAATATTCCTCAGAATACCTTTAACGCCATGGTTAAACACGATCTCAGGCACTGGCAAATTAATGCTGATATAGGGCTTACCGCACGATATGTGGATGACCGTTTAGGCGCTACGGTCGATCAGTCGTATCGTCTGCCCAGTTATCAGGTGTTTGATCTGTTCTATACACACCGGTTAACCGACAACACTGAATTACAGATAAACGTTGATAACCTTTTTGACGAGTATTACATGTCGAACGCCTACTCTGCGCTTTGGACAACACCAGGAGCCCCAAGACAGTTTTCAGTGAGCCTGACTTATGAATTCTAAAAATATTACGCAAAGAATTAACAGTATTGATGCGTTGCGTGGGCTGGTCATTATATTGATGTTGCTGGACCACGTACGGGAACGTTTTTTTTATAACCACCCGGTTGCAGACCCTATGATACTGGAAACTACGGAGCCGGGCTTATTCTGGAGCCGTTTTGCCGCACATTTTTGTGCGCCCATATTTGTGTTTCTAACCGGCCTTTCAGCCTGGTTGTATCAGCAAAAGCATGACGGTTCGCCCAGCGTCGCCCGTGAGTTTTTATGGAAGCGCGGACTGTTCCTGGTGATATTGGAACTTACGGTCATCAACTTTTCATGGTTTGGCGCCTACGAAACACTGTACCTGCAAGTAATATGGGTTATTGGTCTGTGCATGCTCATTCTGGGTGCCTGCGTTAATTTACCGTACCGGCTTCTGTTTGTGTTGGGTCTGCTTATTGTTGCCGGGCACAATGCACTGGACTTTATTCAACTGAACCCGGGTGAGTGGGGCTATACAGCCTGGACCATTCTTCATGACCGCGGCTATATTTTACAGTCCGACGCATTATCAATACGAGCCAGCTACCCGTTACTGCCGTGGATAGGCGTTATTTTGCTGGGTTATGCGGCCGGACCTTTGTATTCCAAATCCTTCTCATCTGAGCGCAGAGCCTGTTGGTTATTAGGGCTAACGACGTTTTGCCTCGCCGGCTTTCTGTTGCTGCGTGGTTTTAATATCTACGGCGAGACACAGGCCTGGTCTCAGCAAGAGAGTTTAGCCGCCACCGCGCGGGCTATATTCAATGTGACCAAGTACCCGCCATCGCTGAATTTTCTGCAAATAACCTTTGCCGGCATGTTTGCCATGCTTTACCTAATGGAGCGCTTACAAGGAAAGTGGACGGAAGTTCTGACCGCTTTCGGTGGCGCACCCATGTTTTTCTACATAGTCCACCTTTACATTTTATTGCTGCTTTATACTCTGGCTACCGCAGTTTTAGGGGCGCCGGAGGAAGGCTTTATGAGTCTGCCCAACATTTATTGGGTGTGGTTAACCACCATTGTACTGGCCGCCTTACTGTATAAGCCAACGCAAGTGTTTAACCGATACAAACGTCGCAGCAATAAAGCCTGGGTGAAATATTTATGATGGTTAAGGAGAAAGGAATGAGTGACCGCCTCGGTATGTTTTTCTCTGGCCTGTGTTTTGTCCATTGTCTGGCAACGCCAATACTGCTTATTTTTCTGGGGACAAACTCGTTAGCGAGTGTTCTGGAAACGCCTTTGTTCCACCGGCTATTATTGCTGCCGGTGTTAACCATGGCGATATTTCAGGGGTATTATGCCTGGAAAAACCCGCAGGCGAAGCTCAGTCGGGTACTACTGCCGCTTGGTTGTTTAGCGGTCGTTATCGCCCAGTTTTTTCATGGCCCAATTGAAATCTTACTCACTATTATTGGCTCGCTTACCTTAATTAGTGGTCACTTTTTTCATTTAAAGCACGAGCACTGCGCCGGTCAGGACTAACCGGCGCTACTTGTAAGATAAAAGCCCATTCCTCCTAATAACCAAAGGACACTGATACCGCACAGTCCATTCATGACCTTGTCGCTCAACGAAGAAGAGTCGCCATGGTCATGATGATGATGGTGGTGTTCGTGTTCTTTTTGCTTCTGCCGCCAAAGCACAACCATAACCACGCTCAGCAATAAGAAAATAAGGTTCAGAACAAAACCATAGTCCAGCTTAAAGTGCTGTTGTTCTGCCGGAGAGGACCACTGCGACGCATCCGGCAGTAGATCGAACGCCAGTAAACCATAATGCATAGCTAAAGACGCCGCGACCAGGCAGGTAAAGAGCATTAAAGCGATGTACATAGCCATTTTCCAGCCATAATACCGCGCATTAATTTTGAGCACCGGCAGTACAATTAAGTCGGAAAAAATAAACGCCATAACCCCTGCAAAGGCCACACCTTCACCAAACAAAACGGCCGCTAATGGAATGTTGCCCATAGAACCAATAAAGGTGAAAAATGCAGCCACCGGACCCACTACCGCTTGTTGAAGTAACGACCAGAAACCCGGGTCACCCTCTGTACCCACACCAATAAACAACCATTCAAAAAACGCACTAGGCACAAAGGCTGAAATAACGCCGGCAACGGTAAAACCAATGAGTACGTCTTGCCAGACCATTTGCCATTCCATTACGTACTTTTGGCCAACTTTCTGCCAGGTATCCTTACTGAAAAGATCCGATAATGTGCTCTCGTGTTGATGTTCGTCGTCCTCTTCGTCTTCTTTTCGCGCATTCTTAATTAGGTTTTTAGGGTTGGTTAGCGTAATAAAGAGCCAGACGAATAGAATTAGCAACAACCCGCCAACGTATTCACCAACTACAAACTGCCAACCAAGGAAAATAGAAATAACAAAACCCAGTTCAATAACCAGATTCGTGGAGGCCAGCATAAACGCCATTGAAGCACTGAACGCAGCCCCTTTGTTAAACAAAGCCCGGGTGGTTGATAGCGCAGCAAAACTGCAGGAACTGGAGATAAAGCCAAAGAAAGTACCCAGCGACACAGACTTAAGATCATTGCCGCCCATAGCCTTGCGCATTCGCCGCTTAGTGATAAGCACTTGGATTAAGCTACTGATTAAATAACCTAATACAAACGCCCACAGCGCCATCCAGAAAAAACCCAGGCTGGTATAGGCCGACTCACCCCATAGCGATAGAAAATTCTCCATGCTGGCTCCTTGGTCTGGTTAAATTATTTTAGAATTCAGCAGATTAAAATAAAAATATGACTACATTCAAAATAGTAGCTTACGTTAAGCCTGTCCAAAATTGATCAAAACGCCTTGTTCCGTGACAGTCTCGTGACGTTTTCTTAAAAGAGCACTTTTGAGCCGCTTTCGTGTAGCCCCTTTTCATTTCCAGTTAAGCTGAGCTTTTAATAAGAGTCTTTGAGTGTTCTTTATAGAAGCGCTGGCGGAAAAACCAGGCGGAACATACCATCAACACGCTACCCAGAAGAGCCGTAAAGTAAGCGCTCTCTAATAGAAAGTTTAGCCAACTTAGCTTTATTTCAAAGAAGTTACGGTACAGCAGTATACCGACGGTTCCCGCATAACCCATAGCATCCGCGATATAAATAAGAAATCCGGCATTAGCTTTGTCGTTTATCATCGATAACATGCGATCGAAAATAAGACAGTTAAAAGGAACATAAGCCAGATAAATCCCAATAGTTAGCGCTATCATCCATGATGAACCTGAAATTCCACCGCTTTGATAGAATAAGCTGCTAACACCTAAGAGAAGAAATCCCCCAATAACCATCAGATGGTTAACCATAAATGCCCGAAAATTGTTTTTAATCCACATTATCGAGCTTAGCAAAAGTAGAACAGTCAATGACGTATACAGCGCAACGGAAGAAAATATTGCGGGTCTGTCGCCATACCCTAGTTCTATCCATATTTCTGCTGCAAAATTGTCACTGAAGTCGCGCATAGCGGTCAGTAATATATAACTGACGACCATGCAGCCCAAACCTATCGAGTATTTCCGCACTAATTGGATCCTATCTTCGGATGTCATTGGCTCCCTTTTATGGCGTTCCTCTTTATCCTGGTGTGTCGGCGGGGGAATCCTGGAAAGAAAATATACGGAAATGAATAACGGGATAGTAAAAATAGCGCCCGTGGCAGCCGGCATCCAGTATTCGCTGACTTGTAAGTCCAGCATCAGGTATTTACCGACGGTTTTTACGACACCAGAAGACACAATGAAACTAATAGATAAAATAGCACCCAAGACTTCCGTGGTTCTTCTTCCCTCTAAGTAACTGAAGACCAGGCCCCAGATTATGCCTAACGGTAAACCGTTAAAGAATAGCGCGACTAGCTTCCAGTTCCCCGGCGCAACGGCAAAAGCCATAAGTGAGCACTGTGCTGCCATTACCAACGTGAGAATGGCAACACTGCGATAATTTGCCGTCATTTCCGATACGACTTTAATACCGACAAACTTGGATAGGGCGTAACCTAATACCTGCGCAATAATTAATGCACTTTTGAAATCGATCCCTGCAACGAACTGAGCCTGTTCGTAGCTTGCCACGGCAAAAGGCTTCCGGAACGCATACATACAAAAATAGGTCGAGAAAGCGGCACTTGAGGCGTAGAGAATAAACCAGAAGGTGTTACTGCGCTTTGTATTCTTAGTGAGAGAAACCATAAGTGCCATTCCTACCATTGTGAGAACGGCCAATATTACGCGCAGAATATGAAGAATTTATGTTACTACCCGACGCTAACCTGATAGCGGGTTAACGGCTACAAATAACCTCCACTTGGGCATTATCGAGTGCAGATTTCAACGGGTCTTCGGGCGGTTTATCACAAACTATCGTATCAATTTGGTCAAAATCGGCCAGATGAACGGAACCAGCCCCACTAAACTTTGAAGAATCGGTCAGTACGACTTTTCGGCGAGCTCTATCAAGAAGTGAACGCTTAAAATTAGCCTCATCAATACTGAAATCAAGTAGCCCTATGTCGGAATGAATACCACCGATAGACAGAAATAGCAGATCGGGTGTGAACTGCCGAGCCTGAATAATAGCTTCCCGCCCGAAAGCGGCCCGGTAATCTGGATCAATTTGTCCACCAGTAAATGCTAACCGCCAATCATCGCGACCAATGACTTCATTTGCTACATCCAGCGAATTTGTCACTACCAGTAACTTCTTAGGTTTGGTCAACATTCTTGAAAACCAGTAACTGGTTGAACCACAGTCAATAAAAACCGTCATCCCATCTTCGACTAATTCGGTAGCTTTCTCTCCAACTTCTTTTTTAGCCGCAGCATTCAAACTTACGCGCCCTTGGTATGGGGGCTCTAGAGTTGAAGTGGAAAGACGAACTCCACCATGCACTTTAACCACTCTGCCGGTAGTTTCTAACTGCCGTATATCACGTCGTATGGTTTCTTCTGACACCTCAAAACGCTGTGAAAGATCGACAACAGACATTGATCTATGAAGCCTAATCAACTCCAACATAGTGATTAAACGCTCAGACATATTCACATCCATCCCCACACGTTTATTGGTTGCGCGCATGTAATTCAATGAGTTAACAAGTTGCTACTTTAGAGCAGAAGTAAATCTTAATCCACTTCCAACATTAAAAACCACATAAACTCACATTATTAATAATTAATACAACAAAATATCACACCACTGTCACATTTTAATTCTATATTGGCCTCGCTCAAAATCATAGCTGGAGGTGAAAGGTCATTTTGGTCCTATTACTTCCACGTTTAGCATACCTGGGGAGATACACATGAACGGCTACAAACGATTTGCACTTTCACCATTAATACTGGCAATAGCCTCAGCATCAGCGATAGCTGATCAGGATAAAGAAGAAACGAGTAAAAAAGACGAACAAATGGAAGAAATCATTGTTGTAGGTAAGAGACAGACTTTCGCCTCAAACACGGTTTCAATGGATATGATTTCACGTCGTCCAGCCAATGCTTCAGTAAACACTGTTGTACAGGAATTACCCGGAGTTATTGTACAGGAAGCTGATACCTTCGGTTCATCTGACTGGATGACTAACATCCGAATGCGAGGCTTTAATACCAATAACGGGCAAATTGGTACAACGCTTGATGGCTTACCAAACGGCGGCTCAAACTACGGCGGCGGTAGTAAAGCGAATAGATTTATTGACGTGCTCGATCTTGAAACCGTGGAAGTCAGTCAGGGAACGGCGGATATCAGCTCGAGATCAAATGAGGCATTAGGTGGAACACTGAATTTCATTACTTCCGATCCATTAATGGAAGAAAACTTAAGCTTACTCTATATGGCAGGCGACCAGGACGCGAGTAAGTACCGTTTCCGTTACGACTCAGGTGAAATTAGTCCAGATACCTACTTCTATCTCAGTGGCTCATCTTCGCAAAATAAGGACGTTTGGGATAATGAAGCTATCACGGAGAAAGATTATCTTACGGGTAAAATCACAACCATTATTGATGGGTTTCATATTACAGGCTTCGCTACCTACAATTCGGCTAATGAAAACGAATATGAATATGTTTCTTTAGAAGATTATTATGAAAACCCTCGTCACGACGGATTACACATGAACTGGACCGGAATTCCTGGTCTTGATGAAAACTATCGCGATGGCTGGCGTGCACTGCGTGATAATTCATTTTATAGTTTTCAGGTCGAAAAAGACTTTGGCAACTTTTCATTCAATACCGCCGTTTATTATCACAGAATGAAAGGCCGTGGTGACTGGATCCCTCCCTACATTACCGATGTCGATGGAGATGGAAACCTGGATAACGAACGCTCCGGTAACACAATTTATGGCGATTACGAGGGTGACGATATCTTTTTCGTTAACGCCGGTACAAATGTACCAGGTACATTGATTGACTCTTGCACTGGTCAATATGGTTTAGACGCTGAAAAAGATCCCAATTGTTATGATGGCAATGTCGAAGGGGTTGGCTCATATCGTACGTCAAATTATGCCAATCATCGTTATGGCATAACGGGGGATGTTTCCTACGACTTTGAAACTGGCAACATACAACATACCTTACGCAGCGGGTTTTGGTATGAAAACTACGATGCCGATGTAACGCGCTCATGGCATTTAGTTGAGAACTCGGCAATTAGCCCGGAATTCAATGAAACCCCTTACTGGATTCAATATAAAACCGAAGCAAACACTAAAGAACTCATGTACTA
The DNA here is from genome assembly GCF_002364295.1 of Idiomarina sp. UBA3176. Taxonomy (NCBI): domain Bacteria; kingdom Pseudomonadati; phylum Pseudomonadota; class Gammaproteobacteria; order Alteromonadales; family Idiomarinaceae; genus Idiomarina; species Idiomarina sp. UBA3176. The sequence continues at coordinate 35,950 of NZ_DEXU01000009.1, forward strand.
CGCTCAGGAAAAAGCGGTTTTAGGCCCGCTGAGCGCAAGTCTCGGCGTAAAACAATATCAGGTCGATACTACGGTTGATCACTTCTATAACGATGACAGAACGGGTCAATTAGACTCCACTTCAGATCCGTTACTCTACGCAGGGTTAACCTATACAACACCGGTTAATGGTTTAGAGTTATTTGCCGGCTACTCTGAAAACTATAAATCCATTGTTCCTGGTATCATTGATTCCGGTTTATCTAATTCAGAACTGGGTGGCATTGATCCTGAAACGGCGGAGAACATTGAGTTAGGCTTCCGTTATATCAACAATGGCTTTAACGCAGCGGTTACCTTATACGACATTAAATTCGATAACCGAATTGTACAATTGGATACTAGTGTATTGGATGGTATCGATTACAAAGAAGAAGTCGACGGCAGCTATGTGAACGTTGGTGGTCAGAAGAGTCGCGGCGCTGAACTGCTCACCTCATATCAAGTTACCAGCGGCCTGAGAGTTTCTGGGTCTTATACCTATAATGATGCTGAGTACCTTAGTACAGGTGATACCGGTCTTGACCAAGACGCAGAAATTCGGGCTGGGAACCAAGTATACGGCGGACCAAAAACTTTCTTCACCATCGCAGCTGATTATGTCGGTAGCAACATAACGAGTGGAATCTCTCTGCGCCATATTGGGGATAGATTTATCAACTTTGAGAACTCAGCCACCGCGCCTGGGTATGAAGTGGTAGATGCCTACATTGGTACTGATATTCAGGGTGTTTCCTCCAGCATATCGGCTCTTCGCCTGCGTTTGAATGTGAATAACCTGCTCGACGATGAGTATATATCGGCTGTTGGCAGTAACAGTGTTTATCCCGGTTCACCAAGAACGGTGACTTTCTCTGTTAGTGCTGATTTTTAACCAGATGTTAGGTAAGAGGCATTAGATTTCGAAATCTAATGCCTCTTCAAGGAGTTACTTCTATGGTCGATATTAGTCGCCGTCGGTTTCTTTTAGGGGCAGGAGCTGCCAGCGTAATGGCTTCTTTTCCCGCAATATCAAGAGCTTTGGCTATTCCTGCTGCGGTACGTACTGGCACGATAAAAGATATTGAGCACGTGGTTATTCTGATGCAGGAAAATCGGTCTTTTGATCATTACTTCGGTACCTTGTCAGGAGCACGAGGTTTTTCCGACCCTTATCCTGCACCAGCTAAATCGTTTGACCAAATCAAAGACCGTACGATATTCACGCAATTAAACCAAACTGAAATAGGCCCTAAATTTGTCACCCCATTTGCGTTAAATACACGCCAAACATTCGAACATATGCGTGTAGAAGGCACGCCTCATTCCTGGCCAGATGCGCAAGCGGCTTGGGATAACGGGCACATGGATCGTTGGCCAGAAGCAAAAAATCTGCACTCAATGGGTTACTTTGAGCGCGCGGATATGCCATTTCAGTACGCCTTAGCCGATGCCTTTACACTATGCGATGCTTACCATTGTTCTATGCATGCGGGAACCAACTCCAACCGTTTGTTCCTCTGGTCCGGAACCAACGACGGGCAGGCCCAATTTGGTGGGCCGAGTATTGGTAACTCACATGACCGTTTACCTGAAGATGGTGGTGCAGCCATTCCATACACCTGGACAACCTACGTGGAAAGGTTGCAGGAAGCAGGTGTAAATTGGCGTATTTATCAGGATATGTCGGATAATTTTACGGACAATCCGCTTGTCGGGTTTGCTGCGTTTCAAAACTCAGTAGCAGGTAAGCCAGGTTCAAATCCAGAGCTCGCAAAACGAGGGTTAACGACTCAGGCTTTAGACCAGCTGCGAGAAGATATTATGGAAAATAAGTTGCCTTCTGTATCTTATATTATAGCAACAGCGGAAGGTTCCGAGCATCCTGGACCATCTAGCCCGGCACAAGGGGCTGCATATACCTCAGAGGTATTAGACGCTCTAACGGCGAATCCTGAGGTTTGGGCAAAAACAGCATTGTTTATCATGTTTGATGAAAACGACGGATTTTTCGATCACGTACCGCCACCAGCACCGCCTTCAGAAGATCCAGCATCACCCGGCGGATATGCAGGCCATTCTCAGGTGTCTACCCGAGGGGAGTATCATACTCATCGATCCGAAGCGGATGAGTCGTTGGAAGTACAAGACTACATGGGAAGACCCTACGGATTGGGACCACGCGTTCCAGCCTACGTAATTTCTCCCTGGAGTCGGGGCGGCTACATTAACTCGGAAGTTCTCGATCATACTTCGGTTATTCGTTTTCTGGAACAACGTTTCGGTGTTTTAGAACCCAACATTAGCCCCTGGCGACGGGCTGTTTGTGGTGATTTCACAAATGCTTTTGACTTCGTAAATCCAAACAGGGACTTGCCGTTAGCTTTTCCTGACCCCACAGCTGACGCAAAAAGGGCAGCGGCACTGCCAAAAAGAACAACGCCTAAACTTCCGATTCAACAGTCGATGCCTGCCCAGGAACCGGGTATGCGTCCACACCGGCCTAGCCTCTATAAGCTGGATTTAGAGTGGGATGAGCTGCCGGAAACCAATACATTGAAGCTGACCTTCATTAATAAAGGCAAGCACGCTGCTGTATTCCATGTTTACAACCGACTGAATCTGGACTCAATTCCGCACCGATATACTATCGAAGCCAAAAATAAAACGAGCAGAGAGTGGACGCTAATTGAAGATGCTTATGACTTGCAAGTCATGGGGCCAGAAGGTTTTCATCGTCGCTTAGCAGGAAAACATTCTGAAATACAACCCGGAAGAGATATTAGCTTTATCAGTGACGGCAAGTACTGCGGCCTATTGGCTCGTAGTGACGGCTTTACCTACTATCTTGGACAAGACGTTGATACGAAAAAAAGGCTGCCTCAAGGACAGGTCGTTCATATACCGACGGACAGTAATCAACGCTACGATGTCTCAGTGACGAGCACCTCATCTGATTCTTTTCTTAGACAATTTGCCGGCCGCCTGAATCGTTAAGGTGTACTTAAGGACGTACTTTAATAATGACAAAACCAAAGCTTACTGTATTTGACCTTGATGGCACCCTGGTTGATTCAGATAGTGCGCAGGACTGGATGTACTTTTTACGAAAAAACTCTTGGCCTTACAGCAAAGAAGCGACTGAGATTTGCAGCGAAATCATGCAGGATTACAGTAGCGGACGAATGAATATGAAGGATTATATGCAGGCATGGGTTTTACCCATAAAAGGTAAACGGGTTACTGAAATCAGAACTCTGGCTGCCGAATTTGCTGAACACTATATTAAGCCTCGCATTTATACAGAAGGTATGCGTAAAGTCAGGGAGCATCAGAAAGCAGGAGACATTCTTCTGGTTATTTCTGCCAGCCCCACCATTATAGTAGAGCCCATTGCTGCTCTTTTTGGTATTCAGTATGTTATTGGAATCGATATTGAGGTCTCTAGCAATAAGTTCACACAAAACCTAATAGAGCCATTTAGCTTTGGAGAAGGAAAAGTTGCTCTTTTAAAGCAGTGGCAAAAACAGCACGACTTAGAAGACTTACCGTTAGGCTGCATATATAGTGACTCAATTAACGACGTACCATTACTGGATTACGCGCTTAACAGCCATGTTATAAATGGTAACGAACAAATGCGCTCAATTGCGAAAGAAAACGACTGGCATACTCACGAGTGGAGCATATAAGCTCAAAGGTCAGTTCGTTTTCTTGTTTTAATGAAACTGACCTTTGCTTTAAAATTCTATTCGCTGCAGCTCAGAACATTTTCCCCATCCAGGTTAAAACCCTCTTTCCATAAAGCGGATATTCCAACGTCAAGGAAGTAAGAGCAGGCATTACTTTCAAACTCCTGCTGGCTGATTTCACCCTCTGAGCCGTCTTCATAATATTCCTGCACAAACACCGCTTTGTTATTTTTCAGGAAAGTGTCCTCGTAACTCACGCATTCATTTCCGTAGGCATAACACTGTTCGTTTACGGCAAAATCAAAGTCATTAACCAGTTCATTCAGTTGGTCTACATCATTCTTTAAACCAATGCTTAACCCTCGCGAGTGTGCGGCATTGGCTAACCATTTATTGTAATTTAGCTGATCATCGTAAGTGATAATGCCTTTTGTCTCGTCAGTGTTTATATAGCCGTCGACATTGTCGGGTTCAACCGCATCACAACCTGCAGATTGAGCTAAGTCCAGACGCGCTTCCATAATGGGTTTGATGTTTTCATTCAGGACAGCCTCATTGTTTATGTCCAGCCATACTTCACCCGGCCAGTCCGCCATTTCACCGTTGGCAATAACCGCGTCTTCCGAAAATTCAGTCGCATCGGGCCGCCAGTCTTCACGGGTTCCGGCACTAAAATAACAAATAACCCGTTTACCGTTGTCCTTTAATGAACTGATAATACTGTCGTCACCACCCTCGGCACCTTCAAATAAGTCGATATCGAACGCCTCCGGAATGTGTCAACCTCATTTGAACCAGCAGTGTAAAAGTTAAATTGTTTTTTCTATGAACCTTGGCAGCGTCGGGAAGTTTACTCCGGACTCTGCAACATCATCATTATCGTCTTCAGTTACCGGGTTGATTTCGACCGTTGCCGGTGGAGACTGAACACGCGGACGTTTTCTAAACCGCTCCGGGTGCTGATTAAACGCGTTGTCCAACGCTTGTTGTCGTGTTTCAGCCAGTGTTTTCCATTCGCCGGTAAAGACCTGCTCGGGTGTGTAACCGGCTAGATTGCTGTGGTAATGGCTTTCGTTATACCAACGAAAGTAATCGCGACACCAGTCAAGTGCGTGGCCGTAACCCTTAAATCGGCGTGGGTAGTCAGGCTGATATTTCAGCGTCTTAAACTGCGCTTCGCTCATCGGGTTATCATTACTGACGCGGGGCCGGCTGTGACTGGCGGTTATCGTTAAGTCGGATAACACATCCAGATAGCAGTGAGCGGTCATCGGCATACCGCGATCCTGGTGTACGGTCAGGCTGTTCTGCTCAATGCCGTAACGTTCGGCGGCCTGTTCAATCAGCTGTTGTGCTAATTTGCTGTTTTCTTTGCGTGATAACATCCAGGCGACGACATAACGACTGAATAAGTCCATCACGACATATAACGAGAGGTATTCGCCGCGCTTTTCGGTCGCTAATTTCGTAATGTCCCAGGTCCAGACTTCGTTGGAACATGTTGCTTTCAGTCGCGGTACGGTATGAGTCTGAGGCGGTCGCTGTTTCCGGCGCTCGCCGCTTAGTTTGTTGACGCGTAAAATACGATGCATGGTGCTAATCGAGCATAAATAAACACCTTGCTCCAGCAACGAATGATAAACCTGCACCGGTGGCTGATTACAATACGCTTCACTGCTTAGTTGTTGTTCTACTTCGCTGCGCTCAGCGGTCGATAAAGCACTCGGTTGCGCCGCCTGTTGGCGCGACGACCGACGAGGCATTGGCGGGCCGCAAAACGCCGCTCTGCGACGATGTCGACGTACCGTATTACGATTGAGTGCCAGTATGTCACAAGCCGTTCGCTCAGGAATGTGTTTAAACGCATTGTTTTGGAGCAACATTATGAGTTGCTCCCGGTGTCCGTTTGATCGATCAACGCAAAGGCTTTTTTTTGGAGATCAAGACAACTGTCTTTCAGCCGCAACTGCTCCTGCAGGCGCTGATTTTCTTTTTCCAGCTTCTCAATGCGCTTTTGCTCTGGTGTTTGGCTGGATTGAGGGCCGGGTTGTGATTTCGATAAACCCGCGACACCCTGTTCACTAAACTCACGACGCCACTGCGCTAATTGGTTAGAATACAGATTTTCACGACGTAATAACTGACCGAGCTCGCCGTGTTGACAGGCATCGGCCTTTCTCAGAATATCGAGTTTATACTCAACACTGAACGTACGCCGTGTGCGCTTTTCATGCTCGGGTGCTGGCGTGATTTCGGGGCTGATAGTGCTAACAGGTTTTGGCATTTGGCTCTCCTAGTCCGCCCTGAAATCTATGTTATCGTAAAAACCTCTGGTTCAACACCATGCTGACACGCAGGGC